>CAUZEQ010000090.1:0-15677 GCA_963578885.1 Planctomycetota bacterium
TCCTGCACGTCAGCGATGTCGAGTACCAGTACTACAAGCACCTGCTGACCGAAAAGGAACAGACGGCCCGCAACGAGGGCAAGCGGCAGGGAGGGGCCGGCAACGACCGTGGCGGACGCAACAAGCCGCCGATCCAAGACATTTTCAGGAAGGGCAGCGAGGTCGTGGTCCAGGTGATCAAGGAAGGCATCGGCACCAAGGGACCGACGCTCTCAACCTACATCTCGATCCCCGGACGCTACCTCGTGCTGATGCCCGCGCTGGGCCGGGTCGGAGTCAGTCGCAAGATCGAGGGCGATGAGCTCCGTCGCAAGCTCCGCAAGCTGATGAACGAACTCGAACCGCCGCCGGGTGTCGGATTCATCGTCCGCACCGCCGGCAGCGACCGGACCAAACGCGACCTGCAACGCGATATGAACTACCTGATCAGGCTCTGGAAAGTCCTCGTCGAACGGATCATCTCCGCACCCACCCCCTCGGCGATCTACGAAGACAGCGACATGGTCATCCGCACCATCCGCGATATCTACAACAGCGAAATCGAAACCGTCTGGATCGACGACACCGCCGCCTACCAGCGGGCCCAGGAATTCATGAAGATCTGCATGCCCCGGCAGACCAAGCGAGTCAAGCTCTACGAGGAAAGTGAACCGATCTTCCAGAAGTGGAACATCGAGTCCGAGATCGACGCGATCCAGGACCGCACCGTGGTGCTCAAGGGCGGCGGGTCCATCGTGATCGACCAGACCGAAGCCCTCGTCGCCATCGACGTCAACAGCGGCACCTTCCGTACCAAGGACGACGCGGAAACCTCCGCCTACAAACTCAACCTCAAGGCCGCAGAAGAAATCTGCCGCCAGATTCGACTCAGAGACCTCGGCGGAGTGATCGTCAACGACTTCATCGACATGCGGGACGAAAAACACCGTCGCGGAGTCGAAAAGGCCATCAAGGATGCCTTCAAGCGAGACCGCGCCAGGACCAAGGTCCAGAAGATCAGCGCCTTCGGACTGCTCGAAATGACCCGCCAGAGAATCCGGCCGTCACTCAAGCGGAGCGTCTACGAGGACTGCTCGTGCTGCGATGGGACCGGGTTGGTCAAGACGGCCGAGAGCGTGGCGATCGAGGTGATGAGGCTCGTGGCCAGCAACGCCAGCCGCAGCAGCGTCAAGACCATCAGGCTCGAAGTCCACGAACGCGTCGGCGAATACCTCAATAATCGCAAACGAAGCAGCCTCAACAAAATCGAACAGGAATGCGGCTCCACCGTCTCCATCTCAACACTCAAGGACTGCTCACCCAACCACCTCAAGGCCACCTGCAAGGACCAGCACGGAAAGGATGTGCGGATTTCCTAGCCGGATGGCTCGAATTCAAAAAAACAAACCTCTACAATCTCCGATTCCCCCTGTCTCGCGCAAACTCTCACAAACCACGCGACGCCAAGCGGAACCCCCGCCATGTTCGCTGTCATTACCGACGGAAGTCACCAGTACCGCGTGTCGACCGGTGACGAACTCACCATCGACTACCGCAAGGACTCCGAGCCGGGCCAGACGATCGAGTTCGATCGGGTGCTGCTGGCCAACGGAGGCGGAGCCAGCGCGATCGGTCAACCGGTGATCGAAGGTGCGACCGTCACCGCCGAAGTGGTCGAGACCGAGGTCAAGGGGCCCAAGCTCGAGATCCAGAAGATCCGAAGACGGAAGAACTCCAGACGACACACCGGACACCGACAAAAGTACACCCAGATCAAGGTCACCGAGATCAACGTGCCCGGACTGGAAATCGTCGAGACGCCCGAGGAGGAGCCTGAAGAGGAAACTCCCGAGCCGACTCCCGAACCCGAAGCGGTTGAAGAAGAAGCCGCCGAAGAAGTCGCCGAAGAAGAAGTCGCCGAAGAAGAAGTCGCCGAAGAAGAAGTCGCCGAAGAAGAAGTCGCCGAAGAAGAAGCTTCCGAAGAAGAAGCTTCCGAAGAAGAAGCTTCCGAAGAAGAAGCTTCCGAAGAAGAAGCTTCCGAAGAAGAAGCTTTCGAAGAAGAAGCTTCCGAAGAAGAAGCTTCCGAAGAAGAAGCTTCCGAAGAAGAAGCTTCCGAAGAAGAAGCTTCCGAAGAAGAAGCTTCCGAAGAAGAAGCGGCTGAAGAAGAAGCGGCTGAAGAAGAAGCGGCTGAAGAAGAAGCGGCTGAAGAAGAAGCGGCTGAAGAAGAAGCGGCTGAAGAAGAAGCGGCTGAAGAAGAAGCGGCTGAAGAAGAGGCCGCTGAAGAAGAGGACGGCGGCGACGACGAAAAGGCAGCCGACGACGACGAGGAGTCGGCCGAGGCGAAATCCGACGAGTAGACGGCCCCCCCGCGAGTGGCCTCATGACGGACCGCTTCGATCTCGACGCCATCCGCTCTCAATTCCCGGCCCTGAGCCGCACCGTCGACGGTCACCGTGCCGTGTTTCTCGACGGAGCCGCCGGCAGCCAGGTGCCCGCCCGTGTCGCCCTTGCGGTGAGCGATTACCTGCGAGACACCAACGCCAACCACGGCGGCCCGTTTGCGACCAGCATCGAGAGTGACGCGGTGCTCGACTCGGCCCACCGCGCGGCCGCCGACTTCCTGGGCAGCTCGGACCCCGACACGGTCGCCTTCGGCTCGAACATGACCACCCTGACCCTGGCCGTCTCACGCGCCCTGGCCGCGACCTGGAACCCCGGCGACCGGATTCTCGTCTCGCAGCTCGACCACGACGCCAACGTCACGCCCTGGGTACTGGCTGCACGCGATGCCGGGGTCGCCGTCGACCACGCCGCGATCGATCCCGCAACCGCCACGCTCGACCTCGACGACCTCCGCAGCCACCTCACCGATTCCACCCGCCTGGTCGCCATCGCAGCCGCCTCGAACCTCTCAGGCTCGGTCAACCCCGTCGCCGAGATCACCCGGATCGCTCACCAGGTCGGAGCACTCGTCTTCGTCGACGCCGTCCACCTCGCCCCTCATCGACTGCTCGATGTCGTCGACTGGGACTGCGACCTCCTGGCCTGCTCGGCCTACAAGTTCTTCGGACCCCACGTCGGGCTGCTGTGGGGACGACGCGAACTGCTCGAATCGCTTGAACCCTACAAGTTGCGTCCGGCCACCGATGAGCTGCCCGGGAAGTGGATGACCGGGACGGGGAACCACGAGGGCATTGCGGGGGTCGGGGCGGCGATCGAGTACCTCGCCGACCTGGGACGGGAACTCGATCCGCAGGCACAGTCCCGTCGGCAGGCACTGGTGAGCGCCTTCGAGGCGATCGGCGAACACGAACGAGAACTCTCGCTGGCACTGCTCGAGGGACTCATCGGCCTGGACGGAATCACGATCCACGGAATCACCGACCCCCGCCAGATCGACCATCGAGTCGCAACCTACTCGATCACTCACCAGCAACGCACTCCGCTGGAGTTGGCCGAGGGCTTGGCTGCTCGGGGCATCTTCACCTGGCCGGGCAACCACTACGCGTTGCCGGCCACCGAAGCACTGGGCCTGGAACCCCACGGCACGCTGAGGATCAGCGCCCTGCACTACAACACGCTCGAGGAAATCGAGCGGACCGTGGGTGTGCTGGGTGAGCTGGTTGCCTGAGCGTCCTGGGGTCAGACGCCGCCCACAGATGGGATTGCTACACCTGCCGCGTTCCGCAGGCGGGGCCTGAACCCTTCGGCCAGACAGCGTGGTTGGAGAAGAAGGGTTCAGGCCCCCGCGTGCGGACCGTTGGAGGTGGAGCAAGGACCATCTCTGGCGGGCGTCTGACCCCCACACCGCAGAACACCGCAGAACACCGCAGAACACCGCAGAACACCGCAGAACACCGCAGAACACCGCAGAACACCGCAGAACACCGCAGAACACCGCAGCACCCCCCCGCTCACTTCAGCGACTCCAGAAACGTCAGCAGATCCCGCAACTCGCTGATCGCCAGGCGATCGATCAGCTTCTCGGGCATCAACGACGTCTTGCGAGGCGTCCTCAGTTCCACATCGGTGTTGGCCAGGTTGGTCTGCTTCCCCTCGGCGTCCTCGATCGTCAACCGGTCACGGTTCTCGTAGACGATCACCCCGTCGAGCACCTTGCCGTCGGTCGTCACCAGCGTCCAGGACGTGAACTGCGGAGCAACCTCGCGGCTGGGCACCAGGATCGATTCGAGCAACTGGCGCCGATTCCTGGACCTCGCGATCAGCGACAGGTCCTGTCCCACCCGACGGCCTCGCCCGTTGACCGTGTGACAGCGGGCACACTGGGGTCCGGCGTTGTGAAAGAACACCCGTCGACCCGCCTCCACACTGCCTCCACTCCCGATCAACCGTTCCCAGTCCTCGAGCCCTCTCGGCCGCTTGGCGGTGATCTCCTTCAGCGACATCGGCACACTTTGTCCGGCGACCTTCAGCGACGTGGTCAAGCGATCGACGAGGTCGCGGACCGGGTCGCTCGACGGCTGCCCCTGTTTCACCACGGCCTCGATTATCCCCGCCAGCCTCACCCGGCTGACCTGATCGGACCCCAGCGACGGTCTCAACGACCGCAACGCCTCGACCCGAATCACCAGCTCCGGATCCACAACCCACCCCCGCAATGCTCCGGCCACTTCGGGCCGCGTCGCAAAGCCGCCCAGTCCCGCCACAGCATCGGCCCGCACCTCCAGCGGACGCCTTCGGTCACCAGCCACCTCCAGCAGCAACGCCCAGGCAAAGCCGTGAGTCGAGAGGCCCAGTGTGCGGACCGTCTCGGCGATCAGCCTGGGTTCTTTCGAGGCCAATAGCTCGGCGAACAGCTTGCGATCCAACCCCTTCTCCGAGGGATCGACCAGCTGCAGTGCCAGAGACCTCACGGCGGCCGACCGCTTGGGGTCCCGCAGCAACGGCAGCGCCAGGTCCGAAGGCGACGTGCTGTCGATCTTCTTGGGGTCGCCTCCATCGAGCATGTCCAGGGCGGCGAGAGTCGTATGGAACAGGTCGGCGGTGATGTCGATGTCGTCGAGGATCGAGGCGACCTGGGGCCTGAGTTCCTTCTGGCCCGATTCGGCCACCCACTGCACCACCAGCCGGCGGGCCACCGGATCGACTCCGTCGCCGCCGAGCATCTGGCGGGTGAGTGCGGGGTTGTTGAACCGCTTCAGCAGCGACAGCACCAGCAGTGTCCTGATCGCCTGTTGCCGCCTCTGGTCGCTGCCGGCGGAGACCAGTGCTAGGCGGATCGCCTTCAGCAACTCCGGCCCGGTGACGTCCTTGTGCAGCGTCCGGCCCAGCACGGCGGCCAGCAGGAAGGGATCATCGGGTTCCAGGAACCCGATCGCCTGCTCGAGACTCAAAAGTCGCATCGCCGCGGCCGCCCAGCGGGCTTTGTGGCCGCGGGTCGGACCCGGGCGGTCCAGCGGATCCGGCACCCACAGCAGCGCCGCCACACGCTCGTCCTCGAGGAAGTTCCGCTTGCTGGCATCGAAAGGAAACTGCCCCGACCCGATCAGCTCGATCACCGCGATCTCCACCTCGGTCGACCCGCCGGCCAATCGAGCCCGTTTCGCGCCCGGTCTCAGGAACCCGAAGTCCTCGTCACCGCGATCGACCCCGGCCATCGCCCACAGCACTTCGATCCGCGTCCGCGGGCTCTGGCGGAAGTCGGCGATCAGCCGCCGCAGGCTCGCTCGACCCTCGGCGGTCTGCGCCAACATCCTCGCAGCCACACGACGCAAGGCGATTCGAGGCGACCGCGCCAGGCGGGACAGCTGATCGACTGGGGTCCTGGCAGTCACCGACACCACGTCGAGCACCGGCTTCCTACCCTGGTGGTCACCTGCCGCCTTCTGGCGGATCCGCCACACCCGGCCGCGTCCGTGCACCTTGTAGTCCCTCAAGACCCAGTCGCTGCAGTACAGGCTCCCGTCGGGTGCCGTGGCCAGTCCGACCGGCCGGAAATTGACTCCGCCCTGGATCAACACCTCGGCCACCGATTCAAACGACGCTCCACGTTCCTTCAACCGGAACCGGTCGATCCGGTGGTCACCCCAACTGGTCACCAGCAGGTTCCCCACGTATTCAGCGGGCAACCCGTCCGATTCGTAGGCGACGATCCCCGAGGGGGCCTCACCGGTGCCCGCCAGCATCGGCAACGTGCCGGGAATCTCCCCGTTCCAACTCGTGAACGGATGAAACCCCTTGCGACCGTTGCGGAAGCGGTAGCCGTAGTCGCCGCCGGCGACGATGTGCATCAGCCGGCACGGAGGCAGGCTGTCGGGATCGTTGTCGACACAGAACAGGCGGCCGAAGGCGTCGACGCAGTTGGCGTGAGGGTTCCAGAAGCCGGTGGCGAACTTCTGCAGGTGCGAACCATCCAGCCGGCAGCGGTAGATGTTGCCGCCCTCGCCACCTCCCTCAAGAGTCGTCTTGTCGCTGCCTATGAGCTTGTAGGCTGCGCCGAGGTTTTCGCCCAGGCCGATGTACATGTGTCCGTGAGCGTCGAAGGCGAAACCGGCCAGGCCGTTGTGAGGGTAGTTGCCCTTGGTGTCCAGTTGCAGGATGCGGGTGCGGCGATCGGCCACCAGGTCGCCGTCGTCGTCCCACAGCGCGATCACTTCCTTCCTCGTCGCCACCAGCACGGTGTCGGGTTGGGACGGGTCGTGCGAGGTCCGCACCGCGACACTCATCGCGTGCACGAACCCGTCGGCGAACACCGTCGGCAGCTCGGCTTGCCCGTCGTCGTCGAGGTCCCTGAGCACCAGCAGCCGATCGGTGGGATGCCGGTCGTAGCCCTCAGGCGGAAAGTGAGTATTACTCTCGATCACGAAGACCCGCCCGGCGTGATCCACATCCAGGCCGGTGGGGGTCACGATGTCCGGATCCGCGGCGAAGAGCTCGATCACCAACCGCGGATCGCGGCTCACCGGCGGCTTTTCGGCCGCCGCCAGTTCGCCGGGTATCAACACCGCGGCCAGCAGCAGGCCACGCAGCACAACAGATCTCACGATGGGTGTCTCCGGGAACGGCCAGGAATCCGGGCGATCAGGGCGAATTGACTTTTGGAAGCGGGCCACTACCGTAACCCGTTCATGCCGACTTGGGCAATTGTGTCGGCGGCTGACCGCGAGAGGGTGCAGGGAAAGGGATGTCCACGAGCCGGGAACTCGAAGAGGGTCGCCAGCCGATCGGGGCCTCGTCGGCGACCTGGGCGGTGCTGACCAGTTTCCTGTGGGCCGGCACACCCGTCGCGATCAAGTACTCCCAGGACGTGCTGCCCCCCATCGGCGTGGCGGCGGCCCGGTTCCTGCTGGCGGCCGGGTTCATGGTCGTGTGGTGCCGGGTGCAGAAGGTCGGGCTGAGACTGGAACACTCGCAACGGCGTCCGGCTCTGATCTGCGGACTGCTGCTGTACGCCCAGATCTCGCTGTTCCACCTCGGCCTGCACTCCTCCAGCCCCTCGCACGGCTCGCTGCTGATCAACACCTTCGTGCTGTGGGTGGCGGCGATCGAGCACTTCGTCACCCGCACCGATCGGCTCAATGCCCGCCGCCTGCTGGGCCTGGGGGTGGCCGCATCAGGAGTCGTACTGGTCCTGGTCGCCTCGCCGGGTGACCCCGACGCGGCCGCCAAGGGGCTCGACCAACCCTCGATCACCGGCGACCTGCTGCTGGTCGGCAGCGGGTTTTTGCTGGGCGTGAAGATCATCTACACCAAGCACGCCGTACGAGTCGTCCCGCCGGCACGCTTGATTCTGTGGCACGACCTGGTCGGAGTCGCCCTGTTTTCGCTGACCTCCCTGGCCCTGGAATCGGATCGGATCGACCTGGGCAGGTTCGGCGTCGAAGCGGGGCTGGGGCTGCTGTACCAGGGCCTGGTCGTCGCCGGCTTCTGCTTCGCCGTGCAGTCGCAGCTGCTGAAGCGGCACCCCGCCGCGCGATTGAGCATCTTTGCGTTCTCGACTCCGATCTTCGGAGTCCTGATCGCGTGGGGATTCCGTGAAGCCGCACCGTCGCCGTGGCTGCTGCTCGCCGCCGCCGCGGTCGCCATCGGCATCGCGCTGGTCAATTGGAAGCCGGAACCGAGGTGACCGGGACCAGCTTCGCCTGCAGCACCTCACGAGTCGTCTCGTCCTGGACCAACGCGATCACGAACAGCGACTTCATTTCGAGAGGCTTTTCGGGGAAGTTCATCCCCTGCAATCTCTCGAAGCGAGCAAGGTCCTCAGTCAGTTGCTTGCGGATGTCAACGATCGAGACCGTTTCGGTGACGGCGAACTTGCCATCCTTGGGAACCGCTCCGTCCCCACCGTCGATCTGCCACCGCACCACCATCTCCTGCACCCGGATCCCACAGCGGGCCTCCGGCATCGGAATCCGCTCCTCGACCAGCAGCATCCGGAGACGATACTCGCCGCTGGCCGGCGTTTCGCTCTTGGCCGAAGCGGTGACCTGGATCGAGGACCCGGTTCGCTTGGCCGCCAGGGTCAGGGACCAGTCGGTGGGTTGAGCCAGCCGCTTGATGGTCTGGCGGACCAGCTGCCGGTGGACTCGAGTCGTGTCGGCCAGCAGGCCGTCGGTCCCGGCCAGGCGTCTGCCGTCGAGATAGACCGAGGGAATGGTCCGGCCTCGGTAGTAGGCCAGGCGATTGAGTGAAGCGTCGTTGGCCAGCGGGTCGCCGTTGGTCTGGTTGCGACTGGCCACGTCCAGCGGGTGATAGCGGATCACGATCAGCTTGTCGGTTCCCAGCCGACGGGTCAGGGCCGCTGTGGACATCTCGGCCGCCACAGCCGCATCCGCGCGGACGCTGGTGAACAACTCGCACAACACGCTGCGGGAGACCGATTCGGGTAGCGTAACTTCGGTCGACTTGGCCAGGTCCTCGACCGCAGCAGCGTAGACGCCGTCGAGGTGGGCCGCGAGACCCTTGGTGTCGCCGTGCTTCGCCTTCCAGAGCTTCGCCAGAGTGTCCCCGGGGCGGATCGCCTTGAATCCCGCACTCTCCCACTCGAACTCCAGCAGCCGTTCCAACAGCGGCAAGGCGACGATTTCGCCGTACAGCTGCAACGCCTCGTCAACTCGCTTGGCCTTCTCCGCCTCCTCGGCCAGACCGTAGGTCACGAAGTGGTTGTAGGGCAGCTTCTTGCGGAGTTCCCGGAGCTTGGCCAGAGGAGTCTCGCGGTCGGTCGTCGACTTCGCAGCCAACTGCTTCAACGCGTCCTCCGCCTCGATCCGACCCTGCTTGCCGTGGCAAAGGTCCAGCAACTCGTCGAGCCGCCGCTTGAAGGGTTCACCCCAGCGGTGCTCACCCAGAGTTTCGGAGAGCCCGTCGGTGAGTGAGATGGCGGCCTTGGGAGGGTAGCCGTGAGTGAAAGCGACGTGCGCAAGGACCAGGGTGTTGACCACCTCCATCCGAGGTCCCCAGCGCTTGGTGAGTTTCACGTGCTCCTCGACCGCCGAGCGGAACGCCTTCAAGGGCATCTTGCTCGGGACGGCGTGACCCATCAGGTTCTTCAGGCTGATGTCCAACGCCAGTGACGTCTCGGGGTGCTCGGCGCAGAACATCCGGTAGGTGTCGTACATCGTCAACTTCTGAGACTTGGCCTTGTTGACGACCGCATCGAGCTTGGGACGATCGAGTGTCGACATGACGGCGATCTGCGGGTCGAGCTCGACCATGTCGGTGGGCATCAATCGAGCCGCCAGGCAGACATCGCCCCGTACGACGTTGCCGTAGACAATCCCGTCCTCGAGCAACGTGCCGTCAAAGTCGATCCGCTCCAGACCCTGCCGAAAGACGACCCGAGCGTGACTGCGATCGGCCGATGTGGCGGCGGCGTCGAGCTTCGCGCCGGGGAAGACCTGCGTCCGGTACGCGATCCGGATCGTCATGTCGTCCAGGTTGCCGCGGCGGGGGCTCAGGATGAACAGGCCCGAACAGATCTCGTCGAATCGACGCTCGACGTCGTCCGGCTGACTGATGATCAGTACCCAGTTGCCCTCGAGTGTCTTCCGCGCAGGACCTGTCGAAAGGAATGGGTTTCGGCTGGCCAGGGTATCCGCTGCCTCCTCGGTCCCGGTGTCCTTCACCCCGGCAGTCCCCGCGGCGTCACCGGTCTCCGACGGTTCCGACAGTGCCCAGACGACACCCACCACAACCACCGCGATCAACACGCCGACCATCCCCCGCATCATCAGGTTGGGGCCGGCCATCGACATGTGTGACGGAACCGATGCGACAGCATCGGGAGCCGCCTGGAAGGCCTCAGGCTGTGACGGTGCCATCTTCGACTGATCCGGAATCGAACCCGGTTCACTGGACACATCAGCTGTCTCGGCGGAATCGGCGGCGTCGGTTGAGTCGGCGGCGTCGGTTGAGTCGTTTGAGTTGGCTGAGTCGAACATGAATGCTCCAGCTGCAGAGAATCTGTCGAGTGCTGTTTGGGTAGTGCCGGGCCGAATCGACCCCATCCAGCTTACGTCACAAACCACCTCGAGTGGGGGACTGGAGTCGGCATTCCGGTGCCCCGGGATGCGGCAGAACCTCTGTCGCAGCCCCGTTTTCCTTCCCAAGTACCGCACGCGTCACGACCTGTCATTCCTCAACTCACTCGACGCCCGACTCACCACCTTCGACGGCCGGCTCACCCACGATCAACTGGAAGTCGACATCGTGACGCAGCCCGTCGAAGTCGCTCTCTTCGGGAACCAGCTCCCTCAGCGAACTCTCCATGCGGATCGCCCGACCCAACCAGCCCAACGCGTGCACCTTGTCGCTGGCCAAAGCGAAATAGCAGGCGAGGTTGTAGAGCACGATCGGTTCGTCTTCGTGGAACTGGTAGGCGGCCATCATCACGTCGATCGCCTCTTCGAGACGATTGGTCCGTTTCAGACACCAGGCGAGTCCGATCGAAACTTCCAGGTCTTCGGGGTCATCCGACTGGGCGGCCAGGAACTGCCGAGCACCCTCCTCGTAGTCCCGCTGCAGCCGATACGCCTCGCCCCGCAATCGGGCGACCGCCGCCAACAGTCCCTCGCCGCCGCCCACGCGAGCCTCCACCACCCGCAATTCCCGCAACGCCTGCTCGGGCATTTCCAGCATCAGGTACCCCTCCGCCGCGTCGATGCGACGATCGAGCGAACTGGGTGAGCCGCTGTTGGATGAGAAGGCGGTCATGGTCGGGATGTGATGAAACGACTGGGTTGACCGACATCCATCGTGACAATTCCAAGACGGTGAGTCCATCTCGGGGTCAGGCGCGCCTGCGGTGGACCGATGGCGGAGGGCCTGAACACCCCGGCCATGTTACGCACCTCGCCCAAGACTTCGTTCCCGCCGCCGTGCTAGAATCGTCAGATGCCGACGCTCAGCCCAAGCACCGCTCGAGGACTGCGGGCTCGCGACGTGGTCATACTGCTCCTGGCCACCGCAGCCGCAGCCACCGCAGCCGACAAGGCGATCACGCCGGTGCAGTTGGAGTTCTTTGAGAAGCGGGTGAGACCTCTGCTGGTGGGCCGCTGTTTCAAGTGTCACAGCGGCAAGTCCAAGGTACTCGAGGGCGGCCTGAGACTCGATTCGAGGAAGGGAGTGCTCACCGGAGGCGACAGCGGTGCGGCGGTGGTACCCGGCGACCCCGACAAGTCGCTGATGGTCCGCTCGATCAGGTACCAGGCCTTCGAGATGCCTCCGACCGGAAAACTCAAACCGGCCGAAATCTCAGTGCTGGTCGAGTGGGTGCGGCAGGGTGCCTTCTGGCCGGCCCAGGCCACACCGACCGTCGCACGCACACCCGAGGGGAACTACGACTTCAAGAAGATCCGAGCCACTCACTGGGCCTACCGGCCCCTGGGGAAACCGAAACCACCGGTGGTCAAGCGTTCCGAATGGCCCCGCAAGACGCTCGACCGCTTTGTACTCGCCCGACTCGAAGCCGCCGGTTTCGAGGCCGCCGACGCCGCCGATCGTCGGACGCTGATCCGCCGAGTGACACTCGACCTGATCGGCCTGCCGCCGACTCCCGAACAGGTCGCGGCGTTTCTTGAAGACGACCGGGTCGACGCCTGGGCACGGCTCATCGATCGACTGCTCGAATCACCTCACTACGGAGAACGCTGGGGTCGACACTGGCTCGACGTGGCCCGCTACAGCGACGGGTTCGGCGGCTACCTGGACAACACCGCCCTGCCCCACTCGTGGCGCTACCGCGACTGGGTCGTGCGGAGCTTCAACTCCGACTTGCCCTACAACGAATTCGTCCGGCAGCAGGTGGCCGGAGACCTGATGCCCGAGACGCCCGGGGCGTGGGCCGGCAGCGGGTTCTTCGCGATCGGGCCCACCTACCGGTCCGACGGAGGCGACCCCGACAGCAAGGCCCAGGCCCGCTCCGAGACGCTCGACGACCGAGTCGATGTCCTCTCCCGAGGTTTTCTCGGTCTGACCGTCTCGTGTGCTCGCTGTCACGCACACAAGTTCGATCCGATTCCGCACCAGGACTACTACTCGCTGGCCGGTGTCTTCAACAACACGAAGATGGTCATCCGCAGCCAGGCGACTCCCGCTCAGCAAAAGGCCTACAACCTGCATCACGCCGCCATCAAGCGGCTCGACGGTGAGGTCAAGCAGTTGGCCGCAGCGACCGGCAAGGCGGGAAAACAGGCCACCGCCACGCAGAAGCAGGATCTGGCGGCGAAGCAGGCCCAGCTCAAGAGTCTCCGTGAAACGGCTCCAGCGGCCTTCCCGCAATTGCACGTACTCGGCGACACCGGCAGCGCGGACATGCCGCTGGCACTCCGCGGCAACCTCCGCAAGCCCGGCCCGATCGCACCCCGCCGCTTTCTGAGGCTGCTCTCAGGAGCCAACGCCAGGAAATTCACTCGAGGCAGCGGGCGACTCGATCTCGCCGACGCCCTCGTCGACCCCTCCAATCCGCTCACGCCCAAGGTCATGGTCAATCGGGTCTGGGCCTGGCACTTCGGAGCCGGCCTGGTCCGCAGCCCGAGCAATTTCGGCAGCCAGGGCGAGAAGCCGACTCACCCCGAACTGCTCGAATGGCTCGCCGCCGACTTCGTCGAACACGGCTGGTCGATCAAGCGGCTGCACCGCACCATCCTGCTTTCGGCCACCTACCGACAGGCTTCGACGTTCCACAAAAAGAACTTCGCCCGCGACGGCGACAACCGGCTGCTCTGGAGATTCACGCCCAGGCGGCTGGATGTCGAGGCGTGGCGAGACTCGCTGCTGTCGGTCACCGGCGAATTGAAACTCGACCTCGGCGGTGCCTCGACCGAGGACGTGCGAGGCAGTCGGCGACGGACGATGTACTACAAGATCAGCCGCACCGGCGACCGGTTCGCCACCGACATCTTCCTGAGACTCTTTGACTTCCCGATCCCGCGAGCGTCGATCGCCAAGCGGCCGCAAAGTACCGTTCCCCAGCAGTACCTCTTCATGCTCAACAGCCCCATGATGATCGACCGGGCCCGCAGCCTCGTCGCCCGGCTCAAGTCCGACGCCAGGGACGAGTCAAAGCGGATCGATCGAGCCTACCACCTGCTGTACGGTCGCTCGCCCACCCCCCTGGAAGCCCAGCTCGCTGTGGACTTCCTCGAAACTCCCCGGACCGCAGTGGCCAAGGCGAAACCCGAAAAACGCGACGACATCCTGGTCAGCAATTTCGAGAGCGGCAACTACGGCAAGTGGACAAAGACCGGCCAGGCATTCGGCCCCAAACCGGCTCCCGGCACGCTGCCCAACCAGATGAACGTCAGCGGGTTCCGCGGCAAGGGACTGGTCAACACATTTTTCAACCACGACAAGACCGTCGGCACGTTGACCTCGCCGGGGTTCACCATCAACCGCAAGCGGATCGCGTTCCTGATCGGTGGAGGCCGCCACCCGGGCAAGACCTGCATCCAGCTGCTCGTCGCCGACACGGTGGTCCGGTCCACGACCGGGCAGAACAACGAGCTGCTGCAGTGGAGCAGTTGGGACGTGGCCGAGTGGGCCGGCAAGAGCGTGCGGATCCGCATCGTCGACCAGGTCACCGGTGGCTGGGGCCACATCAACATCGATCACATCGTCCAGACCGACCAGCAACAGCCCGCCGCTCCCAGAGAACCGCCCCTGGATCGCTGGACCCAGTACGCCCAGGTCCTCCTGGGCAGCAACGAGTTCATGTTTGTTAGGTAGTGTCCTGATGTACCACATCAACCCGCTCCCTCCGCTGTCTCGACGCGACATGCTCGGCCGCATCGGCGCCGGATTCGGCACTCTGGGCCTGGCCGGCCTGACCGGCCTGCCCGGCAGTCCCGCCCTGGCGGCCTCAGCCGGCACACTCGAGAACCGCCTGGCCCCTCTGGCCTCCCACTTCGCGCCCCGCGCGAAGTACCTGATCCAGTTGTTCATGCCTGGTGGTCCCTCGCAGGTTGACACCTTCGACCACAAGCCGCTTCTCACCAAGTACGCCGGCCAGAGGCCCCAACTGGTCAACCGCAAGTCGTTGAGAAATACCCAGGGCGGCCTGTTCCCCAGCCCGTTCGGTTTCAAGCAGTACGGCGAGACGGGAAAGTGGGTCAGCGACCTGTTCCCGCACGTGGGCCAGCACGTCGATGAACTCTGCTTCATCCACTCGATGCACACCAACATCCCCGAGCACGCCGGGGCGATCCTGATGATGAACCTCGGCCACCTCCAGCCCTCCCGGCCCAGCCTCGGGTCGTGGCTGGTCTACGGGCTGGGAACCGAGAACCAGGACCTGCCGGGCTTCGTGGCGATGAGTCCGCGGGCGCAGCCCCGCGGCAAGCTCGCCAACTGGGGCAACTCGTTCCTCCCCGGTGCCTACGCCGGCACCTATGTCAACATCGCGTCGATGAAGCCCGAGGCGATCCTGCGGGACCTGAAGAACAAACACCTGGCCCGGGCCGACCAGAAGCGACAGGCCGATCTGCTGGCACGACTCAACCGGGTCCAACTCGAGCGGGTCAAGCAGGACCGGCAACTCGAGGCGAGCATCGAGGCGATGGAGATGGCCTTTCGGATGCAGTTCGCCGTGCCCGAAGCCTTTGACCTGTCCAAAGAATCGAAGTCGACGCTCGAGATGTACGGTGGCAGCGAGTACGCCAAGGGCTGCCTGTTGGCCCGGCGGTTGATCGAACGGGGTGTCCGCACCATCCAGTTGTCGCATTCGATCGACGGCTACGACATCGCCTGGGACACCGGCCACAACGACATCGCTGGCGGTCACATGCGTTTGGCCCGGGCCTGCGACCAGGGCATCGCCGCGTTGCTGACCGACTTGAAGCAGAGGGGTCTCTGGGACGAAACGCTGGTGTTGTGGACCGGCGAATTCGGGCGGGCGCCGACTTCGGAAGGCAAAAAGGGCCGCGACCACGACCACTATGGCTTCACCTGCTGGATGGCCGGCGGAGCGGTCAAGCCGGGCTTCAGCTACGGGTCAACCGACGAGTTCGGACTGACAGCGGTCGAGAACCGGGTGCACGTCCACGACCTGCACGCAACCCTGTTGCACGCGATGGGCCTGGACCACAAGCAACTGACCTACCGTTACAGCGGCCGCGACTTCCGCCTGACCGATGTCCACGGAAACGTGGTCCACGACGTCCTGGCGTAGTCCAGTCAGGAACGCGGGGACTGGCTCGCCCCAAGATCTGCCGCAGGCAAATCGCCAAGGGGAGCGTCACCCA
>CAUZEQ010000091.1:0-15659 GCA_963578885.1 Planctomycetota bacterium
GACGCGGGCGGCGTCGCTGGCGGCCCCCGAGAGCACCGTGTTCAGGAAGCTACCCCGCTCAGAACTGGTCGCCTTGGCGACCAGTTCTCCGTTCATCATCATCAGTGCCTGGGGAATCGTCCCGTTGAAGGTCGTCGCCTCGTCGTTCTCGTCGGTCCCGAAGGCGATCACGAACTGCCGCAGCCAGGTCTGGCGCTGCCGCTCGGATTCCTCCCAGCCCGAACCACCCGCCTTGTGAGCACCGGTGGCCACGATCAGCGAATCGTAGAGCTGCTCGGCCTCCATCCCCTTGACGTACATGTGGCTGAACAACGGCGACTCGCCCGCCCCGGGATTGTCGACGGAATTGTCTCTCCCCAGTCGGCTCGTCAGGTGATACGGCTCGGAATTGCAGATCCAGCGGACCAGCTGCTTGACGTCGTAGCCGGCCTTGACGAATTCTCGAGACAGCCGCTCGAGCAACTCGGGGTGGGTCGAGGGGTTGTGAGGACCCATGTCGTCCAGCGGCTTGGTGAAACCGTAGCCGAAGAAGTGACCCCAGGTCCGGTTGACCATCGCCTTGGAAATCAGCGGGTTGTCGCCGGCCACCATCAGCTTGGCCAGCTCTTTTCGGAGATCGGTCGAGGGCTTGGCGTTGACGCGGATCTCGAAGAACCGCGGCTCGACCATCTGCAACGTGCCGGCACGCTGCTCGAAAAAGACCTTCTCGTTGAAATCGGTGAAGACCAACTCCGAGTAGTCATCGACCATGCGACCGCTCTTGGGATCGTACTTGCGATGGTCCACACGGCGGGCCTGCCGAAAGAAGTTGTTGAATTCCCAGAACTGGTTCTGCTGCCAATCGTTGAACGGGTGGTTGTGACACTGCGTGCACTGGACCTGGATCCCCATGAACAGCCGCGTCGTCTTGGCGGTCGCCTGGACACCGTCGTCGCGCATGGTCATCTGGGCCAGCAGGTAGTTCACCGCTCCGTTCCGCTCGAAATGACCCTCGGCCGAGACCAGGTCGTAGACCACCTTGTCCCAGGGACGGTTCCGTGCGAACGCCTCACGCAGGAACTTCCGCATGCCCCCGCGGCTGACTCGTCGAGGTGTCCGACGACCAATCAGCAGGTTGCTCCAGATCGTCGTCCAGTTGCGGACGTAGCCCGGATCATCCAGCAGGTTGTCGATCAGCTTGGTCCGCTTGGCCGGGTCGCGGTCCTTGAGAAACGCCTCGACCGCCTCCAGCGACGGAATCGCACCGACCAGGTCCAGGTGCACTCGACGAATCCACTCGGTGTCACTCGCAATCGACGAGGGCTTGATCTCGTTGTCGGTCCAGCCCTGCCGGACCTGGGTGTTGGTGAAGTCGACGATTTCGCGAGCCGACCCGGTCAGGGCGGCCTGGGGAACCGCCGGTTGCGACGCGCCGCGGCGACGCGTCGAGAGTTTCCGGGTCGCCGACTTGCGTGCAGTCGACTTCTTCGAGGCCGACTTCTTCCCTTGGGCAGCCTGGCCAACTCCAGGTGACACCCATGTCAGCACCATTGCCGAGACCAATAGCCACCGGCACCAAGGGGCCGTCTGACTTCCTGTTGACCGTGATTCCCGCCACGATTGCATCGATTTCAGCCTCCCTGGGCCCGTGTCGTCAGCCGATTCACTCGGCTCGCTCTGGACAGACTCCCACTTCATCCCAGTAACCACAATAGAACCGAATACCTTCGTCGTCATTTTGTAATTTTTTCCCGATCACGACCACTCGAAACGGTGTAACCCATTGCAGCCTATTGAGTTGAACTCACTCGTGGATTATTCCTAGCGGGTACGAACCACCGCTGTGAATCACCGTGATCGCGCGATCTGCTAGCATCACCGTATCACGAAAATTCGCGGTAAGAGCGTTCTCACCCATCCGGCACCGCGGGAATCATCAGATGACAGCCACGATTAACCTTTCGGGCCGAACGGCAATCGTCACGGGAGCCTCGAACGGGATCGGCCGGGCGACGGCCGTACTGTTGGCCGAGCATGGTGCGACGGTGCTGGCCGCCGATTTCCGGCACCTCGAGGAGAACGTCGAGCGATTCGAGGAATTGGGGATTGCCGAGATTGCGTGTGACGTGAGGCGGGAATCGGACCTGGCGGCGATGATCGGCGAGGCGGTCGAGAGGACGGATCGGTTGGACATCCTGGTCAACAACGCGGGGATCGGCATGGTGAAGCCGGTCGAGGAGGTGACCGAGGAAGACTGGGACGCCTGCATCGACACGAATCTCAAGGGAGCCTTTTTCGGCTGCCGCCACGCGGTGGGGCCGATGCGTGCCGGAGGTGGAGGAGCGATTGTGAACATGTCGAGCAATGCCGGGCTGTTGCCTCGTTCGCACGACCCGGTCTATTCGATCAGCAAGCTGGCCCTGATTGGCCTGACCCGCAGCCTGGCCCTGTGCCTGGCCGCGGACCGCATCCGGGTCAACGCCGTCTGTCCCGGCCCGGTCGGCGATACGGCGATGATGAACGCCGATTTGGACACCGCCGAGGACCCCGACGCGATGACCCGTGCGATGATCGCCGCCAGCCCTCTGGCAGCGGCGTGGGATCGGATGATTGATCCCCGTGAGATCGCCGCGTCGGTGCTGTTCCTCGTCAGCGACCAGGCAGCGATGATCACCGGGACGGCGATCGGCATCGACGGAGGCAAGTCACTGGGCGTGCCTCCGGCAACCCGGTGACGGACTCGCCTGGGCCACTGCGGTGGCTGTCACAATCGTCATGACCGGTTGCCCTTGTCGGTGTTGCCCTCCCTGCGCCTCCTGCCGCACACAACCGAGTTCTCAACCTGCCCCGCATCCACGAAGGGCAAAAACCGCACGTGTGCTGGATCGAGCCTAGAGTGTAGAATGAGATCAATGGCGGGGCTCAAGCCGCGCGAAACCCTCCCCCACGCCTCCCTTCTCCTCCTCCCTCCACGCTCCACCCGCCCATGGCCGCTCGACTCGTTTCACTCACCGACGCCCCGTCGATCCCGATCGACAAGCCGGTCATCTTCATCGGCCGCGACAGCGAGTGTGATGTGGTGCTGGGCGACAGCCAGCGGGTGTCACGAAAGCACTGCTGCCTGGCTCACGTCAACAACCGCCTGGTGGTCCGAGACCTCGGCAGCATGAATGGTGTGTGGATCAACGGAAAGCGGGTGGAACGCACAGCCACGATGCGGACCGGCGACGAGTTGGCCATCGGAGATGTCCGCTACCGACTCTCGACCGAAGACAACTCCTCGGCAGACAATGCCGACCAGAACGCAGACCAGGACGCGGATCAGGACGCTGCCGGGGCCAAAGATGTCAGCATGGACTTTCCGGTCGTTGTGGCCGACCGGGACGAAGACGTGCAGGTGGCCGAGTCCGTCGCGGACAGCGGTTCGTCGGAGTTCATGGCGTTGCCCGAGTTGCCCGCAGGCGGGAGTCCCGACGACGACGTGATTCCGCTCGATGACGACGGCAACTACAATGACGACGATTCGAGGATTCTGCCGCTGTCGGGTTGAGGCCCGCAGCGAGGCAGCCCGCGTCGCTCGAACCGCGCCGTGACCCAATCACCTGAATGCCAAAACGCTCACCGCTTTACTGTCACGCCTGTCACGCCTGTCACGCCTGTCACGCCTGTCACGCCTGTCACGACCCATCCCCCGCGATTCCATGCTCGACCTGCAGTACATCTGTGACCATCTCGACGCCGTCGCCGAGAACTGCCGCAACCGCGGTGTCGAGGTCGATCTCGAGAAGATCGTCACGCTGAGGGGTCGACGTGGCGAGTTGATCACCGGCGGCGACGAGTTGAGACGTGAGCAGAAGGCCACCTCATCGCAGATCCCCACCGCTGAGAACGATGAGTCGAAGCAGGAGTTGATTGCTCGAGGTCGCGAGCTGCGGGTGCAGTTGCAGGGACTGGATGGCGAGTTGGCCGGTGTCGAGGCCGAGTTGCGTGCCGAGCAGTCCTGTGTGCCCAACATGTCGCATCCCGACGCCCCGGTGGCCCAGGGCGATGACGGCCATGTCGAAGTCCGCAGGTGGGGCGACGTGCCCGAGTTCGACTTCGAACCCCTGGACCACGTGGCTCTTGCCGAGGCCCACGACCTGATCGACTTCGACGCGGGTACCCGCGTCGCCGGTCACGGCTTCTACTTTCTCAAGAACGAGGCCGTGCTGCTGGAGTTGGCGATGATCCAGCTCGCCGTCACCCGCCTCCGCGAAGCCGGATTCACCCTGATGACCACTCCCGACCTGGCCCGAGATGAAATCATCGAGGGCATCGGGTTTCTGCCCCGCGGTCCCGAGTCCCAGATCTACTCGATCGAAGGCTCAGACCTCAGCCTCGTCGCAACCGCCGAAATCACTCTCGGCGGAGCACTCAAAGACCAGGTCCTGGAGTTTGAGGACCTGCCGCTGCGCTACGCGGGCATCTCGCACTGTTTCCGCACCGAGGCCGGAGCCCACGGGCGAGCGACTCGAGGCATCTACCGTGTTCACCAGTTCACCAAGGTCGAAATGTTCGGCTTCACCGAACCGACGCTCGACGCGTCCAACGCCTTCCTCGAGCAGGTCGTAGGAATCGAAGAAGACCTGTTCCAGTCTCTAGAGATCCCCTACCGCGTGGTCGACACCTGCACCGGAGACCTCGGCGGACCGGCTTACAGGAAATTCGACCTGGAGGCCTGGATGCCCGGACGGGGAGACGGTGGGACGTGGGGAGAAGTCACCTCCGCGTCCAACTGCACCGACTACCAGGCCCGACGGCTGGGCATTCGTTGCCGTGCCGCGGGGAAGAAGGGGACCGAATTCGTACACACGCTCAACGGCACCGCCGTGGCCATCTCCAGAGCACTGATCGCTGTGCTGGAAAACCACCAGCAATCCGACGGCACGATCCGCATCCCCGAAGTCCTTCGGCCCTGGATCGGTCTCGACCAGATCGGCTGAACCCGTCATTCTCCCCACCTCGAAACCCACTCCCATTCCCCGGAATCAGCGACGTGAGACGCGAAGACGACCAGGACCTCAGCAACGACGAAACTGATCCCGTGGACGATTCGAGCGAGTCGACCCAGGGCGAGCGGTTCTTGAAGGCTGACAACGCGTCCGACACGACCGACGGCTCCAGCGACGAATCCCCTCTCGATCCGGAATCCCCCCAGGACGACTCGTCGACGGCAACCGAACCCCAAGCCGAGAGTGACTCCGAATCCCACGGCGGCGACGATGTACAGGACTCCGAATCCGATGACGGCGACGACGATTTGCCAGAGTACGAGCCGCTGACACCGGAATTGGTTGCGGAGGAGGCCGAGCGGGGCGACTTCATGCTCCGCTGGGCCGTCGTGCTGTTGGCGGTCCTGTTGGGCTGCTACGGGGTCTACCAGTCGACCACCCTGCTGCGGACCGCCAGCGGCCAGTACATGGCCTCCCACGGCCTGCTCCCACCCGCCACCGACGTCTTCAGCCTCACGGCCACCGATCGGGCCTGGGTCAATCTGGGCTGGGGCACCGACCTGGTCCTGGCCGGGCTGTATGCTCTGCCGGGCCAGGACATTTGCCTGACACTGTTCGCCGCGGCGGTGGCCGGGCTGACCCTGGGCCTGCTGGTCCACATTTCTCGGCCCGGCCTGCCCAACTGGTGGACTTCGGTACTGGCCACGGTGGCCCTGTTGGCGGCGTTTCCCCAGTTCGTGGCCGGCCCCGAATCGATCACTCTGCTGGGGCTGGCGGTCCAGCTGTGGCTGCTGCACCGCTTTGGACTCACGGGCCGGCCCCGCGACCTGTGGGCGCTGGTCGGTGTGCAGTTGTTGTGGGTCAACCTCGACCCCCGTGCCTGGATCGGCCTGCTGGTCCTGGTGCTGTACGGCCTCGGTGAGTGGCTGGGAGCTCGCCAGGACCGCCCCGGTCTGGGTGGTCCCCAACAGCGGAAGCTGTACTGGCAAGTCACCCTGGGCGTGGGGTTGGCCTGCCTGCTCAACCCGTTCCACATCCACTCTCTGCTGGCCCCGCTGGCGCTCTACGGCACCGAGTACCCGGCCCTGAGAGCCTACAACGTGCTGCTGCTGGACCAGTCGGTCTCGATGGACCGCCTGCAGTATTACCCATTGACCGCGATCGTCTACCACCAGGGTCACTGGTTCAACTGGAGCTGGCTGAACTTCCACGTGATCGCCGGTGTGCTGGTCCTGGTCGCGGCCGGAGTCACGCTGTTTCTGAATCGGCGTCGTGCCGATTCGGGTCACGTGGCGGTGCTTCTCGGGCTGACGCTCCTGTCGCTGATGGGCGTCCGTGAGTTGGCTCCGGCGGCGTTGGTCGCGGCGGTACTCGCCGGCCTCAACGCCCAGGACTGGTACCGGGTGACGTTTCCACAGGAGTACACTGTCGAGCCCCGCGAGCTGTTGTTTTCGCGAGGCGGACGGGCTCTGACCGTGCTGGCGTTCTTCGCTGTCGCGCTGCTGGGGATCCTCGGTTGGCTGACGCCCGAGAACGGCCGCAAGCTGGGCCTGGGGCTCGATGCCAGGCTGGCAGCGGCCGTCGACGGCCTGAGAACCGACCTCAACGAACGGCTGTTCACGCTCTCGGGCGGTCTCGCCGAAGACCTCGACCGCGGCCGCATCAACTCCACTCTCAGGAAACAGTTCACCGCCAACAAGATCGTGCTTCCCGACGATGCCAGCCTCTCGACTCGACAACCCGGTTCGACCTGGTCGATCCGCAGCGAACAGCCCGGCCACGACTACCTGGTGGTGCAGGCCGTCGGTCGACTGGTCGTCTATCGCGACCTGGGTCGAGACGACACGCACCGCGGGTTCAACTTTGTTCCCGGCCAGGGCGACTTGATGATCTGGATCGGGCATCGTCCCTTCATCGACAACCGCGTGCGGCTGTATGCGGACAGTGGAGACTCGGACCTGCTGACGCTGCATCGGCGGACTCGGGCCGCGTTGCGGTTGAGAACCCTGGTGATCGGCACCGACGAGGGACGACAGGTGCTCCGGGTCCAGGTGGCCAGCGAGACCTTCGATTCGATCGAGGTAATCCATCCACCGGGAGGTCCCGGGACCCGCGAGACGATTGAAACATCCGACCTCGACGCCACCGCCTCCACACCCGCCTCCCGTGGCGAAATGCCCCAGACCGGAGTCATCTCGGTTTGGCGGACGACCTTCGACACCCACCGCATCACTCACGTCCTGCCCAGGCTCCACGGACCCGCCCGTCCCGATTACACCTCGATGTTCGACCTGATCCAGTACCCCAATCACTGGCAGCTGGTCCGGATCGGGGCCACCACCGCGGTGTTCTATCGCAAGGCCGACGCCCAGGAATCGATCATCGGGTTCCTCGAAAAACACACCAATGACTTTGCCAAGAGTGCCTTCCGCACGCCCGCCGAAAAACTCGATCCCCGCCCCGAACTCGCCCGCGGCGACACCTCCTACACCAGCCGCTTCGCACAAAAACGCAACATCCCCGTCCCGGCGATCGCCCGAGCCACTCACCTGGCCCGGATCCTCAAGATGCAGCAATCCAGCTCCGGGTTCATGCAGGCCCTGCAGGAGGTCGCACTGAGGGTGACCAACCAGGACCTCACCGGTGGACCCAGCAGCCAGCGGGCCCTGAGTGTCCTGGGCGATACCGCGGCGGTCGCCCACGTGACGATCCGATCGGCCAACGAGGGCCTGGCCACGGCTCCGAACTCCAGCGAAGGCTTCCTCGTGCTGGGAATCGCCTACGCCTGCCTCGACGACATCGAACTGGCATTCCGGGGAGGCGACACGAGTACTCCGTGGGCCAAGCGGCGGTACTTCGAGTCGATCCTCGCACTCAATCAGGCCATCGAACTCGACAAGGATAACGCCGAAGCACTCTTCACCCGCTACCAACGACTCCAACGACTCAGCCGAGTCGACCTCGCGCTGGAATCACTGAAACGCTTCGACGAATTGACCCGATTGCCCAAGGGGGCCAGCGAGGCACAGATCGAGGCCCGCAGGCAGCAGATCGACGATCCGCTGCAGAGGCTGATCAGCAACGTCGAACCGGTCAAGAAGGAGATCCAGAAGCGGTTCCATCCCGAGGACGGAACGGATCCGCCGAACCGCGTCGAGTACGCTCTGGCGCTGACGCGGGAACAGCCCGGCCGCAACGTGTTCATCGGTGAAGCACTGAAACTGATCAACGACGACGTCCAGAAGGCGGCCAACCCCGAAGTCCTGCTGCTCAAGGCGCAGTGGATGATGGAGGCCGGGATCTTCAAGGATGAAGCCACCGCCATGACGCTCGACGAAATGTTCCAGGATCTCGGCGAACAGAGTGGCCAGAGTGCCAGTCGCACCACTCTGGCCATCAGCCGCCTGGCCTACGCCGACTTCGACCAGGCCAACCAGCTGTGGCAGGGCGAGTTGGCTCGACTCGAACAACAACTCCTCGGAGACGCGCTCAGACACCTGCCGCTGGTCCTCAGGCCCCAGCAGTGGCCCTTTGATCAACTCAACTCCACCATGAACCTCGTGCTGCTGCACCCGAGCATGCGGAGCGAACTGCTGTTCAACGTCGCCATGAGTCACCTCGAGGCCGGACGAGTCAACCAGGCCGGCGACGAATTGACCCGGATGATCGATGAAGTACCCGACTCGCACCTCAGACCACTCGCTCAATTCTACATCTCACAAATCACCAACAAGCCGCTGGAACTCCGCGACAGCGTGGGACCGCTGCAGATGATCCCGGTCGAGGCCGAAATGTTCGGGAGCGAGCCCAAGGCGGCTCCGAAATCCGAATAGCTCGCCGCCAGCCACCGCAGCCGCCGCCGGACTACTCGGCCATCTCCTGGCCAAAGCTCAACCGCATCTGAGGATCCAGCTGTTGCTGGAATTCCTTGAACAGCAGGCTCGGCTGGATGTCCTCGTTGTGCTGGTACTTGTCGCTTTGGTACTCGGTCACAGCACCGGAGATCGTGTGATAGGAGATCTGGCAGATGGGGACGCCCGGGTAGACGCGGACCGGTTGCACGGCATACATCTCGAGAGTCCAGTACCCGCTGAAGCCGACGTCGCCGAAACTGTTGGTGCAGTGCACGAAGAGACCCAGCCGTCCGACCGAGCTGCGGCCTTCGATCATCGGGACCAGGTTGTGAGTCTCGGTCCGCTCGACGGTTCGCGCCAAGTACAGCTGGTTGGGATTCAACACAAACCCCTCGGCCGGGATCGTGTAGCGGCGAAAGCGATTGGGCCGCTGCATGTCCAGCACGATCTCCTCGTAGACCAGGAGCTCGTTATGGAGGCTGAGGTTGTAGCTGTTGGGATTGAGCCGTTCGGGGTTGAACGGTTCGATCAGGATGCTGTCACCCAGTTGCGAGATGATTTCCGACCCAGTCAGGATCATGGCGGCGTCCCGTCCGTCGTGTTTCCAGAGGCCTAGTCCATCCCGCAGAGCCGGTCCGCGACCTTCAACGCGACACACCGTAGTCCCATTCACTCGCGGTTGCAACAACCCACCGCAGACTCCGGTACGCTCCAGATCAATCCATCGATCTCACGTCGAAAGCGGAGGCAAGCCGACCCGCTGACAACACTCAAGCAACGGACACTCGGGGCACTGCGGCCGACGGGCGATGCAGATCTTCCGCCCGTGGTGGATCACCCGGTGCGAGTACTCGATCCACTCCTTCTCGGGCAGCAGCCCCATCAGGTCCCGCTCGATCTTCTCGGGATTGGCCTCGGTGGTCAGTCCCAGCAGGTTGCTGATCCGCTTCACATGCGTATCGACAACCACCCCACTGGCGATCCCGTAACAGACCCCCAGCACGACGTTGGCCGTCTTGCGGCCGACTCCGGGCAACTGGACCAGGTCGTCGACCTCCCGAGGAAACTCGCCCTCGTGATCCCGGACCAGTCCCTGGGCCATCCCCTTGAGACTCTTGGCCTTGGACCGGAAGAACCCGGTCGACCTGATGATCCGCTCGATGTCGCGGATCCGTCCCCGCGCCAGCGACTCGGCCGTCGGGTACTTCTCGAACAACGCCGGGGTCACCATGTTGACCCGCTGGTCGGTGCACTGGGCCGAGAGAATCGTGGCGGCCAGCAGCTGGAAGGGACCGTGGTGCTGCAGAGCACACTCGGCGTCGGGGTAGGCCCGCTTCAGCCCCCGCACCACCTTCCGAGCCCGCGACCTGGTCTCATCGTTGGGAACGCTACAACCCGACCTGGCCATGATTCAAACCGCGATACGAGAGAACCGCCTGATGGACACCGCCGAGGGCGGCTCTTTAGAATCGAAGGGACGGGCCCGGGACACCGGTTCCCAGCCGGACCGCGGTGGTCCGGCACGACCGCCCCAGAAATCATACGCGGCGATAGCCAGACCGCAATCGTCCGATGACCCTCAACCCACCACCCCCCCACCCGCCGCAGTACCTCGAGGGGTTGCGGCTATTTAATGAGCAGGAATTCTTCGAGTGCCACGACGTAATCGAGGAACTCTGGTCGGACATCGTCGGTGACGAGCGGAAGTTCTACCAGGGGCTGATCCAGGTCGCGGTGGCGCTGTATCACTTCGGCAACGGCAACCTCGGCGGAGCCCGCAAGTTGTACCACTCGTCCCGCGGATACCTCGAGCAATACCCCTCGCCCTACATGGATCTCGACCTCGAAAGCCTGCTCAGAGACCTCCAGGCCTGTTTCCAGGAACTGCTCGACGCCGGCAACAGCTACCCCACCGACCTGGTCATCAACGAAGACCTGATCCCCCGTGTCAGCCTGGCTGCCTCATGACGCAATACGGTTCGCATGCTGATCAGTTGCGGGACTTCAGCGGCCACGTGCCGCTGTTCCCGCTGCCCGACGCCGTGCTGTTCCCGCACGCGTTGCTGCCGTTGATGATCTTCGAGCCGAGGTACCGTCAGATGATCTCCGAGGCGCTCTCTTCAGAGGGACTGATCGCGATGGCACTGCTGGAACCGGGTTGGGAGTCGACCTACGAGTCCAAGACGGCGGAGATCCGCCAGACGGTCTGCATCGGCCGCATCGCCTCCTCGGAACTGCTCCCCGATGGCCGCTACCAGATCGTCCTCGAAGGTCTCTCGCGTGCCGAAGTGCTCGACGAAGACGACTCACCACATCCCTACCGAATCGCGCGAGTCGAACTGTGTCCGGAAATGCCCGCCGGGCTCTCCAACGACCAGCGGCGGCGGCGGCAGCGCGAACTGCTGGTCGGATTCCAGCAACTGGCCGCCGGAGTTGACTTCGACCGCACCTTCCACGATTCGCTCGATGCCGACCTGCCCCTCGGCGGCCTCTGTGATGTGATCGCCTACTCGCTGCCACTGGAACCCGACGTGGCCCAGTCGATTCTCGAAGAACCCGACATCGCCACCCGCTCGCTGCTGGTCCTCGACGAACTGAGAAACTGCATCGAATCCGGCATCGGCCAACCCTCGACCTTCCCACCACCCTACAGTCTCAACTGAATCACCTCCCCCACCCCGATCTCACCACGAGACCACGATGTCCTCCAGCAGCTTCCCCGTCGAGGCAGACTCGGCCTCGACCTCTCCGGTCGACCAGCCTCGAATCGCCCACGCGGTCCGCGAAATCCTCGAGGCAATCGGTGAAGATCCCGATCGTGCGGGCCTGGTCGAGACACCTCAACGGGTGGCACGGATGTACACCGAGCTGTTCGCCGGCCTGTACTCGGACCCCGCCCGACACCTGAAGAAGTGCTTCCAGGAGAAGTTCGACGAGCTGGTGCTGGTCCGCGAGATCAGTTTCAACAGCCTCTGCGAACATCACCTGCTGCCCTTCATGGGAGTCGCCCACGTGGGCTACCTGCCGGGCGGGCAAATCGTCGGTCTCAGCAAGCTGGCGCGGGTGGTCGACGAGGTCTCGCATCGGCCGCAGGTCCAGGAACGGATGACCGACCAGATCGCCGACCTGCTCTACGAGGAACTCGATGCCAAGGGCGTCGTGGTGGTGCTCGAGGCGACTCACACGTGCATGACGATTCGAGGCGTCCGCAAGCCGGGCAGCCTGACGGTCACCAGCGCCGTCCGCGGTCTGTTCAAGACCAACCAGTCGAGTCGAGCCGAGGTCATGTCGCTGATCAACCGCGGCTGAACCCGGGTCGTTTGCACCTAGGAGATTCCTCGTGATCACCCAGTTCGCCATCCGCTTGATCTGTGGAATGAGCCTGGCGTGGTGCCTGACCCCCAAGCGAGATGTCAGCGACGGCTTCTTTCGGATCCAGATGCTGATCGTGATGGGACTCTCGGTCCTGGCCACCCTGGTCAGCCTCGGCGGATGGGACGCCTCGTTCCAAGCATCCGCCGGGGGACTCGACTCGCTGATCGGACCCCGCTGCGTCAGCTGGCTCTACGGCACGACTGCCGTGGTGGCCTACGTCGGCAGCTTCACCTGGGCCCTGGGCCGGCGTCGGCCCGGCAACGCCTGCATCGCCCTGGTCACCGGCCTCTCGCTGTTCCTGCTGGTCTCTTCGGCCTGGAATCCCAACTCGAGCTCGATTCCCGAGCAGCTCTTCCTGGTCGCCTCGGAACTGGCAACCGCCCTGCTGCTGGGTTGTGCGATGGTCAGCATGCTGCTGGGCCACTGGTACCTGACGGCTACCGGCATGCCGCTGGCCCCCCTGGTTCGACTCAACCTCGTGCTCGGAGCCGCCACGCTGCTGCGGATCAGCCTCGCGCTGACCGGACTGGTGCTGATCGGAGGACTGCCCGATTCGGATCACCAGCGACTGCTGCTGGTACTGAGATGGCTGGCGGGGCTCATCAGTCCGCTGGTGGTCGTGGTGATGGTCCACAGAATACTCAAGTACCGAAACACCCAATCGGCCACCGGGGTGCTCTACGTCGGCGTGGTGATGACATTGACCGGCGAACTGACCGCCACCCTGCTGGCTTACGAATTGTCGGTGCCGGTCTAGATCGACCGGGATCATCCGCTGAATGCACAGCCACCCCGGCGCCGGTCGGGAGACCACCCGCCCATGCCTCCCATGCCTCCCATGCCGCTCATGCCGCTCATGCCGCTCATGCCGCTCATGCCGCTCATGCCGTCCGTGCAACTTGACTTCGCCTGTCCCCGCTGCCAGCAGTCCAGCCGAGTCTCCGACGGACTCGACGAGAACCGCCTGGCTTGCCCGGCGTGTGACTTTGAGAGATCGATTCCGGAGTCGTCCTGGGAGGGCGAGCGGTTGGCCGAGTGCCTGGCGTGCGGTGAGCGGGACCTGTGGCGACAAAAGGACTTCCCGCACAAGGTCGGGATCGCGCTGGTCGTGCTCGGCGGTGTGCTCTCGACCATCGCCTGGGCAGAGTACCGGCCCGAGTTGGCCATCGGCATCCTGATGCTGTTCGCACTGCTCGATTTGGCGTTGTATAGTCTGATGAAGGACGTGCTGGTCTGTTACCGCTGCCAGGCCCGGCACCGGCTCGAGGGTTCGACCGACGGTTACGAGCGATTCGATCACGAGCGAGCCGAGCGGTATCGCCAGGAGGCTCTGCGGCAAGACCCGCCCGACCCGGCCCAGTGATCTCCCGCGGGCCACCCCGCCAGCGGGTGACCCACAGACCCAGCGCCACCGATTCTCCCGACCCGCTCCCGGAGCCGCGAACGCGTGGACGAGCAACGCCAGCTGATGATCGAGGATCTTGGCAGCGTGCTCGAGGGCGAACTGCTCGTCGACCCACTCTCGACAGCCCTCTACGCCAGCGACGCCAGTCTGTACCACGTCCCGCCACTGGCCGTTGCCCGTCCGCGAACTCGAGACGACGTCGTGGCAATCGTCAGCTACGCGGCCGAAGTCGACCTGGGCGTGTTTGCTCGAGGGGCCGGCAGCGGAGTGGCCGGCGGCTGCCTGGGACCGGGCATTGTCGTCGACTTTTCGAGGTACCTGCACCGCATCCTCTCGGTCGACGACTCGACCGTGACCGTCGAACCCGGAGTCGTACTCGACGAACTCAACCGATTCCTCCGGCCGCTGGGCCGCCACTTCCCACCCGACCCTTCCAATGGACCGGTCACGACCATCGGCGGCATGCTGGCCGTCGACGCCGCCGGCAGCCGATCGGTCCGAGTCGGCTCGACTCGCGACCACGTCCAACGTCTCGAACTGGTGATCGGCGACGGGTCGGTGATCGAGGCGGGCAGTGAAGCGCTGGTGAGTCGCGGCAGCGGCGGCCCCGCCGATCTCACCGATCCCCACCAGAGACTCTGCGACAACCTCGAGCGGATCCTGAGGGAAAACGACGAGTTGATCCGTGAACGGCAACCGGCCCTGCCACGCAACTGCAGCGGCTATCACCTCCGCGGTGTCCTCGCCGGCGATCGACTCGAACTCGCCCGCATGCTGGTCGGTTCCGAAGGCACGCTCGGTCTGTTCACTCGAGCCACGCTGCACACCTCGCCGCTGCCCGAACACCGCGGCATCGCGCTTTTGCTGTTCGGGACACTCGAGGAGGCCACCCGCTGCGTCCAGGCCATCTCCACCCTGCAGCCCTCCGCCTGCGACCTGATGGACCGACGGGTGCTGAGCCTGGGACGGGAATCGGACCCACGCTTTTCCTCGATGATCCCCGCCGGAAGTGAAGCGGCGTTGATCGTCGAACAGGTGGGGATCAGCGAACGCGAGACGCGTGAACGGATTGCTCGAGTCATCTCGGCGGCTCGAGCCACCGCCCAGTCGACACGCGTGGCCTTCGAAGCCTACGAATTCGACGACGTCGAGTTCCTCTGGTCGCTGCCCCGGCGGATTATCCCGATGCTGACGCGGCTCAAGGGAGCCTCCCGCCCCCTGCCATTTGTCGAAGATATCGCGGTGCCACCTGAACAGCTGCACGAATTCCTCACCGCCGCACAGCGGGTGTTCCAGGCACACGAGGTCACCGCGTCGCTGTACGCTCACGCCGCCGCCGGCCAATTGCACTTCAGGCCGTTTCTCCCGGCTCCCGCCATCGACTCCGGCGCACGGCTCGAAGAACTCGCAGCCAGCCTCTACGAGGAGGTCTTCCGGTTCGGCGGGACCATCAGCGGCGAACACGGAGATGGACTCTCCAGGACCCCCTTCCTCAAGAAACAGTACGGACCCCTCTGTCGGGTCTTCCAGTTCGTCAAGGACCTCTTCGACCCCCAGGGAAACCTCAACCCAGGCAAGATCGTCCCCACGGCGGGCGAATCGAGTCCGCTCGAATTCCGTGCTGCTCATCGCAGCGGACCCACAGCCGACTCGACCCAGCCCGCCCTCACCCCGACCCCCGGCCCATCCGGCCCATCCGATCTTGACCTCGTGTCGTTGGGGTGTTCGTGGACCGCCGAGGAGTTTTCCGAGGCGGCCAGCGACTGCAATGGCTGTGCCGCCTGTCGCACGATCTCTCCCCAACAACGGATGTGCCCGTTTTTCCGGATCGATCACTCAGAACATGCCAGCCCCAGGGCAAAGGCCAACGCGATCCGCTCGGTGTTCGGACCTCTGGGAAGCGACGCCCTCGTCTCCGATGAACTCCGACAACTCGCCTCACTGTGCTTCAACTGCAAGCAGTGCCAGCTCGAGTGCCCCGGCCACGTCGACGTGCCCCAGATGATGGTCGAAGCCAAGGCCGCCCAGGCCACCGTCGACGGGATGACTCGCGGC
>CAUZEQ010000092.1:0-15537 GCA_963578885.1 Planctomycetota bacterium
GCTGGACCTGTTCCACGCCCATATCGGCGGCATGGACGCGTTCGCCCGCGGCCTGAAGATCGCCGCGGCGATCCGCGCCGACGGGGTACTCGCCGACTTCGTCGCCAACCGCTACCGCAGTTATGACACCGGGATCGGGGCCGGGATCGAGTCGGGCGAGGCGAGTTTTGCGTCGTTGGAGGCTCACATGCTGGAGAAAGGCAACTCGGACGCCAACGAGAGTGGTCGGCAGGAGATGTTGGAGAACATCATCAACGACTTCATCTAGTCCGCCTAAAGGGACTGGCTCTCCCGCCCGTGGCGGGGTGCCGGTCCCGACAGGAATCGCTGCTGAGAGGCGATTGGTGCCTGAGGGTGAAGCGGGGACTGGCTCTCCCGCCCGTGGCGGGGTGCCTGTCCCGACGCGAATCGCGGCTGAGAGGCGATTGGGGCTTAACAGCCCGTTGAAGAACTCGGACCCCTTCTTCGAGTTGCAACGAGTGCTGGTTGAAAAGGGGTCAGGCCCCGCCTGCGTGCCGTTCTGGGTGGAGCGGGACTTTCTGTGGGCGGCGTCTGATCCCTTTTCAACAGGCTGTTAAGGGTGAAGCGGGGACAGGCACCCCGCCACGGGCGGGGGAGCCAGTCCCTGGGCTGCTAGGTGAGCACCGCTCGGGGTTGGCGTGAGGTCGACGACGCTGGCAGGAGGGCTTCGACCCGTTCGCGAGTCGACTCATCGAGCTCTTCGAGCCATTCCAGCTCTCCGCCGGTGACCGCAGCCACGGGTCGTCCGTCGAGCAGAGCCACCCGGTTTTGTGCTGTCGCCGGCACCCGGCCCGAATCGGTGATGATGCCGACGAGGTTGAGCGGATCGGCGGCCGAGAGGACCAGGACTTCCGGCTCCGCCTCGCTTCCCTCGGCCTCTTCGCGCAGTTGCCTGAGCCGTCTCACGGTTTCCCCCAGTGCAAACTGTTCGCCACCGGGCCCCTCGACAAACCGTCCCCCCCGGATCTCTCCTCGTGCCTCGAGCCTCCGGAACACTCCCAGCAGTTGCCACCACCGGGGTGCGCCCGGTTCACGAGCCAGCAGGTCGCGGAACACGACTCCCCATCTCCGGAGCAGTTGCCAGGCCCATTGTTCGAGTGCCTCGGTCTCGGCGGCCCGCTGCCGACTCTCGGATTCCGCATCATCTTCGGCCGCCACCTGGTCCCCGTCACCTCGCCGCCAGACGCTCCAGCGACCGGCCCCTGTGACCGGTCGTCGGCTCCTGAGCCTGCGTCCCCGTCGTCCTCGACGAGACGCCGTCCCGGCGACGATCTGCCTGATACCGGCAAACGTATCGCAGGTGACCAGTCCCCGCCGGACCAGTTCACCGAGCGTGCTGTTGAGTTGATCGGGCAGCATGCCGGTGGGTTTGATCAGGTCCGCGGCGAATTGTGCTCCCCGCTCGGCCAGGCGATCGAACAGGTCCCGTGCGGTGGCTCCCAGGGAATCGGGCTCTGGCACACGGCCCCAGCGAGTCAGCCAGGGGAGGTCTTCGCGGAGGAACAGCCCCAACGGCGTGTTCCTGGAGAGTGACGACATGGGCCGAGCCCGCTCGAATGCTCCGGCACTGGGATACAGCCGACCCCAGCCGACCTCGCCCGAGAGGGTCAGTTCATCGAGCCAACTCTCGCGGTACCCTGCGAGTCGACTCGAGAGCAGATCCGTTTCCCAGCTCCCCGCGGCAACATCCAGCCCCTGCAGCATGCCCACGACTTCGAAGAGGCCTGCGGGCCCGGTCCGCTGCGTAGCCGGATGCAGGCCGTGGTGTCGGGCGAGGAATCTCTGAAACGTGGGCACATCGACCGGTCGGATCTGCCGCCGCAGTCCTTCGACGGTCAACCTGTGGATCCGGGCCAGCAATCGGCGATGGCACCATTCCAGGGTGTCGGGCTTTTCGAGGCCTTCGCCTTCGACGGTTCGAAATCGTCCTCTGAGCACCGTCCCCTCGCCCTCGAGAGCCTCGAGTGCCGCGGCGGCCTGCGAGGCGGTAATCGCCAGTTCTGTGGCGATTTCCCGGTCGGTGGTCGGTCCGCAGACTTCGACCAGTCCCCTGACGATCGCCACGCGGGCTTCGGTCGAGGAGAATTCGGTCCGGACCCCCTCGGGCACCTCGATGACCGGATCGACGACTGCTTCCTTATAGAGGGCCAGTGCGGCGGGCAATCGTTCGGCGGCGACCCAGGCGGTGTGTCCGTCCGGGGCCGTCACCCGGGTGGCTCGTCCCGCCTCGCACAATTCCCCAAACCACCGGTCCCAGTCGGGCTCCTCGGTCCGGGCCGCCGAGTGTGTCGAGAAGACGATTCGGGAGAGCAGCAGGTCGTGGAGTTCATCGGCGTCGCGCACCGGCGGTTGGGCTTCGTCGGTGACCCGTCGGATGGCTTCGGGGTCGAGTCGTCCGAGGTCTCCGAGTTCTTCGACGGAGAGGCTGCGTCGGGTGGCCACAGCCCGGGCCCTTCGCTCCTGGATCTCGCCTCCATCAAGAAACGCATAGGGGTTGGCGTTGAGCAGTTCCCAGCTAAACGGTGACGGTTCGCGGGTGTCGCGTCCGACCAGTTCGATCTCGCCCGTGTCGATCCTCTCGAGCACCCTCTCGAACCCCTCGTAATCCAGAGCCTCGTACAGGCAGTCGTGCATGGTCTGCTGCACCAGCGGGTGTTCGGGGATCTCGTGGTCGCCGGTGATATTTTCCTGGCAGCCGGTCAGCTTGGGAAACACGGCACTCAGCAGGTCGTCGGCCCGGAATCTCTGCAACGCGTGCGGCACCTTCTTGCCGCCGTTTCGTCTGAGCACCATCAGGGCTCGGGTGAGGTTCCAGCGCCAGCGGAGTTGGAAGACGGGCACGGCCAGCAGGGCCTGTTCGAGCAGGTTGCGGGCGTTGTGGGGTCCGAGCATCCCGAAGAGGCTTTCGAGCGGAAAGCTGTGTTGCGGTCCCAGCGAGAGGATGAATCCGTCGTCGTCGGCGGTGGCCTGCAGCTCGAAATCGAAACTCCGACAGAATCTCTTACGCAGTGCCAGTCCCCAGGCCCGATTGATTCGCGAGCCGAAGGGTGCGTGGATGACCACCTGCATGCCGCCGGCTTCGTCGAAGAAGCGTTCAAAGAGGACAAGTTTCCCGGAGGGAACCATGCCGACGGCGGCCTGCTGGGCCGCGATGTACTCGACCACCTGCCTGGCGGCGTGTTCGTTGCAGAAGGTCTCGGTGGCGACCCAGACCACGGTTTCGGCCATAAGCCGTTGGCGTAGGGATTCCCCGTCGCCGGGTCCGCCGATCCGTTCTGCGATGTCTTCCCTGAGCCGGGAGACTTCTTCGGAGAGTTCCCAGGTCCGTCCCGGCGCCTCGCCTCGCCAGAACGGGATCGTCGGCGGTGCTCCTCCGGCGTCCGACACGGTGACCCGTTCGCCTCGGACGTGGTGAATCCGCCAGGAGGTATTGCCCAGCAGAAACACGTCACCGGCCTGGCTCTCGATCGCGAAGTCTTCGTCGAGAGTCCCGACGAACGAGTCGTCCTGTGTCACTACTCGGTAGCTGCCGATGTCGGGGATGGCTCCGGCGTTGGTACACGCCGAGATCCGCGCGGCCTTGCGTGGTTTCAGGCGTCGCCCCACGCGGTCGTGATGCAGGTAGACGCGGCTGCGTCCCTGGGTGTCGGTGATGCCCTCGGAGAGGAACTCGACCACCTCGTCGAACTTCTCACGTGGCAGCTCCGAGTAGGGTCCGGCTCTTCTGACGAGCTCGAACAGTTCGTCGGAATTCCATTCGCGGGCGGCCACTTCGGCGACGATCTGCTGCGCGAGCACATCCAGTGGTGCGACGGGGACCTGGACCTCGTCGAGTCGCTGGCTGCGGATGGCCCGCACCACGGCCTGGCATTCGATCAGTTCGTCTCTCGAGAGTGCAAAGAGCCGGCCCTTGGGGATCAGTCCCAGCGAGTGTCCCGAGCGGCCGATGCGTTGCAGGCAGGTGGAGATGGCTCGCGGGGAGCCGATCTGGATCACCAGGTCCACGTGTCCGATGTCGATGCCCAGCTCCAGCGACGCGGTGGCGACGACGGCCTTGAGCCGGCCTTCCTTGAGTCGTTGCTCGGTCTCCAGGCGGGTGGCGGCCGAGAGTGAACCGTGGTGACTGCCGACGTTCTCTTCGCCGAGGATCTCGGTCAACTGGTGAGTGACCCGTTCGGCCAGTCGGCGGGTGTTGACGAAGACCAGTGTGCTGGTGTGAAGGTTGATCAGCTCGACAATCCGCGAGTTGATCTCGGCCCACTGTTCGTGCGAGCAGACGGCCGAGAGATCGCTGGGGGGGACTTCGATCTGCAGGTCGAGATCTCGCTGGTGGCCCACGTCGATGACCGTCGGCCCGGCCTCAGTCGACCGGCCCCCGACGAGGAACCTGGCGGTGCGGTCGATCGGTTTCTGGGTGGCCGAGAGTCCGATCCGCTGGAGGTGGTTGGAGGAATGCGCCTGCAGGCGTTCGAGGCTCAGCGACAGGTGAGAGCCTCGCTTGTCACGGACCAGTGCGTGGATTTCATCGACGATCACCGTGTCGACGTGTTCGAGAGTCTTGCGGGCCTTCTCGGCGGTGAGCATCAGGAACAGGGATTCAGGCGTGGTGACCAGGATCTGAGGCGGTCGCCGGACGAGCTTGGTCCGTTCCCACGGGCTGGAATCACCGGTGCGGAGTCCGACTCGCAACTCGGGCAGCGCGTAGCCTTGGGATCGGCCCAGTTCGAGGATTTCCTCGAGCGGTTGATGGAGGTTGCGGTGCATGTCGTTGGAGAGTGCCCGCAGGGGCGAGACGTAGACGACTCGAGTGGTCTCTTCGAGCCCTCCGCTGTCGAGTCCTTCCCGCAGCAGCCGATCGATGACGGCCAGGAAGGCGGCCAGCGTCTTGCCGCTGCCGGTGGGGGCGGCGATCAGAGTGTGTTCGCCTGCGGCGATCGGCGGCCAGCCGCGGCACTGTGGCTCGGTAGGCGCATCGAATCGCGACGCGAACCATTGCTGGATCAGGGGGTGGAAGCTGGAGAGGGGCATGGATCGGGGGCATCGTAGCGTAGTTGGGTCGACAGCGAGCGCAGTTGTCTCGCGAGGCAAAAAATCTCCGGATTCCCACGAACACCGGCCCCGAAAACGAGGTTATCAGGTAGCCTCGAAGAACAAGCTCCGCGTCCTGCGGTGCCAACGGAATGTTTCCCGCCCTTTTTCGTTGTGCACCGTCAGGATTGCGGTCTCCAAGTCTCGCAGACACTTCACGTTTCTCCGCGACACACCGCAACTCTCCTAGACTCTTCTCGATACGAAAACTCTCGACTCATCTCCCCCGCGGCGGGCTCCGCGGGTCATCCTCACTGCGGGCCGCAGAGGGAGCCTCACCGATGACCCAAGCTGTTTGCACGCCCGCTACCGACGCGTTGGATTTTGGCGGAACCGAAGCCCCGGCCGAGCCGAGTCCCGATGCGAATCGTTCGAGCATCCAGTCTCGCTGGCAGCACTCGCCGCGGATCGACGTCCATTTCGACCTCGGCTACCCGGTACTGGACCTGGGGTCCAAGGAGATCTGGGACGGTTCGGATTTGTGTCTGCTCCGCGACACGCTGGTCGACCTGTGCCAGGCCGGCGAGTCCGATGGTGGCCCGGCGGTTTGCTCGGCGGTGGGGATCGAGATGAAGTCGGTCAAGGGGATCCCGACGGGTTTCTTCGGGATGCTGCACGACCTGCACGTCGACGAGCAGATTGCCGTGCATCTCTTTTCACCTCAGCCCAACATCTGCGGGATGCTGTGGTTTCGCACGTTCTGCGAGTCTGAGGGTGCTGGTGGTTTTGTGATGTTGCGTGACCCGAAGCCGAACGTGGTGCCCGGCGCGTACCATTTCTGGGCGAGCTTGCGGGGGGACGATATCGTCGAGACGTCCTCGACGGAGTTCTCGACCTGGTCCTGAACCACCTCGCCCCGCGCAGTTGACAGCCCTCGTTGTGGGATGACAATGAGTGCTGTGTCATCCCGCCTCATCACTCGTCGCCGGGCTCTTCAGGTTGGAACCCTTTCCGGATTCGGGCTGGGTCTTCCCGACCTCCTGCGTTGGGAAGCTCGAGCCGACCGGAAGGATTTCGCGAGTCGTCCGGGACCAGCTCACAGCGTGATCAGCATCTTCCTGCCCGGCGGAATTGCTCACCAGGACACATTCGATCCCAAGCCGCAGTCACCGACACAGTACCGTGGCACGCTGGAGGTGATCGACACTCGGCTGCCGGGCATCCAGTTCAGCAGCCTGCTGCCTCGCACCGCCACGATCCTGGATCGCGTGACGCTGTGCCGGGGTGTCAGTCACGTGCTGGCTGACCACGACGCGGGTGTGCACCAGATGTACACCGGCTACGGCCCGAGTCCGGCGATCCGTTTCCCGAGCCTGGGCAGCGTGGTGTCTCACGAGTTCGGCCCCCGCAACGACCTGCCCGCCTACATCTGCGTCCCCAGCAAGCCTCACCGCTTTGCCGGCAACGGGTATCTGAGCACCGCTTATGGTCCCTTCGGCCTGGGCAGTGACCCGGCCGCCGCCGGTTTCGCCGTCAAGGACTTGCAACCGCCGCAGCGGCTGAGTACCGCTCGCCAGATGCGGGCCCGGGGACTGCTGTCGCTGGTCAACGAGCGAGTGGATCGCCAGGCGGAAGTGTCCCGGCTCAAGGCGGTCGATTCGTTCTACGAGCAGGCGTACCGGATGATCGATTCGCCTCAGGCTCGGACCGCCTTTGACCTTTCGAAGGAAAAACCCGCCACCCGCAGTGCCTACGGCAGCGGCGCGGCGGGGATGCGGATGCTGCTGGCTCGTCGGCTGGTCGAGGCCGGTGTACGGTTTGTTTCGCTCGAATACGGCACGTGGGACAATCACTTCAACATCGCACCTTCGCTGCAGAGCCAGGTCCCCAGTTTTGACCAGGCCCTGGCAGCCCTGATCACCGATCTCGACGACCGCGGCCTGCTGAAGACGACCCTGGTGACGGTCACCACCGAGTTCGGTCGGACTCCGCGGATCAACAGCGCCGCCGGCCGCGACCACTGGGCTCGAGTCTTCAGCGTGTTGCTGGCCGGTGCCGGCATCCGCCGTGGCCACGTGCACGGGTCCAGCGACCTGACCGCCTCGTCGCCGGACACCGGAGCCCTGGCTCCCCGCGACCTGCTGACGACGGTCTATCACCAGATCGGCATCGTTGCCGAGAAGGAGCTGATGGCTCCAGGGGATCGGCCGATCGAGATCGTCAAGGGGGGCCGGGTGGTCAAAGAGCTGCTGGAGGCGTCATGAGACGGCGAGCGTGGGCCGCGACGGCTTTTCTGATACGCCTGATACGCCTGATACGCCTGATACGCCTGACACGTCTGACACGTCTGACACGTCTGACACGTCTGACACGTCTGACACGTCTGACACGTCTGACACGTCTGACACTGCCGGCGCTGGTCGCGTTGGGCCTGCTGCTGGTCGCCACGGCGCCGACGCTGGCGCAGTCGGAAGCCCGTGCGGTTGTTTCGGCAACGCCCCGCTACCTGCAGCGAGGCACAGTGACCTTGGTCCGCCTGAACTGTGCCTGGCTGCCTTCGGCCGAAGACATCCTGTTCTATTCACCGGGCCTGACGTGCCGCAGCCTGACGCTGCTGGAAGACACCGACGCGCTGCCGCCGGATGGTCGTGAGTACCTGGCGAGGATCGAGGTGTCGGCCGACTGCCGGATCGGCCAGCACCGATTCCGCATCCGCGACCGCGCGGGACTCTCGACACTGCACACGCTATACGTCGGCCCACTGCCCCGGCTGGACGAGCAGGCCCAGCCGACGACCTTCGAAGACCCGCAGACGGTGGCACTCAATTCGACCGTCGCCGGCTACATCGGCGAGGTGGGCCAGATCGACTGGTACCGGGTCGAAGCGAAGAAGGGCCAGCGGCTGAACGTCGATGTCCAGGCGGTGCGCATGGCCCAGCGCCTCTTCGATGCTCACCTCACCATCCTCGATGCCAAGGCGCGTGTGCTGGCCGAGTCGGACGACACGGGGTTGGGGCTGCACGACCCGATCACCGGCCTGATCGTTCCTGCCGACGGCTCGTACATGATCGCGATCCGCGAGAGTGGTTTTGGGAACGAGGGTTCCTACAAGGGGCCTCGCGGTCACTACCTGCTGCACGTGGGCACCTTCCCGCGACCCCTGGCTGTGATTGCTGAGGGAGGCATCTCGGGCAAGCCGGTGCGGCTGACCTTCCTGGGCGATCCCCGCGGCACGTTCACCCAGTTGACGCCGATTCCCCAGGGCCCTGACGCTTCGGTTTTCGGCACCACCACCGTCACCCCCATGGTTGCCGGGCAGTCGGCTCCGACACCGCATCCGATCCGCATCAACAACCTGCAGACGGTCGTCGAGACCGAGCCCAACGACGACTGGCGGACTTCGCCGGCTTCACAGCAGGCCGCACCGGCCGCGTTTGCCGGAGTGATTTCCCGGCGAGGCGACATCGACACGTTTCGATTCAAGGCCACGAAGGGGCAGCGGCTGGTGATCCAGGTCTACGCCCGCCGGCTCTATTCACGACTCGACTCGGTCGTCGAGGTCCGCCGCGTTCGTGACGGTACGTCGGTGGCCGGAGGCGACGATCCGCCTCGCCGCCATCGCACATCGCTGTTCGCCTACAACAGCCATCACGCCGGCTGGTTCGCCCAGGACGCCTACACCGAGATGACGGCCAACGAAGCGGGCGACTACGTGGTCGTGGTCTCCGATCACCTCAAGAAGGGTGGCATCGATTATCACTACCGGATCGAGGTGACTTTGGCCGAGCCGAAACTGACTCTGTTCGTCCGCCGCGATCCCCCCTACTGGCGTGGGACGCCCGGGCAGAGCGTGTCGGTGCCACGAGGCAACCGCTACGCGGTAATTGTCGAGAACCTGAGGCTGAATTGTCCGGAGGGCCCGTTGCAGGTCGCAGCCCGGGGACTGCCGCCGGGCGTGACGCTCGAGGCACCCCGCTTGACCACAGCCAAAGTCCCGATGCTGTTCACCGCGACCGACGATGCAGTCCGAGGCGCCAGCCTGGTCCGCTTCGTATCGAGTGATCCGAAGGGGCGACCGCTGGTGACCCAATTCGAACAGACCATCTTCTATGGACTCAACCCGCCCAACTACGCCTTCTTCGGAGTCGACTCGGAACGGCTGGCCGTGGCGGTCGCCGAGGACTATCCAGTGAGGCTGGAGCTGGAACCGATCGCTGCTCCGCTGGTGCAGGAGGGCGAGACGGTGCTGAAGATCCGCACCCGGGTCGGTCCGAACCAGAGGCGGCCGGTGCGATTGTCGATGCTCTACAAGCCGACGGGGATCAGTGCCGAGTTGTCCGAGCAGGTGGCCGAGGGCGAGGGGGTGATCGAGATGCGATTGGAGGCGAACCGCGAGGCGCGGCCGGGCCGCTGGCCGATCGCGGTGGTCTCACGCGAAGCCACGCAGTTGCGAGGCGGCGGAGTGTCGACCCAGTTGAGAACACTCGTGGTGCTCCCGGCGTTTCTCGACCTGGTGCTCACCCGCGCCATCCTCGCCCGGGGCAAGACGGTCCCCCTGAAGGCTCAGCTCGAGCAGAAGGTCGAGTTCAATGGCAAGGCGACCGTCCGCTTGCTGGGTTTGCCCAAGGGAGTGACCGCCGAAGAGGTCGCGATCGCCGCCTCGGACGAATCGGTCACATTCCAGGTCACCGCGACCGGGACCGCGCCCCTCGGGCTGCACAAGACGCTCTTCTGCCGTGTCTCGATCCCCTGGCAGGGGCCTGGTGGGCAACGCGCCACGGTGGTGCATCGGCTGGGCCGGGGTGGCCAGTTGAGGATCCTGGAGGCGGCCGATGCTGCCGGGCAAGAGGAGCAGCCACAACAATGAGTCCTCGATTGACCACCCGGCCCTCTGCAGCACTTCGCAGCGTACTGTGCGCCGCGCTGTTGCTGGGGTGTGCAGGTGGCGTGGTGGCCGGGGAGCCGGTGATCCGGGTCCACCCCAGCCGCGTGGTGCTCGAAGGGGCTGCCGATCGTCAGCGGGTGATCGTGCAGGCGATCGATGCGGACGGTCGCACCCGCGACCTGACCTCCCGGGCCCGAATGGTGCCGTCGCTGCCGGGCAGGGTCCGGATTGTCGACGGGATGCTCGAGCCGCTGGCCGACGGGACACTGGAGTTGGAGGTGAGTGTCGATGGCCGACGATTGCAGGTGCCGGTGACGGTCCGCAACGCCAGGACAAGAGCACCGGTGCGGTTCGGGCTCGACGTGATGCCGGTGCTGACCAAGGGAGGCTGCAACAGCGGCAGCTGCCACGGTGCGTCACGAGGCCAACGGGGGTTTCGGCTGTCGGTGTTCGGTTTCGACCCGGCTGGAGACTACTTCCGGATCACCCGGGAATTCGTCGGTCGGCGGATCGACCTGGCACGTCCGGCTTCGAGCCTGCTGCTGGCGAAGCCATCCGAGCAGGTGGTACACGGAGGCGGCCAGAGATTCGACAGTGACAGCGAGATGTACGGCGTGCTGCTGAAGTGGCTCGAGCAGGGAGCCCCCCGCGATCCGAAGGATGTGCCGCGGGTGCGGCGGCTGGAGGTATTTCCGTCGGAGGTAGTGTTGTCGGAGGCAGGGGCAGGGGCAGGGGCAGGGGGTCAACCGGCGGCGGGTGATTCGCACCGGCTGGTGGTCCGGGCCCATTACGACGACGGCACCGATCGCGATGTGACCGGGCTGAGTGTCTTCACCAGCACGAACACGGCCGCGGCGTTGGTTTCGTTCGAGGGTGTGGTGAGTGGTCAGCAGCGGGGCGAGTCGTTCGTGATGGTCATGTACGGCGAGCACAACGTCGGTCTGCCGGTGATCGTGGTGCCGGCGGGGCCTGCGGCGGTATTTCCCGATCTGGGGGTGGCCAACCGGGTCGACGAGCTGATCCACGGGAAGCTGAGGAAGCTGCGGGTCGTCCCGTCGAAGGTCTGTGACGACGCCACGTTTCTCCGCCGGGTGTACCTCGACACGATCGGCCTGTTGCCCGAGCCGCGCGAGTACGCTCGATTCGTGGCCGACAAGCGGCCCGACAAGCGAAAGCGGCTGGTCGATGAGTTACTGGGTCGGCCCGAGTTCACCGACCTGTGGGTGATGAAGTGGGCCGAGTTGCTGCAGGTCCGCAACGTCAAGGGCGGCTTCTTCGGCTGGTTGCGGAAGCGGTACCTGGCCAACGTGCCGATGGACCGGATGGTCCGCGAGTTGTTGACGGCCGAGGGTGGCTTCTTCCGCGACCCTCCGGCCCAGTACTTCCGGCAGGTCGGCAAGCCGAAGATCCTGGCCGAGAACGTGGCCCAGGTCTTCATGGGGACCCGCATCCAGTGCGCGCAGTGCCACAACCACCCGTTCGATCGCTGGACGATGAACGACTACTACGGCTTCGCCGCCTTCTTTGCTCAACTGGGTTCGAAGCGGAACTGGGAAGACACTCGCGAACAGATCGTCTTCAACACGGGCTCCGGTGAGGTGCGGCACCCGATCGATGACCGCGTGATGGCCCCCAAGTTCCTCGGTGGCAAAGTGCCCAAGCTGGCCGGTCGGGACCGCCGGGCGGTGCTGGCCCAGTGGCTGACAACCCCCGAGAACCCCTGGTTCGCGCGGAACCTGGCCAACATTGCCTGGGCCCAGTATTTCGGGCGGGGGATTGTCGACGAGGTGGATGATGTCCGGCTCAGCAATCCGCCGTCGAATCCCGAGCTGCTGGACTTCCTCGCCGATCGCCTGGTGGCCGACGGGTACGATTTCCGCAAGCTGATCCGCACGATCACGCGCTCGCACGCGTACCAGCGCACGACCGAGCCGACGCCCAGCAACCGCCGCGACCAGCGCAACTTTGCTCGGGCACAGTTCCGCAGGCTGCGGGCCGAGGTGCTGCACGACTGCCTCTGCCAGGCGACGGGCGTGCCCAGCCGGCTGGGCGGCTTTCCGCTGGGGACCCGCGCCGTCCAGTTGCCGGTCGCCTCGATGTCGTCGGAGTTCCTGAACACCTTCGGCCGTTCGAATCGCGAGTCGGTCTGCAGTTGCGAAGTCGACGTCCAGCCCAACCTCTCGCAGGCCCTGCACCTGATCAACGGCAGCACGACCTGGGGCAAGATCGATCAAAGCGATGTGCTGGGGCGACTGATGACCCGGCACGACGATCCCGGCGACGTCATCGATGCACTCTTTGTTCGCTGCCTCTCGAGGCGGCCGACCACAGGCGAGCGAACTCGGCTGGTGGCCGCCGTACTCGCCGCGACCGATCGGGCCGAGATCTACCAGGACCTGTTCTGGGCGCTGCTGAATTCCAAGGAGTTCCTGTTCAACCACTGATCGATGGTCTGCGGAGCGAGCGGATGTTCCTGGCGGGGCCCGTCCCATTCTCGAGTGTGCCACCCGGCAAGCCGGGTCCTGGACCGATGCTGCGCCTGCTGGTATTCGCACTGGTGCTTGGGATTGGCGGCAACGACCTGAACGCGCAGACCGCAACGCGACAGGATCCCGAGACCCCAACGACCTCGAAGACCTCAAAAAAAGCACCGGCACTGAAGATCACCTTCCGCGACCATGTGGAGCCGATCTTTCGTCGTCGCTGCACCGGGTGTCATGGGGGTGGTCAGCCGAAGGCCGACCTGGACCTGTCGCGTTACGTGGCGCTGCTGGCGGGTGGATCTTCGGGGGTGGTGTTGATCCCGGGCGATCCTCTTCAGAGCCGGCTGTTCCTGCTGGTCTCTCATGCCGAAGAGCCTCACATGCCGCCCAAGCGGCCGCGCTTGCCGAGGGCCGAGTTGGAGTTGATCCGCCGCTGGATCGACGGGGGTCTGTTGGCGACGAAGACGAGTCGGCCCCGGACCTCGAAGCGACCCCGCTCGGTGCTTTCGCGTGTCGGTCCTCCGCTGCGGCGTCCGGCTCAGCCGGCCGCCGGCGAGCAGCCGGGCGCCCGTCCCCGCGGCTGGACCCCGGTGGCTGCTCAGACTGCTTCGCGAGGCCGCGCGGTGGTGGCGTTGGCGGCCAGCCCGTGGAGTTCTCTGGTGGCGGTGGGTGGCATCGAGCAGGTGCTGGTCTACGACGCGGTCCTCGGCAAGCTCGCGGGCGTGCTGCCGTTTCCCGAGGGTCGGCCGCACCAGTTGGCCTTCAGTGCCGACGGGGAAGTGTTGTGGGCCTCTGGAGGCGAGGCGGGTGTGGCTGGAGCGGTGGTGGGCTGGAGCGTCCGCAGCGGGCGACGACTGTTTGCCGTCGCCGATGGCGACGACGTGGTGTTGGGTGCGGCGCTGGATCCCACGGGTAAGCGGTTGGCGCTGGGCAGCGATCGGGTGGTCCGCATCGTCGACATCGCCAGCGGCAAGACGACTCATCGGCTGGACGTCCACACCGACTGGGTGGTTGCCGTCGGCTTCAGCCCCGACGGTCGGCGTCTGGTGACGGGGGATCGCGGAGGTGGCCTGGTGCTGTGGGAGACTCGGCAGTGGGACCGCGTGGCGTCCTTGACCGGGCACCGCGGTGCGGTCACCGGTGTGGCGTGGCGTCCGGACGGACGCGTGGTGGCCTCGGCCAGCCGCGACGGCACGGTGCGTCAGTGGGAGTCCGAGGGTGGGCGGGCGTTGCGGAACTGGATGGCTCATGAGGGGGGCGTGATGGGAATCGCCTGCCGCACAGATGGCCGCCTGGCGACGGTCGGCCGCGACCGGCTGGCGCGGACCTGGAACCAGGCGGGTGCCCGGCAGGGCGAGTTTGGGCCGCTGGGCGATGTCGCCACGCGGGTTGCGCTGGTGGGTGTGCCCGGTTGGCTGGTCGTGGGGGACTGGTCCGGAGACGTTCGGGTGTGGCGTGGGGACGAGAAGCAGCCGGAGGCGCAGTGGCGGCCGGGGGTCTCGGGGGCACCGCGGCCGGGTCGGTGAGAGTGGTGGTGGGCCGTCGTGATCCCCCCGGCAACGGCCTCGCTTGCGAACCGTGCAGCCGACTCTGATAATGGTCGCTCGGCTGTACCAGCCGAGCGTCAGCATCAAGAACACACACCGGGGCCAGATACGAAACGATGGATAGTGCCAAGTTGAGCTTGGACGGGCAGGACTACGAACTGCCTGTCATCGAGGGATCCGAGGGTGAACGGGGCGTCGACATCAGCCGCCTGCGTGGAGAGTCCGGAGCGATCACGCTCGATCCGGGCTACGGCAACACCGGCGCGTGCGAGAGCGGCATCTGCTTCATCAATGGTGAAGAGGGGATCCTGCGGTACCGCGGGTACGCGATCGAGCAGCTGGCCGAACACGCGTCGTTTGCCGAGGTCTGCTACCTGCTGATCTACGGCGACCTGCCGTCGGCCGAGCAGTTGCAGGAATTCAGCGACGGGCTGACCTACCACAGCATGATCCACGAGGACATGAAGAAGTTCTTCGAGGGTTACCCCGCGTCGGCTCATCCGATGGCGGTGCTTTCGTCGATGATCGCGTCGCTGGCGACGTATTACCCCGAGGCGGAGGGGAGGAACGGGGATGATGACCTGAACATCATCCGTATCCTGGCCAAGTCCAAGACGATGGCGGCCTGGGCCTACAAGAAGTCGATCGGCCAGCCGCTGGTCTATCCGGACAATCGACTTTCGTACTGCGGCAATTTTCTCAACATGATGTTTTCGGTGCCGACCGAGGACTACGAGGTTCCGCAGGTTGTCGAGAATGCTTTGAACGTGCTGCTGATCCTGCACGCCGATCACGAGCAGAACTGCAGCACGTCGACGGTGCGGATGGTGGCCAGCAGCCAGGCGAACATCTTCGCGGCACTTTCAGCCGGGGTGTGTGCGTTGTGGGGTCCGCTGCATGGCGGGGCCAACCAGAAGGTGCTCGAGATGCTGGACATGATCCGTCAGGACGGATCCGACTACAAGAAGTACGTCGACATGGCCAAGGACAAGGACAACGAATTCCGCATGATGGGGTTTGGTCACCGGGTCTACAAGAACTTCGACCCACGGGCGACGATTTTGCGGAAGGCGTGCGACGAGGTGCTCGAGGAGATGGGTGTTGACGATCCGCTGCTGGAGATCGCCAAGCAGCTTGAGGACGTGGCGCTCAACGACGAGTACTTCGTCGAGCGGAAGCTGTACCCCAACGTCGACTTCTACAGCGGCGTGCTGTATCGGGCGATGGGCATCCCGACCAACATGTTCACCGTGATGTTCGCCCTGGGCCGTCTGCCCGGCTGGATCGCTCATCTCAAGGAGCTTCGAGACGACCCCACGAGCCGGATCAACCGGCCGCGTCAGATCTACACGGGTCCGACGGCTCGAGATTACACGCAGGTTGCCCAGCGTTAGGTTGACCCGACACGGTGCGACACGGACAGGCTGTGCGGTGACGGCGGTCGGTATCGGGTCTGCCGCGAGGCCGGCGGGATCAGCTTGCAGGGGGTTTCCAGTTCTCCTAGAGTGGCGTCTCTTTGCCGGGCAGGTAGCTCAGTTGGTAGAGCACAGGATTGAAAATCCTGGTGTCGGCG
>CAUZEQ010000093.1:0-15455 GCA_963578885.1 Planctomycetota bacterium
AGTTCTCGAGACTGTTGCGTTCGACGTAGAGTTCTTCGAGCACCCCGTCTTCGGTGATCGCGATGCGGCTCTCCTCGGGCTGCAACGCGTTGATCAGCATCTCCTTCTTGACCGTCGGTGTGCCCTGCCTGCTGCCTTGTCGAGACTCCTGCCGTGTGTCGGATTGTTCGGCCGAAGCTGACTGCTCGTCGGATGCCCTTTCGGATCCCGACGCTCGGCCGGACTTGCCCGACCCCCGCCGGCCGCGGCCTCGACGCCTCCGCGATCTCGATCCGCTGGAGTCCTGCGACGAACCGCCGTCGGACTCCGATGCGGTCGCCTCGGTCGCCGTGGTCACCTCGGTCGCCGCGGTCACGGGTTCCAGCCCGGCTCCGAACTGGCTGCCCGGCTCACCGTCCGATCCACTCTCCGGCCCGGCTTCAGGTTGGCCGGGTGCCGCGAGTTCGGGTTGCGGTTCAGGTTGCGAATCGGGTTCGCTTACCGATTCCGGAACCAGTCCGGCTCCGAACCCGAGCTGTTCGGGTTCGGACTCTGCGTCGACGCGGTCAAGCGCTCGTTCGAAGTCCTCGTCGACCAAGTCGTCTGCGGTGTTCGTGGAATGGGGTCCTGTGGTTTCGTCTCTCATCTTGGTGTCCCTGGTGGCGGGCGAAGGCCTGGTGCAGCGGGCACCGGTACCTTGCAGCGACGCGCAACCCGACAGCCCAGCCACTCACACCGGCCCGCTGAGGGTCCGGGAGTTGCCGGGTTGTGGTTGAAGCCACCTGGGGGGTGGCCGTGCGCGGTCGCGCCCTTGTTTGACTGTTTGTCGTTCGTATCACTTGGACGAACTGGCGTGTTTCAGCATTGTGTGGTTGGTGTTCTGCGGTGTTCTGCGGTGTTCTGCGGTGGGTCTGCTCGAGGCCGGCGTGCCACCCTCACCGTGAGTGTGGGCTACAGCACCAGGTCGGGGCAGATCCGATTGAGTTCACCGCGGAGGTAGTTTTCGACATCTCGGGCGAGGTCGAGTGATTGGGCGTGTGCCGCGATCTGCTCGGCCTGCTCGATCGTCAGGTTTCGGATGACTTCCTTGAGTTCGGGGATCGCGTGGGGAGTCGAACTGAACTGTCGGACTCCCATGCCGACCAACAGCGGGATGAAAACCGGATCGGAACTCATCTGTCCGCAAACGGTCACGGCAACATCGTACTTCGCGGCGGCGGAGATGACGGCGCGAATCAGGCGGAGGATCGAGGGGTCACTGGATCGGTAGAGATCCGAGACACTCGGGTCCGCCCGGTCGACCGCCAGTGTGTACTGGATCAGGTCGTTGGTGCCAATCGAGAAGAAATCGACCTCTTGGGCGAACTCCTCGGCCAGCATCACCGCCGCGGGCACTTCAACCATGATACCAACCGGGACGTCGCGACGGAATGGCACCTTCTGTTCTTCGAGGTCATCCATGACGTCTCCGAGAATCATGCGGGCCTGTCTGAGTTCCAGCAGGTTGCTGACCAGGGGGAACATCACCCTCACGTCACCCTCAACAGCCGCCCGCAGGATGGCTCGCAACTGGGTCTTGAACAGAGGAATATTCCGCAGCGAGAGTCTGATGCTGCGGAGCCCCAGCTGAGAGTTGACCACGTCGGGGGCCAGTTCTCCGAGCGACTCGGGCACCTTGTCGGCTCCGATATCCAGCGTGCGGATTGTCACCGGATGCAGCGGATCCGCGGCAATCACCTTGCAGTACGCCTCGTAGTGATCCTCCTCGCTGGGGATCTCTTTCTGTTCCAGGTAGAGGAATTCGGTGCGGTACAACCCGATGCCACCGGCACCCCGTTCGCGACAGACCGCCGCCTCCTCGGGGAACTCGATGTTGCCCAGCAGCGTGATCGTGGTTCCATCGGGTGTTTCGGCCGGGAGTGACTTGAGTGCTGCGAGTCGTTCGCTGACCGAGTGGACTCGTTCTTCGAGCACCCGGTACTTGGCCAGGGTGGCTTCATCGGGTTCGAGAATCACCTCACCGTGGTTCCCGTCGATGATGACCATGTCGCCTCCGGAGACATCCGCGAGGCAGTGACCCAGTCCGACGACGGCGGGGATTTCGAGTGCTCCGGCCAGGATCGCCGTGTGGCTGGTGTGGCCTCCGACCTCCGTGGCAAACCCCATCACGAATTTCCGGTCGAGGTTGGCGGTTTCGCTGGGGGTCAGGTTGTGGGCCAGCACGACGACCGGAGCGGTCAGGTGCACGAGTTCTTCGCGGCGTTCTCCGAGCAGGTGCCTGAGGATTCTCTTTTCGAGATCGAAGATGTCGACGGCTCGTTCGGCGTGGTAGTGGTTGCCGAGGTTCTGGAGTTCGCGGGCGAAGCGGCGGAGGACTCGGCTGGAGGCGTATTCCGGGGAGAGGCTCTTTTCGCTGATCAGGCCCTCGATCTCGGCGATCAGTTTCGGATCGCGAGCCATCTGCAGGTGGGCCCCGAAGATGGCTCCGAACTGGTCCCCCAGTTCGTCTCGAGCCAGACGCTCGTTCTCCTCGATCTCCTCCCAGACCGCCTCGAGCGTATTGCGGAATCGTCCGAGTTCGCTTTCGACGGCATCGATCGAGACGAAGCGGTTGGGGATCCGAAAGTCCTCGGTTCCCAGCACGAGGACTTCACCGGTGACGACACCCGGAGAGACGGCGATCCCGTGCTTGATCTGCATCAGGCATCGACCTTCCCGCGTGCTAGCGATCCGACCCGGTGGCCGGTTTCGAGCCGGAGGCCGGGTCGACGAAATTGGACTCGAAGAGCCGGGCCAGTGCCTCGACCGCCTCACCCGCTTCCGCACCTCGAGCTTCGAGCACCAGCACGTTGCCGTTTTCGGCCGAGAGCGTCAGCAAGTCGAGCATCGTCTTGGCGTCGGCTGACCGGTCCGCCTTCTGGATCTGGATCTCGCAGGAAAACCGCTCGGCCGTTCGCACGATCAGCGAACAGGGCACCATGTGCAAGCCCTGTTCGAGATCGACGCGGACGGTCTGTTGAACGGTCTGGGTCATCCGGTGATCGCCTGCGGGATGGGACGGGTCATGACCTCGAGTCGGTCGGTTGTCGTCACAGGAGACGGCGACCGGGATCGACTGGAGTCGGCTGGGGCCTGGGGCCTAGGGGGACTGGGAGATGAGAACCTGGAACCGTCGCGGCGGTGTCTCTTTGAGGGGATTCGAGCGAATCCGGGTGATTCCGAATGTGTTGGAGAATCGGGGGTGGCGACGGTTGAGAATGATCGCGAGTCGGACCTGATGGGTCCTGGTCGTGATCGGGGTGATCGGGGTGATCGGGGTGATCGGGGTGATCGGGGTGATCGGGGTGATCAGTCCAACTGGTCGTTGTCCGCTTCCTCGAGCAGTTCGACAACTTCCGCGGCGGTTTCTGCCTGTCGGAGGAAGTTGCAGAAGTTCGAGTTCCGCAGGTGCCGGGAAATGCTCTCCAGCCCACGCAGGTGGTCACCGGGGAGATCGGGGGGCGAAATCAGCAGGAACAGGATATGAACAGCTTCCCCATCGAGGCTGGCGAAGTCAACACCTTGGACTGAGAGTGCGACGGTGGCGGTGAGTCGATCGACGGCAGGATGCTTGGTATGCGGGACGGCGACACCGTTGCCGATCCCGGTGGATCCGAGTTCTTCTCGCTTGAGGATCCCCGAGACGATGGCATCGTTGTCGCTTTCGGGGATCCGTCCGACCGCCGAAAGACTCTCGACCATACCGCGGATCGCCTCATCCTTGGTGTTGGCCTCGAGCGAGGTCAGGATCGACTCGGTCACGATGAATTCAGTCAACCGCATGAAACGCTCCGTGGAGTCTCGCCACTGCAGCCACTTCACCGTATCGAGAGGTCAACTCGATGTGCACGTCCGAGGCACTCCGGGAGAGCGGTGGCAAGAGGGGAAGCCGTCGATTGTAGTGGGCGCGCCGGGAGCGTCAATTCAACAGCATCGACCGGGAGGCTCGCCGCGGCAGCTCTCGGGCCGCCTGACCGCTTCGGAGCATCGTGCCGGTCATTCGGCTGACGACGCTCGGTCATCGTCCGACTCGATTCTCCCGCCGCTCCCGCCACTCTCGATACTCTCGCCAGTTTCGATACTCTCGCCAGTTTCGATACTCTCGCCAGTTTCGATACTCTCGATACTCACGATCGGAGGCTCCGACTGGTTGGGGATCGCCGAGAATTCGAATTGCGGCAGCTTGGAGTTGCTGTCGATCGACGCGGAGAAGTTTCCGACATGGCAGCCGGCGATCGAACCCAGTGCCAGCAGCAGGCCCGGCAGCAGGCTCCTGAGGCGGGTACCAGCGGTTCGCGGCGGGGTGATCGAAATGATCCCAATGATCGGATCGCGGCGTTTCATGAGCAGGTCATCGGGGTGTCATCGAGGTGTCATCGGAGAGGTTGCGGGATCGGGTCCTCGGACGGCGCGGTTGATAGCAGCCTGGAGGCTGGCGGGGCAAGAGGAAATGGCGGTGGTGAAGAACGAGGGGGAGTGGAGACGGGCCTGTAAGCCGGGTTCTGTCGAGAGTGGTCATTTCTCTGGGATGCCGGTTGCCCGGCACCTCGAGCGATCGACCCGGAAGTCACAGCGGACCGGACCAGTCCGACAAGGCTCCCTGCTTGATCTTGCTCCCGGTGGGGTTTGCCAAGCCGAGCCGGTCACCCGGCCCGCTGGTGCGCTCTTACCGCACCGTTTCACCCTTGCCTCCTGGGGCTCCAGTGAGCCCCCGATCGGCGGTCTATTCTCTGTGGCACTGTCCCTGTCCTCGCGGACGGTGGGCGTTACCCACCACCGTGTCCTGCGGAGCCCGGACTTTCCTCCACGCGGTTGGCTCGTGAGAGCCTCCCGAGCAGCGACCACTCGGCCCGCTCCAGCTCCCCCTCAACACCCAGTGTAGGCCGCCGGTGGTGCCGGGCCAATGACCGAGTCGGGCTCCCCAATTTGACCCACCCCCCCCAGCGGTCTCTAATTGGTGACTGGTAGGGTGACCGGCAGAAGGTCTCGAGGTGTCACGGTTGGGCAAGAAGAAGAACCAGCGGAAGCGCAAGATCCGCGTGGCCCTGAAGAAGAACCGGGGCAAGCGGGCCCGGCAGGGCAACCTGACCCAGCAGGCGAGATCGGATCCGGAGCGGATCGAGGACATTGCGGCCGGGGAACGGGTCTCGGGCAAAGGAGACACCTCCCGCTACCGCACCGTGATCGCCTCGGAAAACGCCAGCGGAGACCTACAGATCGATGTGGACCTCGCCAATTGCCACCCCGGCCGGGTGCTCAGCGCAATCGGGCAGCACTCACGAGTCCAACTCGACGACGGGCGACACCTGGAATGCACCATCCGCCAGGTGGTCCGTTCGCTGGTCCGGGACCAGCGGAACGCCGTGGTCACCGGCGACCGCGTGTTGGTCGGTGATGTCGACATGGACGTGGGTGTGATCGAGCGGGTCGAGCCGCGGCACGGTGTGCTCTCTCGCAGCAGCCGACACCGCGCACACGTGATCGTTTCCAACGTCGATCAGCTCGTGATCGTCGTCCCCGCCGATGATCTCAAGCCCGCCCTGATCGACCGGTTCCTGGTCAGTGCCGAGCAGGGCCAGATCGCTTCGGTGATCTGCCTGAACAAGATCGACCTGCTGGACCCGGCCGAGCTGGTTGGCTGGAGCGGGCTGTATGCCCGGCTGGGCTACGAGGTGGTGCTGACCAGTGCCGAGACCGGAGTGGGGATTCCTCGACTCAGGCAACTGCTGTGCGATCGCGAGACGGTCTTTGCCGGCCAGAGCGGTGTCGGCAAGTCGTCGCTGCTGAACATCATCCAGCCCGGCCTGAAGCTGGTCACCGGAGAAATCAGCCCTTCCACCGGCAAGGGCCGCCACGTCACGCGTCGGACCGAGTTGATCGAACTCAACACAGGCGGCTACGTCGTGGACACGCCCGGCATCCGCCAGCTGGCACTCTGGGACGTGATCCCCGAGGAGGTCGAGGGGTTCTTTGTCGAGTTCCGGCCGTTTGTTGCGTTGTGTCGGTACCCCGATTGCTCGCACACTCACGAGACGGGATGTGCGGTGAAGCGGGCAGTGGAAGCGGAGCTGATCCACGATTCGCGGTATGCGAGCTACACGAGGATCCATGCGGGTGAGGATCTGATGTAGGGCAGGGGACTGGCTCCGAAGGTGCCTGTCCCGAGTTCAGGTGCCGTGGTGGCTGGAAAAAAAGAGGCTGGCTACCGTTTGGGCCATTTCAGGTGGCGGTGCAGGAAGTCGTAGGTGCCCTTGCCGTTGATCGTGTGGGGCCCGACAAAGACCTCCATCTCCACCCGGTCGCCGATCCCGATCAGGTCGTAGTGCCGCTTCACCTTGGCGAATTCCCAGCCCACCCATTCGTCGGGAGCCACCCCGTCGAAGTGGCCTCGCTCGACCATGAACGGCCGCGGGGTCATCAGGTTCGAGAGTTCCGCGTAATTGGCCACGTGGCCCATGTTCCACTCGAAGATCTCGTACTCGCCGGTGAACACGTAGCTGTAGCCGTCCTCGCTGCTGGCATTCTTGACGACCCACTCATTGAAGTCGGCCGAGCAGATCGAGAGTGCATACTGCTTGACCAGCGGCGGAACCCGCACCGCCGTCTTGCCTCCGTAGGAGAGCCCGTAGAAGGCGATCCGCTTGAGGTCGACCTGCGGCAGGCTCGAGAGCCACTCGAGTGTCCGTTCGTGCTGAGGGATGATGTAGCTGAACAGCGACCGCTTCAACGGGTTGCTCTTGCGCTGAATGGTCCGGAACCGATCGCGGCCGCGGTAGGGGTTCTGGGGGGCGTAGGTGATGAAGCCCCGCTCGGCCAGCTTCGCCGCGAACGACTTGTAGTAACGGAACCCGTTTCCGGTCGCTGTGATCGTGTCCATCGGGACCCCCTCGAGCCCGTGCTGGCAGACGACCACCGGCCGCCTCTCGCCGGGCTTGATGTCCTTGGGCATCAGCAGGATGCCCGAGGCGATCACGTCGGGATAGACATCGATCACGACTTCATAACCCCGGTAGGCGTCGGTATCGAGCACCTGCCGGGTGCGGACGTTAGGCGGGATGCTCGGCTTGGGCAGCCGCCCGATCAGCTCGTCGTAGACCAGGTCGCGGTAGGTCTCGACCGTGTCGGCCCAGGTCTTGAGATTCGAGCGGTTGGCACCCTTCCAGAGCTTGTCGCGGATCTTGGCACAGCGTCTCAGCAGTGTCTGGGTGAAGGCGACCAGTTCGCCGACCTGCTGCCCCTGTCGCCGCAGCGGATCCGGCAGTGACCCCTCGACAGTCGGCTTCGCGCCGCCGGCGGCCAGGGGTCCCCGGGCTCCGAGTCCTGCCAACAGTGCTGCAAGAGCCTCGGAAGTGCCCGCCGGCCCGTCGCCTTCACCTGAAGCGACCAGCGTGGCGTGATCGGCGGCTTTCAGTTGAGTGTAGATTCCCAGTGCGCGGTCGAATTCGGCTCGGACCTGCCCCAGCGTGCAGTTCTCGATCGCTCCGGGTGCCGCGCCCCCGCCTCGTCCCTTGCCCGCCGCGGGCGGGCCGCTGACTTCCGGAGCCCGGCAGGCTTCGACCACCAGCGTCCGGGGCGCGATCAACCCGGCCAGCTCGGCGTCGCCGAATTCGGTCAGCTGGCTCCAGACGTTCCGGTAAATCGGCTCTCTCCACACCTCCGCTCTCTGGTCGAAGTACCCGCTGACCATCGCGGCGTCGATGCGGGTGTCGAGAGCGGCGGAGTGCAGTGCCAGCAGCGCCCCCTCGCCGACTCCCACCACCGCCAGCGGCAGCGGCTGCTTGCCATCAACGGCCAGCGAGTCGATCGCGGCCTGGATCTTCTGCACTTCGTAGCCGATCACGTGCCGACCCAGTTCGAACGCCATCCGGTAGACGAATTCGCGGTGCGGCTGGTTGGTGTAGCGGACGCGAGGGTCACCGGAGAACTGGGCGTCACGGCTGATCAGTGTCGGCACGATCACCCGGCACCCGTTTTCGACGAGCCGTCGGGCGAGTTGAGCCTGCGGCGTGACTCCCTCGGCCAGACCGCAAAACTGCTCGGGAGTCCAGTCGGCATCGGGCAGAGCGATCACGTTGGCGATCGGTGTGTCGGAGGGGATCAGCACCAGCCCTCGAGCGGTCACTCCATCGAGCACGTCCCAGCGGGCCACGTGAGCCGACCAGGCCTTGGTGCCGCCCACTCGAGAACTGTTCTCGAGCGTGGCGATGAGATGGATTTTCGGCGAGGTGACGCGGGCGTCGACGGCTCCGATGATGGTCCGAAACCGTGCCCGGTTCGCCGCGACACTCCTGGCGTACGCTGCCGGGCTCGAAACGTCCCGCTTCCAGCGAGCGGCTCGGAGTTCCTCCGATCCGGCCAGGGCCCGCAATGCGTAGCGGTTGATCCCGTCGACCATCAGCTCGTCGAGGGGCCCCTTGAGAGTCAGTGGCCGGGTGCCGGGAAACGGCCGGGGGTCTGCGGCGGTGGCCGTCGTGGCGATCGACAGCAGGGTGAAGGCCAGCAGGGCAGAGCGGGCGACTTGCAGAGCGAACGGGCGGGTCATCGGTCTGGCTCTCTCGGGTGGGTGTCTCGAGCCGTACTCTAACCGCACCCCCACCGGGGATGCCACGCCCCGGGGTGGGTCCGCATTGGCCCAGGCTCCTTTGTAGTTGCTCACCCGGAACCACGCAGGTAGGCTGTCGTGCTCCAGGTGCTCAGAGACCATTTCGATTCAACAACGATACTCTCTCATGTTCCAAGAGGATCAGACGATGGCACACGATCACACGAATGGCTGTTCCGACTGCGGTAACCTGTCGCGGCGCGATTTCGTCCGCAGTGTAGGTGGAGCGGCCTTGGCCGTCGGGGCCGGCTCGCTGAGTGGTTCCTTGTACGCTGCGCCTTCGGCCAAGAGTGCTGCCGAGACGGTTGCGGCAGAGCTGCACGGGTCGCTCACCGAGGCCCAGAAGAAGATGGTCGCTTTCGGGTTCGATCATCCGCTTCGCAAGAAGATCAGCGCCAACTGGGCGATCACCAAGCCGACGATCGGCGGCGATTTCTACACCGCCGAGCAGCGGGTGCTGATCGACAAGGTCGTCCGCGGCATGATGAGTGAAGACGGTTACGACCGCGTGATGCAGCAGATGGAAGATGACAACGGCGGGTTCAGCGAATACCACATCGCTCTGTTCGGCGAGCCGGGCAAGGGCAAGGGGGGCTTCGAGTTCGAGCTGACCGGTCGTCACCTGACGCTGCGAGCCGATGGCAACAGCGTGGAGGGTGCGGCCTTCGGCGGCCCGATCGTCTACGGCCACGGACTCTCCAACCCCAAGAAGCAACTCTACTACTACCAGACCCAGGCCGCCGACAAGGTCTTCAAGTCGCTCGATCCGAAGCAGGCCGCCGCGGCCAGCATCGGCAAGGAGCCCAAGGAGACTGCCGTGCTGCTGAGTGGCAAGAAGGGCAGCTTCCCGGGGATCAACGTCGGAGAATTGTCCAAGGACCAGCAGCAGCTGGTGATGGCGACGATCAAGACGGTGCTCAACCCCTACCGGGCCGAGGACGTCAAGGAAGCCCTCAACGTGCTCAAGGCCGGTGGCGGTCTCAAGACCCTCAACATGGCCTTCTACACCGCCGCGGACCTCGACAACGACAAGGTCTGGGACGTGTGGCGACTCGAAGGGCCGACCTGGGTGTCGTTCTTCCGCGGAGCCCCGCACGTGCACGCCTACATCAACGTCGGGCTGAAGAACGTCTGAGTTTTGCTGCTCGACTCGACTGAAACACGACACCCGGTCCTGCCTGCAGGGCCGGGTGTTGTCGTCTCAAGAACTCCGCAACAAACGGGAACGCGTCTCCATGCACAGCATGCACAGCATGCACAGGTCCCTCCACGGCACGCTGCTCGCGATCCTGCTGGCCAGCCTCGTCTCCCCAGCCACCGCCGCCGACGTGCACCTGGGCATGGGTCTGAGGGTGGGCGAGGTACGGGGCCATTCGGCGATCGTCTGGACCCGGGTCACGGCGACGGCGAAGCGGAACGAGACGGGACATCGCGAGCCGAAGAAGCGAACGCCCCGGGTTGCCGACTACGTGCCCTCGACGGTGCCGTTGACGAGCCGCCAGGGCGAGATCGACGGGGCGGCTGGGGAGGTGCGGGTGCACTGGTACCGCAAGGGGAAGAAGAAGGACCGCAGGAAGTCCGCGTGGGTCCGCGTCTCGAAGCAGCACGATTTCACTCACCAGTTCGCCCTCGACCGACTCGAGCCGGGCCGCAGCTACCGGGTCACGGTCGAGGCTCGCGCAGGTGCCGAGGCGAAGATCTCGGCCACCGCACGGGGCAGCTTCCAGACACCCTCGGCCGCCGACACGCCTCAGGATGTCACCTTTACCGTCGTCACCGGCCAGTCCTACTGGGACCTCGACGACCCCGCCGGCTACCACATCTACCCGGCGATGGCCCGGCTGAAGCCTCAGTTCATCGTCCCCACCGGCGACACGGTGTACCTGGACAGCGAGGAGCCTCGGGCACGGACCGTCGGCCTGGCCCGTTTTCACTGGCACCGCATGTACTCGCTGCCCCGCCACGTTGCCTTCCACCGCAAGGTGCCCGGCTACTGGGAAGTCGACGATCACGACAGCTGGGTTGATGACGGCTGGTCGACGAAACCGTCTCCCTGGATGCTGCCTCTGACGTTCGAGCAGGGTTTTGGGATCTACCGCGAGCAGGTGCCGATGGGCAAGTTGACCTACCGCACCGTTCGCTGGGGCCGCGACCTGCAGATCTGGATGGTCGAGGGTCGATTGTACCGCTCGGCCAACTCGATGCCCGACGGTCCGAAGAAGACGATCTGGGGAGCCAAGCAGATGGCGTGGTTGAAGCGGACGATCCTGGCCAGCGATGCCAGCTTCCGCGTGCTGATCAGCCCGACCCCGATCGTTGGCCCCGACCGTCCCCGGGGCAAGAACGACAACCACTCGAATGCGGCGTTTGCGACCGAGGGGAACTACTTCCGAATCTGGACCCGACAGCACAAGCTCGAGAACTTCTTTGTCTGCTGCGGGGACCGGCACTGGCAGTACCTCTCGATCGACCCGGCCACCGGTCTCCGAGAATTCTCATGCGGACCCGCCAGCGACGAACACGCCGGCGGAACGCCCGGTCGCAATCGGGCTGTTCAGCCGTTTCACCGGGTCCAGGGCGGATTCCTCAGCGTTCGCGTCAGCCGCCGCGGCGATCGCGCGGTGATTTCTCTGAAGCACCACGGAGTGCACGGCAAGGTCTTCAACGAGTACCGCCAGGCGGTCGAGTAGCCGCGGGTGGAAACCCCGGGACTCTTGTGTAGTACAACGAGGGTGGAGACCCCGGGTTCCGACGGGAACACGCCCAACCCCATCAAGCCCCCGCCCTTGGCGGGGCCGGCAGCGCATAGCCCGGGGCCGTCGCTCTTCAACGAGTACCGCCAGGCAGTCGAGCAGCCGGCGGCCGTCCCCGTGGCGGTTCGGCGGATTTCTTGCGGGGCGAGGGGTTCGGACCCGGTCCGTTCCCGAGTCCGCCACCGCCTGGTCCGCGACGTGGCCGAATCCGTCCCAGCAGCCGGAAGTAGCGGCGGTACAACTGCAACGGGCTGGCGATCGCGTCGGGGTTGTTCTTCTGGAAGAGCGATCTGCGGAGTCGTCGCTTGGATTCCGATGGCGGAAGTCTCATCAGCTCGTCCTGCCGCTCACGCGACAATCCGACAAAGTGCTCCTGGAGATTTCGTTCCGACGGACGATTCCGCCTGATTTCCCGGAACGACTCGTAGACCAGGCCGCGGATGATCATCAAGCCCAGCCTCAACCTGCGCGTTTCGGGACCGTCGGCCTGCTTGATCCAACCGCGAACCGTGGCGCTGTGAATCGCAGCGACGATCGCTCGACCCAGCTCGGGATCCGGCCAGCGGGGTCGAACCCGCTTGGCCGCCGTCGGCGGTGAGGCAGCGGGTCGAGAGCCGTTGTTCAGCAGGGATGTCGACAGTTCCAGGACGAGTATCGCTCGTGTGGTCCCGGTCAGCTCGGCCTGCTTGCCCAATTGCTGCTTCTGCGCCCCCGACAAGTGTTGCTCGATGGCCGAAATGACTCTCGCGAAGTCCTCGCTCGAAAGCGACGGACCCTTTCCGAGTGCCGCGGCGGCCTGCGGCCCACCCAGCCTGCGGACCTTCTGTTGCTCCTCCTGTTCGTCGAGGTATCCCAGGACCAGGGTGATCTTGTCCGTGACTCCGGTGGTCGTCTTGCGGATCTCGTCTCGCTGCCACGGTCGCAGCGTTCTCAGCCAACCATGAAAGTCTGCGGCAACACCCGCCAGGCTGGGCGACCCGGAGATTTCGACGTCAAGTTGAATCAATTCGGCCTGCCGGGCCGCAGCCAGCCCCGAGAAGTCCTCGCGGTTCTTCGTCAGCTGTTTGCGGCGATCCGAGGGCAGGTCGGCAATGTAGGTCCGCCGCTCGCGGGGCTCTTCGGGGATCGCGGTGAGCAGGATCGAGTTCCTGGCGATTGGCTCGTCGAGCTCGCTGTCGCGAGGAAATCGCTCGGTTTCGGCCAGGGCCTTGATGAACTCGAGGTCACCGATTTCGCGATAGGTCTCGAGCCGTTCGACGACCGAGAGCTGGGCGATCAGCTTGTGGGTCGGGTCCGGTTGCCAGCGATCGGCGAGCAGCACCCCGGCGACTCCCGAGACCGACAGCACCAGGGCCCAGACAATCGCCAGCAGACCGCGGCGAGGCCAGGGCGAGGGTGGTGGCGGCTCCTCGTCCCGGATCACCTGCATGGTCGCCAGCGTCTGGGCCGAGAATTCTTCGGTGACCGCCGGACGGGGCAGTACGTCCAGCAGGTCCCAGGTCTGCCTGAGCTGTTCGACATTGGCTCGAGCATCGGGCTGCTGCACCAGCACCTCGTCGAGTTCCTGCATGTCCCGCTCGTTCAACTCGCCGTCGAGGTAGGCGACCAGGTTGGCCCGCCAGCCGGGACCGAAGTCGGCGGTCGTCTCACCGCCGGGTTCCTCGGCACCAGCCGCCGCTGGCTCGGCCCGAGTCTCCTCGGGAGCCTGCGGCGAGCGATCCTCCGAGTTGCTCTCGGACACCGGGTCCTGACCGTCAGGTGGATCTGCGGGAAGAGGGGGATCGGGAGTGTTCATGGTGCCGGGGGGGGTCAGTGGGAAACGTACTTCTTGAGGTGCAGTTTCAGGTTTTCGCGGGCCCGCGACAGCAGGCTCTTGACCGCCTGCGGCGTCAGGTCCATTGATACGCCGATGTCCGCATAGCTCATACCCTCGAACTTGTGCAACAGCACCGCCAGCCGCTGGCGGTCGTTGAGCGATTCGATGGCGTTGCGGACCTGGTCGCGCATCTCGCGGGTGACGAACTGCCTGGAGGGCAGCAGCGAAGACTGCTCGGCCAGCAGTTGTTCGGCCGGTCGAGGTCCCAGCGGCCCGGAATCGTCCGCCGCGATCGTGACTTCCTTGCGACGTCCCAATGTGCGGCGGGCGTTGTAGGCCAGGTTGTTGGCGATGCGGAACATCCAGGTCGAAAACTTCGCCGTCGGGCGGTAGGTCTCACGTGCCCGGTACACCCGCAAAAACACCTCCTGGGCCAGATCCTCGGCCGCGTCCTGGCCGCCGACCAGGTGCGAGAAGATGTGGATCAGCCGCTCGCGATACGTCTCGACCAATTCCCCAAACGCCGCCTCGTCGCCGTCCTGCACGCGGAGCATCCGCTGCACGTCGGGATCGTGGAGGAACTTGAATTGGTTGCTGCTGCTGATCACGATCGAGTTTCCGTGGACGCCCGCGGAGAATAAACCCCGATTCGGCGGCCGGGTTTCTGTCGAATCGACCGGTTCCATCTCGGCTTGGCCTGCCCGGGCTCTCGGGGAACCGGTTCACGACGCTGCACGACTCGACTCCTGCTCCAGTATACGCGCACCGGACTGCGGTGGTCACGCGGTTGCTGCTAGGATGGCCCGTTCGCCGACGTTGGGAGCCTCTGGGCACGATGAGCCTGAGTCGATTGCCGCTGAGTTACTGCACAAACGTCCATCCGGGCCGCAGCCTGGTTGAGGTGGTGTCAGGGCTGGATCGGTACGCGCGTCGGGTCCGAGACCGTTTTGGCCGGCCGCTGGCCGCGGGCTTGTGGCTGGCGGCTCCGGTGATCGCCGAACTGAAGGCCGATCCCTCCGGCCCACGGTCCCTCGCCGGAGAATTGGCCGACCGCGGCCTGGCCTGCTACACGCTCAACGCCTTTCCCTACGGCGACTTTCACGGCGAACGGGTCAAGGAGCAGGTCTACCTGCCCGATTGGTCCGCTCCCAAGCGGCTTGATTACACGCTGGATTGCGCCGACGTGCTGGCGGCTTTGCTGCCCGAGGGGACCGACGGGAGCATTTCGACGGTCCCGCTGGGCTTCAAGCATCTCGAACAACATGACGATTTCAGGCCTCGGGCCATCGACGCCCTGTTGAGTTGGGCTTCCGCGGCGGCTTTGCGATTCGAAGAGACCGGGTGCCGGGTGCGGCTGGCGATCGAGCCGGAGCCGTTGTGCCTGCTGGAAACGACCGACGAGACGCTGGAATTCTTCGGCGAGCTGTTCGACGAGGCACAGCGGCGTGGTATGCGGGATGTTGCCGCTGAGTACCTGGGTGTCTGCTACGACGTGTGTCACCAGTCGGTCGAGTTCGAGGATGTGGCCGAGTCGATCCGGAGCCTGGACCGCTCTGGCATCCGGCTCAACAAGATCCACATCACCTGTGCGATCACGCTCGAGGACCCCGCCAACAACCTCGAAGGCCGCCAGAGGCTGGCGGGGTTTATCGAGCCAAGGTACCTGCACCAGAGCACCGCCCGGACCTCCGAGGGCGAGGTGCTGCGCTACATCGACCTGGATCGCGACCTGGCCGAGTCGCCTTCTGCGGAATGGCTTGCGGCCGATTCGTGGCGAGTGCACTTCCACGTTCCCGTCGATGCCGAGTCGCTGGGTCCGTTGGGGACCACCCGCGACGACCTGCGTCGCGCGCTGGCCTGCGTCGCCGGTGACCTCGACTACGAGCCTCACCTGGAAGTTGAAACCTACACGTGGGAGGTGTTGCCGGGGTCCGAGCAGCCCGACCTGGTCAGCGGCTTGACGAGAGAACTCGAGGCGACGGCACAGTTGCTCGAAGAGGTGTCAGCGGGCTAGCCCGCCTGATTGAGCTCATCGCCTCTCCGAGGCCCAGCCCGCCGCAGGCGGGCGACACACTACCAGCCCCCGTGTTTCGCGAGAACTACCCGGCGCCGCAGGATTCAGGCCCGATGACCCAGGGTTTGCACCCTGGGCTGGTCGGGGACGCCCGCGCCTTCGGCGGGGCTATGGGGCGGGGGGAGAGGTCGTCGCTGGAAACCCCGGGATCTCACGGCGTTGTCCACCAACCCACCTTACATTCCACCTCGC
>CAUZEQ010000094.1:0-15426 GCA_963578885.1 Planctomycetota bacterium
TTTCCAGCGGACTTCGACGGGTAACACGTGACATGTTTGTGATCGCGGACGTGGTTGTACCGCAGAACGTCTTGGAGGCAGTCGAGTCGATTCTGCGTGGCGTTGGTCACATCGTGAGGTCTGTCGGCGCGGTCGTGTTCACTGCTCCGGTGTTGCCTCTGCTGTGCTGGGCGGCGTTCTGGCTGTTCGCCGTCGATTGGACACGCATGCGGCAGATCATGCTCAAGGGGGGCTGGCTGGGAGTGGTGCTGATCGGTGCGGTGATGGTGATCGTCTGGCAGCAGATCTCTCCCACGACCCAGGCCGTCCTGGGGCTCACCGAGCTCTCGGGATACGTCGAGAAGCTGGTCTATGTCACGGCGCTGGTGAGTGTGATGTTCGTGTGTGGGGCGGTTCAGCTGACCGGTTGCTGCAGCCGGTGTACACCCGCCACGGTGACCGAGATCGACTCGGGCGAAGGCCACTCCGGGTAGCGGATCGCTGGCCTGATCTACAGCTGCGGGAGCTGTCGGAGCAGTTCTCGGGAGATCGGTCCGCCGGCGGTGATGTTGAATCGCCGCGAGAATTCTCCGGTGACGGTGATCTGGATGTCGAGCCGGTCGGTGGGCAGCGCGTCGGCGACCCGCTGGGCCCATTCGATCAGCGCCACTCCCGTGTCCCCGATCCACTCTTCGGATCCGAGGTCGAGGAATTCGACGCTGGACTTCAGCCGATAGGCGTCAGCGTGGTGGACCTCCAGACGCGCCGGGTAGTGCTGCAGCAGCACAAACGTCGGGCTACTGACATCGCGTGGCGAGCCGTCGAGTCCTTCGACGATGGCACGGACCAGGCGTGTCTTGCCGGCGCCGAGATCGCCATTGAGACCGATGACCAGGCCGGGCAGTGCGGCCCGACCCAGTTCCAGGCCCAGCCGCTGAGTGTCGTCTTCCTCGATCGCGTTGTAGGTCAGCGAGGTTGGCGAGGAGAGCGAGGTCATGCGATCGACGTCTCCGGCGGGCTGTCCACCGATGGCGATACGGGGGTTGAGGGACAGGATGGAGGTCTGGCGGTGGGAATGCAACGGGTGGGTTCGGCTTGTGTGCTTCGTTGCTGAGCAGCCCGGAATCTGGCAGACTCGTCGCGGAAGGAGCCACCCTCACTGTGCAGTTTGTCTCTCGGATCTGGAACGCTCTGGCTGGCGATCGCCGGCTGATGGTGTGGTCGGTCGTCTGCGGCCTGGTGTTTACCGCGCTGGGCATCATTCCGCCGCTGCTGATCCGCCAGATGCTGATCTGGATCCGCGATCCGAGCGTCGCCGGCAGTTTCTGGGTTCTCGGCAGCCTGGTGGCGGTGATTTATCTGTTCCGCGGCGTGTTCCGCTACCTCTACGGGCTCTGTTCGCACATCGCTGCGTACCGGACGCTGCACCGCCTGTCGCTGGCCGTCTACCGGCACCTGCAGAAGATGTCGCCGGCGTATCTCAATCGTCGGCATTCGGGCAACCTGGTCGCCCGCACGATGGGCGATGTGGCGGCGATCGAGGACTACATCGCTCACGGGATTCCCGAGTCGATGCTGGCGGTCGTGATTCCGGTGACGATGAGCGTGGTGTTGCTGGTGATCAACTGGCAGCTGGCCTTGGTCGCCCTGGCCCCTTTGCCGGTGATCGCCGTGCTGGTGTACGTGATTGCGCGACGGACCCGGAACATGTGGCGGGGAGTCCGCAGCCGGTTCGCCGAGGTCAGTGGCCGGATCCAGGACCACCTGGGCGGCCTAGCGGTGATCCAGTCGTTTCGGGCCGAGGCGGCGATGGCAAAGCGGGTGGAGGCCGAGAGCCTGGAGTACCGGGATCGGATCATACACGCCAACCGCTGGTCGCTGGTCCCCTCGGGCGTGATCGAATCCGCCAGCGGTGCGGGGCTGGTGCTGATCATCTGGGCCGGCGGCTGGATTACCACTGATCCCAACGCGACGTCGGGATTGAAGGTGGATATCGCCGACCTGGTCGTGTTCCTGCTGTACCTGGGCCAGATCGTGCTGCCGTTTCTCAGGCTGGCCAACCTGACCGACACCCTGCAGAAGGCCCGGGCGAGTGCCGATCGGGTTTTCGAGTTGCTGGACACTCCTGCCGACATCGTCGATCGAGAGGGAGCAACGGTGCCCGAAAACCCGTCGTGGTCGATCGGCTTCGAAAACGTTTCGTTTGGGTACTCGGAAGACGCTGTGGTGCTGCGGGAGGTGTCGTTCCGGGTCAATGAAGGCGAGACGGTGGCGTTGGTGGGTGCGACAGGTGTGGGCAAGACGACCGCGTGTCACCTGCTGAGCCGGTTCTACGAACCTGATGCGGGCGTGGTGAAACTGGGCGATGTCGACGTCGCGGCGGTGCCGCTGTCGTGGCTGCGCGATCAGATTGCGCTGGTGTCCCAGGACGTATTCCTGCTGGCCGGTACGATCCGTGAGAACCTGCTGCTGGGGCGTGAGGGCGTGAGCGACGAGCGGCTCGAGGAGGCGGTGCGGGTTTCGGGGTCCGACGAATTCGTGGCCGAGTTGGTCGACGGACTGGAGACGGTCGTGGGTGAGCGGGGCATCCGGCTCTCTGGCGGACAGAAGCAGCGGATCGCTCTGTGCCGGGCTCTTCTGAAGGACGCACCGGTGCTGGTTCTCGACGAGGCCACCAGCGCGGTCGACGGAGCCACCGAGTCACGGATCAAGCAGGCGTTGCGGAGAGCGACACAGGGCCGCACGGTGCTGGTCGTGGCTCATCGGCTTTCGACGATCACATCGGCTGACCGCATCGTGGTGCTCGAGTCGGGACGGGTGGTGGAGACGGGAACCTACGAGGAAATGTCGGCAGCCGACGGGCCGTTCGCCCGCCTGTGCCGGGTTCGTGAAGACGTGGAGTGGTAGGGAGCGAGGGCCAGGATGAGAATTGTCAGTGGCGGGATCCAGCACGAGACGAACACATTTGCCACGGTCCCCACGACTCTGGCTGACTTTCAGCTAGACAGCGATTGCGGCGACGAGTTGGCTGGTGGTGATCGGTTGCGTGAGCTGTACACGGGCACGGGGACCATCCACGGTGGGTATCTCGACGAAGCCACCGCTCGCGGGATTGACCTGGAGCCGGTGCTGAGCGTGCATGCTCAGCCGGCCGGGCCTGTTGAGCAGTCGGGTTTCGAGCACATGCTGGGCCTGCTGCTGAGCCGGATCGAAGCGGCCGCGCCTTTTGACGGCGTGGCCCTGGACCTGCACGGTGCGATGGTCAGCGACGACCACGAGGATGCCGAGGGGGCGATTGTGGCGGCGGTCCGCGACCTCGTCGGAGCCTCGATGCCGATCGTCGTCACGCTCGATTATCACGCCAACATCACCGAGCAACTGGCTACGGTGCCGGATTGCCTGATCGGTTACGACACGTATCCTCACATCGACATGAACGAGCGGGGCCGTGAGGCGATCGGGCTGTTGGAGTCGATCATCCGGGGCGAGGTGACCGCTGTGCAGGCCTTCCGTCAGTTGCCCCTGATCACGATGCCTCCGATGCAGTGCACTTTGCGTGAACCGATGATGAGTCTGATCGGGAGGCTGCATGCTTTGGAGGCGGATCCGGGTGTGTTGACGGCGACGATCGCAATGGGATTTCCGTTCGCCGACATTGCCGACGCGGGGGTGAGTGTGCTGGTGACGGCCGACGGTGACGCGGAGTTGGCCGAGCGTCGAGCGGATGAGTTGGCCGGCTGGGTGTGGGAGTTGAGGGACCAGTTGCAACCTCAGCTGACGACAATCGAGGAGGCCATGCGGTTTTCTCGGGAACAGTCCGAGGGCCTGGTGATCCTGGCTGACGGTTCGGACAATCCCGGCGGCGGGGCCCCCTGTGACGGGACGATCGCGTTGGCGGCGATGCTGGCCGCGGACTTCCAGGGGGGCGTGGTCGGGGTGCTGTACGATCCCGAGACTGCCGGGCGGGCTCACGAGTTGGGTGAAGGGGCCGAGGCGGAGTTTCGTATCGGAGGCAAGACCGACACGATGCACGGGGATCCGGTGGTGACCACCGCGCGGGTCAAGCGTTTGGGAGACGGACGGTTCACGTTCGCCGGTCCGATGAAGCGGGGCTGCCCGGGCGACCTGGGCCCGATGGCGGTGCTCGAGGTGGGTGGTGTCGAGGTGGTTGTGGCCAGCCGGCGGATGCAGCTGCTGGACACCGAGATGGTGCGGATTGTGGGTGTCGAGCCATCGGAGAAGCGATTGCTGGTGGTCAAGAGTGCCGTACACTTCCGGGCCGACGTGGGCCCGTGGGCCGAGACGATCTTCGATGCCGACACGCCGGGGATCCACCGCCCGGACTTCTCGTGCTTCGACTACAAGCACCTCCGGCGCCCGATCTACCCGCTCGATGCCGAGCTGGGTGGACAGGACCTGTCCGGGCGGAGCGACTGAATGCGTCGCTACCTGCCGTTGGTGTGTCTGGCGCTGTTGCACACGGTCGTCGACACCAGTGCGCTGTTGGTCTCACCACTCTGGCACCGGATCACCGTGGAGTGCGGTCTGGTGGGGATCAGCCTGGTCGTGGTGATGCTGGCTCATTCGATGCCGACGTCACTGTCCCAGGGCGTGTTCGGCATCCTCCGCGAGCGGCGGAGGATGCGAATTCTGCTGTTGGTCGGCCCGGTCGTGGCGGCGATCTGCCTGACCTGGGTGGGGGTGGTCGCTGCGGAGGGTCGTGTCGGCTGGTTGTGCGTGCTGTTTGTTGTCGGTGGCGTGTCGGTGGGTGCGTTTCATCCCGAGGCGGCGGTGCGCGCCGGGACGCTGTTGCCGGAGAACCGCACGCGGGGTCTGGCGATCTTCATGCTGGGCGGGTCGTTGGGGCTGTCGCTGGGTCCGTTGTTGAGTGGCCTGATGGTGGATCTGTTTGACCTGCAGGGGTTGCTGTACCTGATGCCCGGCATGGTGTTGGTGATCCTGTTGCTGTACTGGGGCATGAGTCGCAGCGAGAGTGTGGAAGTGGTCGAGCCTGTGGCGAAAGCGGGAGGGCGGCCGCCGGGGCTGGCCGAGATGTTCGATGGGCGGATCGGGTTGGCATGGTCCTTGCTACTGGTCTGTTCGTGCCGGCTGGTCCCCAACATGGGCATGAGCAAGGTGATCTCGTTTGCTTTGGCCGACCGGCATTTTGATGGACGCACGATCGGCATGGTTCAGTCGCTGTTTCTGGTCTCGGCCAGCGTGGGGATGACTCTGTTGGCGATGGCGTTTCCGGTCGGCCTGGAGCGTCGCTTCATGGTGGTGTGTCCGTTGTTGGGGCTACCGCTGCTGGCGGTGTGGGGCTGGGAGGGCTGTCCGACCTGGCTGCTGATCACCGTGCTGGTCCCGATGGGCCTGGTGTTGTGGGGTACGACCCCGACGATGGTCTCGTATGCTCAGCAGATCTTCCCCCGCGGAGCCGGAGTCGCCTCGGCGATCACGATGGGGTTGGCCTGGGGGGGAGGCGGATTGATCGAGGCCCCCTTCACCGCCTACTTCCAGGACATCGGTCGGCCTCAGCTGGCGGTCTGGGCCTTTCTGCCGTTCGTGGCGATCGCGGGCCTGAGCGCGATGTGGCTGCCGGCGGCCGGGTCGGCCGGGTCGGTCGGGGCGGTCGGGGCGGTTGCGGATGCCGACGGGGATCGCGAAAAATCTGAAACAGGTTCTTGACAATTGAAACCGTCAGGGTAGCATCGTCTCCGTTGTTGTTCGCAAGGACGCGAGTGACTCCGACGGCAGGACGCCGTCGAAAACCAAGGAGCAAGGGAATGCCAGCTTTCGCCCAACGGCTGCTGCCGTTGATGTGCCACGGATCACGTGACGTGATTTCGTCGTCGGCGGGCTGCGCGTCCTGTACGAATCGCCGAGGGCACCCGGCGTTGAACCAGAGAATGGACTCGCGGTCCAGGATGGGCCGCGAGTGGAATAGGGCCAGGCGGCGATGTTCGTTGCCTGGTGACGATTGGCAGTGCACAGGGACGTGCACGGTTTCAGGAAGGAACCTGGTTGATGAGTGGAAAAGCGTGGATTGGAATCAACGGTGATTTTCGAGCGGCGACCCAGGAAGCGGGTCCGCTGAGCTGGTTCAACACCGGCTACTACGACAGCGTGGCAGCCTGCGGCGGTCTGCCGGTGCTGATCCCACCGCTGGCCGAAGACGACGACCTGAAGCAGCTGCTGAAGAAGCTGGACGGGCTGGTCCTGGCCGGCTGCACGTTCGACCTGGACCCGGGCCGCCTGGGCCTGGAGGCTCACCCGACATCTCGCCCGATGCCTCAGCGGCGTGAGGACTTTGACCGTCGTCTGTGCCAGTTGGCCGTCGACATGCGGATCCCGTTGCTGGCGATCGGTGCGGGGATGCAGGTGCTGAATGTCGTCTGTGGCGGCAGCCTGTTTGCTCATGTCTCCGAGGACGTACCCCAGTCGATCCTGCACCGCGATTCGGTCGAAGCGACCCTGCGTCACGTGTTGGAGATCGGGGAGGGGACTCGGCTGGACTCGGTGTACGGACCGGGTGAAATCCGGGTCAACAGCCAGCACCACATGTCGATCGACGGGCCGGCCGAGGGTTTCGTGGTTGCGGCGCGGACTCCCGACGGTGTGATCGAGGCGATCGAGGCTGACGACGACCGGTGGTTCTGCCTGGGTGTGCAGTGGCATCCGGAGAACCCGACGGCCAGTGCCTTGGACATGCAGATCTTCGAGGCCTTGCTGGACGCCGCCACGGGTACTGCGGCGGTGCTCCCCTTCAAGCGGAAGGTGGCCGCGTAGGGGGCTCGGGGCCCTGGGACGGGCTCGTCGCACGGTTGGATCGTGGGGCGTGCCTGTCCTGGTTGGGGACTGGCGCTGGAGCCCTGCCCGTGGCGGGGCGGAAGTGCCTGTCCCGAGTACAGGTGCCTGTGGCGGGCGGAGAGTGTGGGAAAGCAGGACAGGCACCTGCGCTCCGCCACGGGCGGGGCTTCGGAGCCAGTCCCTGGGCTCGGGGAACCTGCCCACGTGGCGAGCGAGCCGTTATGCTCGAACGCTGGGCATGAGTTTCGGGCAGCAGAGCGGTGTGTGTCGTGTCGTTGATCGTGCAGAAATTCGGCGGAACGAGCGTGGCCGACGCGGGCCAGATCCGCCAGGCGGCCCGCCGTGCGGTGGCGGCTCAGCGAGCCGGCCACCAGGTGGTGATGGTGGTCAGTGCCCGCGGCAAGAAGACCGATGAGTTGGTGAGCCTGGCGTCGGAGATCACAGACAAACCGGCGGCCCGTGAAATGGACATGCTGCTGTCCACCGGCGAGCAGGAATCGGTGGCGTTGATGGCGATGGCGGTTTCGGCCGAGGGGGCCGAGGCGATCAGTATGACCGGAGGCCAGATCGGCATCCGCACCGATTCGTCTCATACCCAGGCCCGCATCATCGACATTTCGACTCGCAGGATGCGTGAGGCGTTGCAGGCGGGTCGGATCGTGATCGCTGCGGGGTTCCAGGGGATCGACGACGAGTGGAACATCACGACGCTGGGCCGAGGCGGCAGTGACACGACGGCGACGGCCTTGGCGGCGGTGTTGCAGGCCGACGAGTGCCATATCTACACCGATGTTGATGGAGTGCTGACGACCGATCCGCAGATCGTCGATTCGGCCCGGTTGCTACGTCGGATTTCCTATGACGAGATGCTTGAGCTGGCGAGCCTGGGTGCGGGAGTGATGCACTCGCGGTCGATCGAGTTCGCGAAGAAGTACCGGGTGCCGGTCCGGGTTCGGCCTTCGGGTTCAGAGGGCGAGGGGACACTGATTGCAGCGCTGTCGGAGTCGATCGACGCGACGGCTCCGCTGGTGACCGGCCTGGCGGTGGTCCGCGAGGAGGTGCGGGTGGGTCTGGTCGGGGTACCGGATCGCCCGGGTGTGATGGCAGTCGTGTTCCGGCATCTGGCCGAGGTCTCGCTGCCGGTGGACATGATTGTCCAGGACGTGGGGCTGGCTGGACTGGCGGAAGTGTCGTTCACGGTTCCGGAGCCGAACCTGCAGCAGGCCTTGGCGGCGGCCGAAGCTGCGGTGGCCGACCTGGGCCAGGGCAGCGTGGACGACGGCACTCATCTCAGCAAGGTGTCATCGGTGGGCCGCGGCATGCGGTCTCACACCGGCGTGGCGGCTCACATGTTCCGTGTGCTGGGCGACGAAGAGGTGAACCTCGAGATGATCAGCACCAGCGAGATCAAGATCTCGGTCCTGGTCGACCGGGATTGCTGCGAGCACACCGTGGCGGCTGTGCACTCGGGGTTCGGACTGGATCGTGACGAGGCCGAGGATCCGGGGGTGGGGTTCGAGTTGCCCGCCGCGGACCGTCGGGCGGAGTTGTCTGAGCGAGAGGAGCTGGAGCAGGACGTGGTGGACCGGCTGGCGAGCATGGAGGACATTGTTGTCAGCGAGGTCCAGCTGGATGACGAGCAGAGTCGGATCACGGTTCGCGACATTCCGAACACGCCCGGCGTGGCAGCGTCGGTGTTTTCGGCGGTGGCCGAGGGTGGGATCCTGGTCGACATGATCGTCCAGAACCAGCCCCGCTGCGATGACGGGGCAGCGGTTCGTGCGAGCCTGTCGTTCACCGTTCCCCGCCGCGATCTCGATCCGGCCTTACTGCTGGTCCGCGAGGTCACCGAGGGTTGGGACGGTTCATCGATCAGTTTCGAGCGGGACATCGCCCTGCTGTCGGTGGTGGGGATCGGCCTGCGGAGCCACACGGGTGTGGGCGAGCGGATGTTCGGAGCGTTGGCCGAGGCGGGGATCAACATCCAGATGATCAACACCAGCGAGATCCGGATCAGCGTGGTGCTTGGGCTCTCGGATGGAGTCGCCGGCCATACCTGCCTGGCGGCGGCATTCGGCGTCTAGCCCGCCTGCGGCGGGTTGAAAAACACAAGTTTGGGGATGGGACGGGGTCTGACGCCGCCCACAGAAAGTCCGGCTCCACCCAGAACGGCACGTAGGCGGGGCCTGACCCCTTTTCAACCAGCAGTCGTTGCAACACGAAAAAGGGGTCAGGCCCCGCCTGGGGAACGTGGCAGGTGGAGCAGGACTCTTGGTGGGCGGCGTCTGACCCCGTCCCCGAGCCTGCGTTCTTCCACGGGCGTCTAGTCCCACCACCAGGAGCCGGTGGTGGCCCTGGGCCGTGCGGCCTCGACTCGCGGTTCGAGCCGGCGGTCGACGGTGCCGAAGCTCTTGAGTCGAACCGGGGGTGGCTCGACTTTGACTCCACCACTGACACTGAAGATCCAGTTGCGACCACGGGCCTTGCGGACCGCCGCCAGCGACGGGACTCGTTTCGGTGCCGACGATGTCCTGCGGCGGTAGCGATCCGCATCGACCAGGACCTGGCTCTGCCAACGGCCCTCGGAAGCCCCCAGCGGTGCGTGCAGTGCGATCTCGGCCGCGACGGACAGCCGGACCAGGTTGTCGAGTTCGCCGAAGACGGGGATGTGGCGGGCCAGTTGAGGGAACTTCTCGGTCAGGTTGGTTGCCATCCGGCGAGCGACCGGCGAGGCCTTTTTGTCACGGTCACGGTCACGGTCAAGGTCACCGTCACCGGAACCGGCTGCGGCGGTGCGGACGGCCAGGCCGGGGCCGGTCAATCGCCAGGCCCTGCCGTCGGGTGATCTCGAGATGCCCTCGTGCGTCGCCACAAACCAGAAGCGGTGCTGGCGGCGGACGGCTGAGCGGTTGGCTCGGGTCAGCAGGTCCATGTAGTTGAGCAGCCCCTTGATCGGCGGCCGGTCAAAGCCCATGGCGACTCGCTTGAGCCGATAATCGGCGGCGACCAGCTTGCAGGCGAAACGGCTGTCGGCGGGCACACCGAAGACCCGCACCCTCTGGTGTCCCATGGCGCGTTGCATCCCGGTCAGTATCCGGGGAATGGACTGTGCATTGAGGGCGCCGGAGAGGCGTTTCATGTAGCGGGTATAGTTCTTGACGCCGTCGCGGGTAGGATCGATCGAGCAGCCGATAAACGAGACGGTTCGTTTTTCGGATGAGGCAAAGCGGAGTGCGAGTGCGAGGTCGTCGAGTTCCAGGACCGGTCGGCTGCTGTCGGGGTCGACGACTTCGCCGCTAGCCAGCCGGGTCCAGCCCGCGGCCGGGCCCACCAGCACGACGTCTGAATCAGACGGCAGCAGCAGGACTTCATCGATACGTTGCAGTCCGGCCAGGTACCGGACTTCCGGGGGCAGCGGACGATTCGCATCGAGGTGTTCGGCGATGGTCTGCTCGAGCCGCTTGAGCGAGATCTTGCGGGTGGCGTGGCGGCGGGCGATAGCTGCGGGTGCGTCGGGAGTTGATGATGACCGGCTCGGGTCGGTGACTCTGGCCAGCTGCAGCAGCCCCTGGGCGTCGATGCGGATGCCGCCGACCTGGGCCGGGGCGGGAAGCGGCACCAGCCAGAAGGTGGCCAGCACCAGCAGCCGGGAGATGTGGTCCGAGCGCGCCATCAGCGGTGAGTCTAACCGATTGGAAGCCGGGAGGGCACGAGTCGTTTTTCGGCGCTTTTCTGCGTTTTTCTGAAAAGGTCTCTCAGCCGTCTTCCCCGTCCAGGCAGTCTCCCGGTAGAGAGGCGAGCAGTGAGGCCAGGTCGGAGCTGAAACGGCCTCGAGAGACGACCTGGTCGCAACCGGCCTCACGAGCCGATTCGAGCCGTGCGAGATGGACGTGGGGTCCGAAGGCGAGTACCGAGGGCCGCGTGGCCTGGTCGAGCTGCGAGATCAGCTCGGCGATGTCCAGCCCGCTGGTTTCCAGATCGACGATCAGCAGCCGTGGCGATTCGGCTTCGACCAGGGCGAGGGCTGCCGAAGGTGAGCCGGCTTCGCGGAGTTGCCAACCGGCTGCCCGGGCCTGGCCCGAGACCCTGGGAGCGAACATCAGGTCATCGGAGAGGAAGACAATATCTGTGGACATCAGGCGGTGGACTCAGGGTTCGGCCGAACCGGCCGGTGATCGATGAAAGTGGACATGTTGCCAGGTGCCCTCCTGCAAATGCCAGACCCGGGTCTCTTCCATCGCTCGGGTCGAGGTGAGGCCGGCCGAATCGGTCGCCTGCAGCAGTCGGACGTAGCAGACCACGGCCACGTCACCCATCTGGCGGACGTGGGGAGAGCTGATGGTCGACTGTCGGGGGAGCCCGTCGTGGGTCGGCTCGAGATAGAACTCGTGGAAGGGCATCCCTTCGACGAGGTGTCCGAGTGCCTCGGGTTCAAACGCGGTCAGCGTCTCATCACACAGCTGCTGATAGGTGGCCCAATCGCGTTGATCGATCGAGTCGAGCAGGTCCTGGGTGTGCTGGATCAGCGTGCTGGTATCGTCTGGGGTCACGGCGGGATGCCCGGGGCGTGTTTTTGAGTCTTTTTGAGACAGTTGAGCCGGCGAGTGGATCAGGCGGTGTCGCTGAGCAATTTGGAGACTCCGGGGATGACCTTGGCGATCGCGGTATAGAGGGCCATGGCCAGCAGCAAAACGAATCCTCCCCAGGCGAAAACGTTGGTCAAAACGCTATTGGTGTCTTCGCCCATGATCTGCCTGTTGTTGGTGAGCCAGATCAGCGCCCAGGCGGTCAGCGGGGCGGCCAGCACGGTGACGGCCTGTGCGGCGACGACGGCCGGGACAGGGCTGAACCCGGCCTTGATGACAAACAGGGCGACTCCCATGCCGATCAGCAGCACGGTGACTGTCAGGGCCCGGGTGGCGGGTTGATCGGGACGACTACCCAGTCCGAGTCCGTCTGCGAGGATGAAGCCGCCGATCATGGAGTTGACCAGGAACGAGGAGTAGGCGGCGGCGAACAGGCCGATGCAGAACAGGGGACGGCCCCAAGCACCGAAGAGGGGCGCGAGCTGCGAGGAGACCTGCTCGAAGGTCTTCAGCGACTGGCCCCTGAGCACAGCGGCCGCGGTGCACATGATCATCAGTGTGATCAGCGCCATCAGCACCGAGCCGACTCGGGCGTCTCGCATTCCGTCCTGGAGGTCGTCGCGTGTCCAGCCCTTCTGCTGGACGAGGTAGGCCTGGTAGAAGGCGGCGGTGATCACGAAGGTGGTGCCCACGAGCCCCAGCAACGAAAAGTCCAGCAGCGGTGCCGCTGCGGCGTCAGCGGCCACTTCGGGTGCAGGGACCTGGTTGGCGAGCGCGAAGCCGAGGTTCAGTGCGAAACTGACGAGCATCAGGCCGACGAAACACATCATCAGTCGTTCGAGAGCCCGGTAGAGGTTCTTGAACGCCAGCAGGAATGCGATGGCCAGGCCGTTGAAGGCGACGACGGAGTAATCGAGCCAGGGGAGTACCGATTCGCGGGTCTCCGGCGAGAGGACGTCGCGGGAGAGCTCCTTGACGGCGGCATCGACACCGAGGTTGTTGCCGAACTGGAAGGACGCGGAGATGAAAAAGGTGCCGAGTCCGATCAACACAGCCAGCGGACGGCCGAATCCTTTGGTGAGCAGTTCAGCCGGTGACCGTGAGGAGACCGCTCCGAGCCTGGCGCCCAGCTGCATGAACGTCATCATGAAGACGACCGCCAAGACCACGACCCAGGTCAGTGCAAAGCCGTGGGTGGCCCCGACCTGGGTGCTGGTCGTGATGCTGCCGGGTCCGATGACCACGCAGGCGATGATCAGTCCGGGGCCCAGTCGCTGGAACCACTTGCGGTGGGATGTTGTTGAGTTGTTCATGGGTGTATGAACCGTAAGGCCAGAGGAGTCCTAGTCACCGAACTGTCCGAGGAAGTTGTCGAGGTGGTCGTCAGCGGGTGCGTCGGTTTCGGGCTGCTCGTCGAGGAAGTCGAAGGTCACCGTATCACCATCCTCGGCAATCTCAACGATGACATCACTCTCGTCGTTGGCGTCCGCAGCCTCGGCTTCCTCAACGCTCAGCTCTTCGTCCAACGAATCGTCGTCGAAGACCGATTCGCTGGGACCGGTTTCGGCGGGAGTTTCAACAGAGAGGCCGACGACGGTGTCCGACTGTGCCGCCACGGGATGGCCGGCGGCAAGTGATCCGTCGTCGAGTTCCTCGGAGGGCACTTCGGCACCGGGTTGCAGCGGAGGATCTTCGCCGGGTTCTTCCATCAGGTCGTCGTCGTCGACGCTGGTGGCGCGTCGCCGGAAGAGACTGAAGAGCGACCGAGATTTCAATGGTTTCTCTGCTTCGAGTTCTTCGGCTGTCTCGTCCTCGGGGTCCTCAGCCGACTCCTCAGCCGGTTCCTCAGCCGGTTCCTCAGCCGGTTCCTCAGCCGGTTCCTCAGCCGGTTCCTCAGCCGCTGGACTCAATTCCAGATCAACAACTGATGCGTCGTCGGTGGTGTCGGGTTCCTCATCGGCGACGAAGTCGGCGGGGTCGTTGTCGAGCGTGGCCGAGTCGAACTCAGCGGTATCCTCCTGCGGGGCCGGCTGAGGTTCGGCCTTAACCGGGTCCTCCCCTCCGGCGTCGGCCGGGAGACTCGGCTCGACCTCGGAGAGGTGAATGATGAAGGAGACCGGTCCCACGGTAACGGTGTCGCCATCGGCGAGCAGGATGTCCTTGCCGCTGGGGATGGACTTGTCGCCGAGTTGCGTGCCGTTGGAGCTGCCGAGGTCGCGGATCAGCAGTCGTTGATCCTCGAGCGTGAAGCGGCAATGCTGCCGGCTGACGTCGGCGACCGGGATCCTGAGCTGGCAGTCTTTGCCTCGACCGACCACCGTATCGCGGCGCAGGCGCACCTGCCTTATACGGGCCTTGTCGTGGACGACTTCGAGCCGGACGTCCATGGGCTGGGTCAGCGAGTCGAGAAGAAGAGTGGTGCCGGCCGCTGCTGGGGCCCGGCATAAGCGTGGCCGATGATAGCAAGATAGTTTGATAGCCAAAGGCCCGTGGCATTCACCAACCGAGACAACCGGCAACCCAGCCGGATCAGGCCGCGGCCGAGCCATCCTTGGGGTCATCGGGGAACATCCGTTCTTCGCCGCGGACGATGGCATCGGTGATTTGGTAGTGGCCACCGTCTTGCTGTTCGGGCAGATCGTAGAGGATCTCGAACATTGTCTCTTCGATCACGCTGCGTAATCCTCGGGCCCCGATGTCCTTGGTCATCGCGATCCGAGCGATCTCGGTGAGCGCCTCGGGTGTAAACTCCAGCTCGGCGTTTTCGAGCGAGAAGAACTTCTGGTACTGGCGTACGAGCGAGTTCTTGGGCTCGGTCATGATCCGCACCAGTTCATGCTGGCCCAGCGGCAGCAGGCTGCTGAGCACCGGCAGTCGGCCGACCAGTTCGGGAATCAGCCCGAACTCCAGTATGTCGTCGACGGTGACGTCGGAGAGCATTTCCCGCCGTTGCTTCTCGGCGGTCTCGGGATCTTCGGTCTGTCCAAAGCCGATCATGCGTCGGCCTTTCCGCTTGGCGATGATGTCGTCGAGTCCGACGAAGGTGCCGCCGCAGATGAACAGGATGTTGGTGGTATCGATCTGAATGTACTGCTGTTCGGGGTGCTTGCGTCCGCCCTGGGGCGGGACATTGGCGATGGTGCCTTCGAGCATCTTCAGCAGGGCCTGCTGCACGCCTTCGCCGGAGACGTCTCGAGTGATCGAGACGTTGCTGCTTGTCTTGCCGATCTTGTCAATCTCGTCGATGAACAGGATGCCGCGCTGGGCGGCTTCGATGTCGAAGTCGGCCGCGTGCAGCAGTTTCAGCAGCAGGTTCTCGACATCCTCGCCGACGTACCCCGCTTCGGTCAGCGTGGTGGCGTCTCCGATCGCAAACGGGACCTGCAGGAAGCGGGCGAGGGTACGGGCGAGCAGGGTTTTGCCGCAGCCGGTGGGCCCGATCATCATGATGTTGGACTTCTCGAGTTCGACCTCCTCGTCGTCGTCCTCCTCGAAGTGCATCAATCGCTTGTAGTGGTTGTGAACGGCAACGGCGAGCGTCTTCTTGGAGTGCTCCTGGCCGATCACGTACCCGTCGAGGTGGGCCACGATTTCACGGGGTGTGGGCACGTTGGTGAACAGCCGCTTGGAGTCACCGCGTCGCCGGTGTTCCTGTTCGAGGATCGACTGGCACAACTCGATGCACTCGCCGCAGATGTAGACCTCATCGGGACCCTCGACCAGCGGACCGACCTCCCGGTAGCTCTTACGGCAGAACGAGCAACTGGCGTTCTTCTTGCCGCCGGAGCCGCGTTTGGTCGGTGTGAAGTCTGGACCCGAGGGCATGTCGATCTCGTGATGTGTGCCGAGAGGGCAGGGTGGCAGGCCGTGTGGCGACTGAAATACAGGATCGCGCCTAATCGTCACAACCGGATTCGGCATCGTGACTGCGGGATGGCAGGATCTCGTTCTTGATGGATCGGAATTCTGAGTCGGTGAGCTTACCCTGACGCAGCATTTCTGCGTACAGAACGAGCATTTCTTCCGGATCGGCGGCATTCTCGGACTCGTT
>CAUZEQ010000095.1:0-15141 GCA_963578885.1 Planctomycetota bacterium
ATCCGCCCTGTATCCGCCCTGTATCCGCCCTGTATCCGCCCTGTATCCGCCCTGTATCCCTCGTGTAGTCGATCCGTCTCCGTTTCTCAAGATCAGCCGATCTGGTCTCTGAGGGACTCGAGCAGTCCGACGGCCGCTCCGATGTCGTCCTTCTGCCGCTGGCGGTCTTCGGCGATTTCCCGTTCGATGGTCAGCGGTCCGGTGTAGCCGATGCCATCGAGCACCTTGAGGTAGGTCAGCATGCCGACGTCGCCTTCGCCCAGGGGCACCTCGGCTCCCCAGTCGGTGCCGCGGCCATTGGCGGGTGCGTAGGTGGCGTCCTTGCAGTGGACGCTGCGGACGAGGTGACCGACCTTCAGCAGGGCATCGATCGGGTGGTCGGTGCCGTAGAGGATCAGGTTGGCCGGGTCGAAGTTGATGAACAGGTTGTCCCGCTCTACGTCGGCGATGAACTCGAGCAGGTGCTCGGCCGATTCCTGCCCGGTCTCGAGGTTCAGCTGCTGAGCGTTGGCGGCGACGTGATCGAGCAGGTCTCGAGTGCATTCGACCAGGCTGGTGTAGCTGTCGCTGCCCCGGTCCTCGGGAACGAACCCGATGTGCAGCGCCACGGTGTCGCAGCCCAACCGGGTGGTGAAGTCGCTGATCTCCTTCATCTCCTCGACCCGTGCCGCCCGAGTCTCCTCGGGCACCAGCCCCACGGTGGCCGCCGTCGTGGCAATGTCGGCGTAACTCTCGCCCTCAAACCCACCAAAGACGGCCGTCACGGTGATCTCGGCGTCGGCGCACCGGGCGAGGAATTCGGCGGCGGCTTCGGGGTTGCGGGTGTCCTGGTGAGGAGCATGGATCTGGACGCTGGGGACACCGAGTTCAGCGGCGACGTCGAGGTGGACGCCGAGTCCGGCATCGATCGAGGTGAAGACGCCGATGGGCCACTTTGTGGTGGAAGTCGAGGCGTTCGGGGAACTCATGAAGAAACTCCGCGGGTGAGGGGTCCTGGGTGCAGGAGGGGCATGATAGCACCGCCGTCGGTGCACCTGCCAGCAGGCCTCACTTGCCGATACAGAACTTCGAGAAGACCTGGTCGAGGATCTCGTCGGTGTAGACGGTCCCCATCACGGCTCCCAGTTCATCGAGCGCCTCGCGGATCTCCACGGCCACCAGCAACTCCTCATCGACGTCCGCCGCGGCCCTCAGCCGGCTCGCCGTCCGGCTCAAGGCGTCAGCGGTCCGTGCGGCGGTCGAGCCGACGAGTGTCGCGCGGCCCCCCTCGTCGTGGGTAAGCCTTGCGACCAGGGCCTCTCTGAGGTCCGTCATCCCCTGGCCGGTGACCGCCGAGACTGCCAGTGGGGTTTCTCCGGTCTCCTGGTCCAGGTCGTCGGGGTCGTCGGGGTCGTCGGGGTCGTCGGGGTCGTCGGGGTCGTCGGGCCTCGACGGCCCGTCGACCTCGAGATCGCAGCGGGACAGCAGCACGAGCATCGGTGTGCCGCGGGCGTGGATCTCGAGTCGAGCCTTCCGGTCCTGGTCGAGGTGAGTTTCGATCGAGGTGCCGGGTTCCGGGTTCGAGAGGCACCACAGGACCAGTTGGGCGTGTTCGAGTTGTTCGAGTCGTTGCTGACGGGCGAGTTGGGCGAGTTGGTCGAGTTGGTTGATCGAGGCGGAGTCGTTGGTCGCTGGTGTGGCTTCCCAGCCGGCGGTATCGAGCAGTTGGAGCTCGAGTCCCTCGAGCTGGATGTCGGCGGTGACGACATCCCGGGTGGTGCCGGCCTGAGGCGAGGTGATGGCGGAGTCGTGGTGGGCCAGCGCGTTGAGCAGGGTGCTTTTGCCGGCATTGGGCAGCCCGGCGATCAGGACCCGGTGTCGGCCGGTTGAGGTCATGCGTGATCGGGCCTGCTGTCGGATCGTGGCGAGTGTTTCGCCGAGTTCTTCGAGGCGTTTCCTGCGTTGTGTTCTCGAGACGAACTCGATGTCTTCATCGGCGAAGTCGAGTCCGGCTTCGAGGTCCCCGAGCAGTTCGATGAGTTGGCTGCGGAGTTGAGCAAGCGGTTCCGAGAGTCCTCCGGCCAGTTGCCTGAGTGCGACTTCCAGCCCGGCGTGGTCTTCGGCCTCGATGACCCCCAGTACCGCTTCGGCCTGGACCAGGTCAATCCGTCCGGCGAGGAAGGCTCTGAGAGTGAACTCACCGGGCCGAGCGGCTCGTACGGGGGGCGCCTGGTGTGCGAGCAGTTCTTCGAGCAGTTTCTGGAGAACCGGAGGTGAGCCGACGGTGTGGATTTCGGCGGAGGGTTGCCCGGTGTAGCTGGAGTTGTCGGGCCAGAGGTGCAGTTGGATCCTCAGCAGTCGAGGAGCTGCGGGGCCCGATCCGATCTGCCAGGCCCCGGTCTGGCGGAAGGCTGAGCCGGAGTGGGTGGGTGCGGGCGTGTCGGGCGAGAAGAGTTGGCGGCAGAGTTCGGGGGTATCGGGACCGCAGATGCGGACGATTCCTCGAGCGGCACCGCCGTGTGGCGAGGCGACCGCGGCGATGGTGTCGAGTGTGTCGGGGAACATGTCCGAGGATTGCTAGCGATGTCGTTTCTTCTTGCGACCGCCCTTGCCGGACCCGTCTTTCTTCTGTTGCTTCTGCTGCCGTTCGTAGTCCTGTTTCTGTTGTTCCATTTTCTGCTGGGCGTTGTCCATCATGCTCCCGAAGCGGGCCATGATGCCTCGCCGCGGCTTGTCCTGGCCCTCGACCACCGGTTTCGGCTTGGGAGTGGGCAGAAAGTCCATCAGTTTTCGTTCTCCCATGCCCCAGAGCGTGGAGACGATGAAGTAGACGAGCAGTCCGGCGGGCAGTCGATAGAACAGGAAGCCGAAGACGATCATCATCACGTTCATCATTTTCTGCTGCATCGCCGCCTCGTCGGTAGTCGGCGGCGGCATGAACATTTTGTTGTTGATCAGGTACAGCCCCACGGTCACCAGCGGCAGCAGGTTGAAGTCGGATCCGAGGTAGGGGATTGTGAACCCGAGGGGGAACAGTCGGTCGGGTCCGGCGAGGTTGTCGATATAAAGGAAGGAGGCTCGGCGGAGATCGACCGAGCTGCCCAGGGCCTGGTAGAGGCCAATGAAGATCGGCAGCTGGACGATGATCGGCAGGCAGCCGGAAAATGGGTTGTAGTTGTGCTTGCGGAACAGGTCCATCTGCGCCCGCCCGAAGGCCTGCTTGTCGGTTCCGTGCTTTTCCTTGAGCAGTTCGATTTCGGGCTTGAGGTCCTTCATGATCTTGGCGCTGAGTGCCTGCTTGCGGGTCAGCGGGTGCATGCCCAGCCGCACGCTGATGGTCAGCACGATGATGGCGAACCCGTAGCCGAGGCCGGGGACCAGCGAGTGGATGACCCCCAGGAAGTAGAGCATCGCGCGGGAGATGTGCTTGCCGATCCAGAGGATGTTGGTGATGTCGAGCACATCCTGGGCTCTCAGCGGAGTCAGCAGCTGGGGCCGCTTGGGGCCGGTGTAGAGGATGTACTTGTGAGTGAGTGATTCACCGGGGTCGAGTTCGATGTCGTGTGAGACGAGCACGAGGCTGATCTGGGTGTAGAGGCTCGAGAGGGACTCGCGATACACCAGTTGCGGCTCGGCGTGGTCGAGGTATCCGCGGGGGTCCTGGTCGAGATTCTGATCGAGACTCTGCTGGACCTGGTCGGGCGAGGGAAACAGCAGTGCGGCGAAGTACTGCACGTCGACGCCGGCGTAGTGCCAGGTCTCGGCGGGCTGCTGCTGAGCTTCGTTTTCGTCCTCGGCCTCGGCCACATCGGCCGAGGAAATGGCATCGACTTCCTCGACCTGGCTGCCGCTCTTTTTGGCCCACTTGATCGAGCTGGCATAGCGGGAGTTCTCGAGATCCTCCAGCGGCAACCCGACGGGGCCCTGCAGGCGGTAGCCCAAGCTGGCGGTTTCCGAGCCGGTGTTCTCGAGCGTGATCGTGAATTCGAGCTGGTAGGCTTCGGGGAGGCGATCGACGAGGCTGGCCGAGCTGGTGCCGGTGGTGATCAGGTCGACGTCGCCATCGGAGAGTCGCTTGAGCCGATAGGTCTTGGTGACGGTGACCTCGCCGACCTGCAGGCGGAAGGTGACACCGTTGGTGACGTCGTCGTCGGTGGAGCGGTCGGTGATTTCCCAGTTGAGCCGGTTGAGGCTGGCGGTCTTGTCGAGGGCCTCGAGTTGCTTGTCGAGCGTTTCGATCGAAGTCTGCAGGGTCAGCGGCAGGTCACGGAGTCCCAGCCGTGATGGCTTCCAGGCGTCGAGCTCCTCGGCGGTCAGCCCGTTGCCGTCGGTGTCGAGCCGACGCAGGTGGTCGCCGACGAACGACAGTGGAGGGTCCTGGGCGACATCGGGACTCGGCAGTGCGAGGTGGCGGGGGTCGTTGGACGAGGAGATCAGTACGGCGGCACCGCGGGTGACCAGTTGGACCTGCAGCCCGTACCCCGTCGTCGGGTCGCTGCTGCCGATCGTTACCACCTCGAACGGATGCTCGGGTACCGAGACGCCCGCCGGCGTGTCGGGCTTGGTGTCGGGCTTGGTGTCGGGCTTGGTGTCGGGCTTGGTGTCGGGCTTGGCGTCGGGCTTGGTGTCGGGCTTGGTGTCGGGCTTGGTGTCGGGCTTGGTGTCGGGCTTGGCGTCGGGTTTATCGGCTGCCTGCTGAGGAGGTTGTTGGGGCTTGGGATCGGGTCGGTTCAGCCAGGACCAGCCGATCAGCAAAGCAATTGAGAGCGCCATGAAGAGCAGCAATCGGCGGAGTTCTTCCATCGATCACCGCCCGTCCCGCAGTCGATCTCCGAGGAAGTTATCGAGATCGGGGATGGCGTAGATCTTTTCGATCGTGGTTTCCAGGTCGTATTCGACCCGTTGGAATTCGACTCTGAATTCGACTCTGACCGTAGCGGCTTCGCCATCGTTTGCGGCGGCGGCTTCGCCATCGGTTGCGTCGGCTGTTTGGCCATCGTTTGCGTTGGCTGTTTCGCCATCGGTTGCGGCGGCAGCTTCGGCGGGTTCATCGGTGAGGATGACGTAGGAGGCTCTTGCGTCGCCGTTACGGGGTTGTCCGACCGAGCCGACGTTGACGAGTGCCTTGGAGTCGACGAGCGGGTAGACGAAGTCACATTCCTCGGGCGAGACGAAATTCAGGCTCTCGGTAAACACTCCGGGGATGTGCGTGTGTCCCTGGAAGCAGAAGCGTTCGACCAGCGCGAAGATTCGCTCCATCTTTCTCTGGTTGTAGATGTCCTCGGGGAAGACGTATTCATTGAGCGGGTTGCGAGCCGAGCCGTGGACGTACATCAGTTCCGGTTCGCGGTAGACTCGCGGGAGTTCACCGAGGAACTCCCAGCGTTCTTCGTTTCCGATCCGGTCTCCGGACTCGAGCATCTTGCGGGTCCAGAAGATGGCCCGTTCGGCACCGGCGTTGAACCCTTCGGGATCGAACAGCGCCCCCTGGTCGTGGTTGCCCAGCAGGCACACGGTACACCCGTTCACCCGGTCGATGCACTCCCGCGGGTTGGGTCCGTATCCGACGATGTCACCCAGGCAATAGATCTCCTCGATCGACTGCGTCTGGATGTGTTCGAGCACGGCCTCGAGAGCTTCGAGGTTGCCGTGGATGTCGCTGATAAGGGCTCTGCGCACGAGGAATACTCGTCGGGACGCGGTCCGCTCGAACACTGGTGAAACGCGTGGCCAGCGATCGAAAAACGGGGGCCAAGCTTCGAGTCTAGTTGAGCTATCCAAGGGGGGTCAAGTTTGTCCAAGTGGCGTGGTTTTTTGACCACACGCCGGATGTGACCTATCGTTGAGAAACCGGCCGGCCATCCACCATTTCGATCCCCCCTACGATCCCCCGAACCCCGATAACCTAACGAGCCCATGATCGCACAGCCTGGATCTCTGTTGGTCGTCGAAGACGACGATGATGTCCGCGAGTTCCTCGCAGGCGACTTGCGTGCGCGGGGATTTCGGACCGAGACGAGCGGCAGCTGTGGAGATGCGATCGGGCTTTTGCGTGAGCAGTCCTTTGACGTGGTGCTTTGCGACGTGCAGCTGCCCGACGGCGACGGGCTCAGCGTGCTGCGCTGGTGCCAGCAGCGCCCCGATCCTCCCGTCGTCATCCTGCTGACCGGCTACGGCTCGATCTCCAGTGCGGTCGAAGCGATGCGGGCCGGTGCCGCCGACTACCTGACCAAGCCGATCCTCGACGATGACCTGGCCGAATCGCTGTCGCGGGCGATGGCACGCCGGATCGACGGTCCGCACCTGCAGACGGCTGCGGTCGGTGCTGGGGCGGGTGCTGGGGCGGGTGCTGGGGTGGGTGATGGGGTGGGTGATGGGGTGGGTGATGAGTTGATCGGGTGTGATCCTCGGATGGAGCAGTTGTTCGAGTTGGTCGAGACGGTGGCGGGGACTCGCACGACGGTATTGATCCAGGGCGAGAGTGGTACGGGCAAGACGATGACGGCGCGAGCGATTCACGAGCGGAGCGACCGTCGCGGTCGTCGGTTTGTCGAGGTCTCGTGTGGGGCCTTGAGTGAGACTCTGCTTGAGAGCGAGTTGTTCGGTCATGTGGCGGGGGCTTTCACCGGTGCGATTGCCGCTCGACCGGGTCGTTTCCGCCAGGCCGACGGTGGGACGTTGTTCCTGGACGAGATCGATACCGCGTCGCCGGCGATGCAGGTCAGGCTGTTGCGGGCGATCCAGGACCGGGAATTCGAGCCGGTCGGTGGTGTCTCTACCGAGCGGGTCGACGTGCGGTTGATCGTGGCGACGAACAACGACCTAGAGTCGATGGTTCGGGAGGGATCATTCCGCGAGGACCTGTACTACCGCATCAACGTGATCACTCTGACGCAGCCTCCGCTGCGTGAGCGTCGTGCGGACATTCCGTTGCTGGTGGAGTCATTCCGCGAGCGGTTTGCCGAGGAGTTGGGTCGGCCGGTTGGTGGGGTCGACCCTCAGGCGATGCAGCACTTGTGCGAGTACCACTGGCCGGGCAATGTCCGCGAGCTGGTCAACGTGATCGAGCGGGCGGTGGTGTTGTGCCGGGGCGAGTTGATCCGGGCCGACGACCTCCCCGAGACGCTCAGGCGGGAGGACTCCGACGTGTCGGACCTGCCGGGCAATCGCCTGAAGTCGGCGTTGGCCGATCCCGAGCGTCGGGTGATCGTCGATTCACTCGAGGCTCATGGCTGGAACCGCCAGCAGACGGCTCGTTCGCTGGGCATCAACCGCACGACGCTCTACAAGAAGATGAAGCGTCACGGCATCATCGCGCCGGCTCACTAGCGGTGGGCTGATCCGTCGGGGGGGCCGTCGAGTCGTTCGCGGGCGTGGGCTTCGAGTTGCTCGAGCACTTCGTCGGCGGTGAGTTGTGTGGAGTCGATGATCAGGGCGTCGTCGGCGGGTCTCAGCGGGCTGATCGAACGAGTGCGATCGCGATGGTCGCGTTCCCGGATTTGCCGGAGTGTCTCATCGAGCGGCACGTCGACGCCTCGCGAGAGGAGTTCTTCCTGTCTCCTTTGGGCTCGAACCTCCGCCGACGCCTCGAGAAAGAACTTGCACCCGGCGTCGGGGAAGACCTCGGTCCCCTGGTCTCGTCCCTCGGTGACCAGGTTACGGTTTCCGACCATCGCCTGCTGCTGCCGGACCATCTCGGCCCGCACACCGGGGTGCTGGGCGACCCGGGAGGCGGCTTCGGAGATCGACGGGGATCTGAGCTGCGTGCTGATGTCGACTCCATCGAGCAGCACGTTCTGGCCGTCGAAGAGAATCTTCAGCCCGCTGGCCTGCTCGGTGACTTTCAGCGGGTCGGTGGTGTCGATGCCGGCCTGTTGGCAGCTGTGAGCCACGGCGCGGTACATCGCACCGGTGTCGATGTAGTCGAAGCCCAACCGATCGGCCAGTCCTCGAGCCGCGGTGCTCTTGCCCGACCCGGCCGGTCCGTCGATCGTGACAATCACCTGCTCAGGCCTCCCCGCCGTCGACAGTCTCGGGGTCCTCGAACCTCAGCTCGATGTCGGCGATTTCGTGTGCGGTCAGGTCGATGCGGACCCCGTCGCCTTCGATCGGCAACTCGGCGAGCGTACGTCCCTGGAAGTCTCGTTGTCGCGCCATCGTCGGCGTCCGCCAGCAGCGGAGCGTCGTGCTGCGGTGCCGGCCCTCGGTTTCCTGCAACCGCACGGCGAATCCGAACGCGTCGGGGAGAGTCGGGTGGTCGTAATGGTCCCCGTCAAGACCCTCTGCTGCGATCTCTTGATCGTCCAACCCATCCTGCGACCCATCCTCGGACCAGCCCGGCAATTCGGCGAGCCCGAGCACACGTGTGATCTGGACGTTTCGGCTGTCGAGGTGCAGGAACCAGCCCTGGTTTCCGTGGGCCGGTGGTCCGGGCACCTGTTGGCGGATCAGCGGCGGCACCAGTCGGTCGAGTGCTTCCTGCATGGGGTAGGGCTGGTCGACACAGATGCTCATCGAAAACGTCCGCCGCAGTTCTCCCTCGGGGACCAGGATGGCATCGATCATGCGGTCGCCGGTCTTGCGATAGAACGGTAGCCCGGGCGCCACGACGGTCACCCGGTGCGATTCGTTGGCGATCTCAACGTAGTAGGGACTCTCGAACCGGTCGTTCCCGGCCGGCTGGGCGCTTCCGAGTTGGCTGCGGGTGATGGCTGCGGTGGCGTCGCCGTAGGCGTAGCGTGCCGCCAGGTAGTTGCTCCAGGGGTCTCCCTCGGGCGTCTTGTCGAGCTCGAGCTCGAGCTCGATTTCGATCTCGACGCTCGGTCGGTACCTCACGGTCCGAAACGTCTGCCGAAAACTCGCGACGCGTTCCCGGGTCTGGGGGTCGAGGAGTTCCCCGTGTGTCTGGATTTCTCCGATGTGCGGACCGGCCGAGATGATCTCGACACCGTGCCCGATCATTTCCGAGTAGAAAGTGGTGCTGGCCTCGGCCGGGTTGTCGTCGCCGGTGGCCACTTTGCGTTCCCGGGGGAAGCGGAAGGCGAGTTGTTGGCTGAGCAGGTTGGGTTGTCGTCCGTAGCCCTTGATCCGTTCGATCCCGCCGGTGTCGGGATTGATGTGCACTTCGAAGAACTCGTTCCTCAGCAGCAGATCTTCAGCGAGTGCCGTCTGGTCCTGGTCGGCATGGGGGCTGCCGGCGATGTGTGGCAGCCAGAGGTAGCCGGAGGCGGGCAGGTCGACGATGGCCTGGCGGCCGGTCGAGGTATCCTGGATGCCTCGCAGGCCCGGCGTATCGGAGGGGACGGTGAGGTCGGGGCCCAGAGCGACGGTGACGGTGCGTGCGAACGAGAGCGAATTGATGATCAGTTGGCCGTCAGAAGTGGGTTCCGCTGCGGGTCGCCCGCAGATCACTTCCGCCAGGCTGGCGGTCGCCTGGTCGACAAACGCATCGACGGCAAGGTCGGCCGCCGGGCCGGCCTCGTCGTCACCCTCAAACCCGGCCGCCTCGACGGTAGCTTCGAGGCTGCTGTGTCGGGTTGAGTCGAGCGGTTTGTTCTGAAGCAGTTCAGCGATGCTGCTGCACCAGGCGGCGGCGTCGAATCGGCCGCGGCGGGTGAAGTGTTCGAGGTAGCGGGTGACGGGGTCACAGTCGCGGGCGGCGACCGATTGGGTCAGGAAGGGTGCGAGGTATTCGCTGGCGTTGTAGGACGAGATGCGGCCGGGTGTGTCGGTATTCTGGAAGTAGTCGTCGAGCGTAACGAAGCGGCCCAGGCAGGGTGCGTAGGCGTGCATTCGGACCAGGTCGTGGAACCAGGGCGATTCGATTTCGGGCCAGCGGGCGAGCAACAGTGCCGCCGCCTGGTCCTCCTCCATCGACTCGGCCATCCGCATCGGGAATCTCAGGAAGCTGGTCGCCGCTTCGGCCGCCAGCGGGATTCTCGACATCGCATCCAGCACCGTGCCGTCACAGCCTTCCCACCGCAACTTGCTCTGCTCGGTGTCGGGGTAGAGTCCATCGTCGAGCAGGAAGTGGAGTGCGGAGTGGTAGCCGGATCGTGAGAGCAGTTGGGGCAGCTGGGGGGCCAGGCCGAATCGGCGGCGGGCCCAGGTGGTCGGTTCGCGGCCGAAGAGTTGTTTGAGGGTCTGGCGGCCTCGCTGCAGGTCAAACAGCAGACTCTCCAGGGGCACCAGCGGCACGGGGATCTCCTCGTAGTCGCCTCCCACCACGTCGATCGTCTCGCGGGCCCAAGCCTCGCGGATCAACTCGGCCAACTCGGGGTGCTGTTCGACGATCGTCACCGCGTCGGCGACCCGCAGCAGCAGGTTGACGGGTGAGTCGCCCAGCAGCATGGTTCGGAAGTGCTTGTCGGCCACTTCGGGGACGATCAGGCAGAGATCGACCAGGTAGCAGTCGACCGGGTAGAACCTCTCGCGGGCCTCGTGCAGCGATTCGAAACAGGTTTTCAGGTGAGCCCGGGCCGTCTCGGCGTCTCCGGCCACGACCGCCTCGGCTGCCATCACCGCCTCACGCTGCAGGAAGACCTCGTCGAGGTTCCCGAAGTGGTGCATGTGCCGGGTCAGCAGTTCCATCTGCAGGTAGCAGCTGCCCAGTGCGAGGAAGTCGGCGGTGAGGTCAGGGTCGAGTGCTGGGGGCTCTGGTGACGGAGACTCGGGCGTTGGAGACTCGGCCAGGTCTGCGGGTTCTGTCGGGGTTTCGGTTTCGTCGAGAACGGCCAGGGCCGCGGCGATCATCTCGTCGCGGTCCGAGATGTCGCTGATCACTCCACAGCCGGATTCCCGGGCTCGTGAGGCCCAATCGTGTCCGAGCCAATCGGTGCTGGCGGTGGGCACCAGGAACAGCTGACCGGGGCTGGGATCGGTAGGCTCGTCGGCCCGTTGCCAGTTGGGGATGACCCCGGTGGCAGCCAGCAGTCGAGGGTGCCAGGCGACGGCGAACGCGTTGAGCAGACTCGCAGCCTCATCTTCCTCCAACTCGGTGGGGAAGTCCTCGAGGCTGTGGCTGGGGATCAGGATGACGACGTCTGTGAGGCTCATGGCCGTGTGCCGCTGGGCTGGGTTCGAATCGCCGCAGTGGGCGTTTCATCGAACGGGTGTTGCCGAGGGGGGTGGAGTGGGTGCGGGGTGGGTGCGGGGTGGGTGCGGGGTGGGTGCGGGGTGGGGTTGTGAGTGTAGTAGGAGCGTGGTTGGGGTCCAAGCGAGTGCGTTCAAACGGTGAAAACAGCGGAACTCTAGCGGTTGTCCGGTCGTCCAAAGCTCCGAAGGCAGCGAACCGCTGCGGGTCGGGGGTTTCAATTGACCCGATGGAAAACCACATGATAGCCTTAGGACAGGACGCTGGTTCAGGATCCCATCTATGGCGGGTCTCGAGGTGCATCTCGGGCGGATCGTTGTAGACTGAGGGGGTTGAAATTCGTGAGACGGTGGGAGTCGGGCGCCGATGGCTGACAGCCAGGACGTATGGGGAATCGAGATTGGCCAGGCCGGCCTGAAGGCGGTGCACTTGCGGTACGCCGAGGCGGCCGACCAGGTGCTGGCCATGGCCCACGAGTACATCCCCCACCCCAAGATTCTCAGCCAGCCCGACGCGATTCCCGAGGAGTTGATTCCTGCTGCGATCGCGACGTTCCTGGAATCCCACGACTTACGGGGTTCCCAGGTGGCGATCAGCCTGCCAGGCGCGACGTCTCTGGCTCGGTTCATCAATCTGCCGCCGGTCGAGTCGAACAAGGTGGCGCAGATTGTCGAGTACGAGGCGAAGCAGCAGATCCCGTTTGATCTCGACGACGTGATCTGGACCTACCAGAAGATTTCCGGCAGCGTCGATGAGGACAGCGGCTACATGCTCAACGCCGAGGTCGGCCTGTTCGCGATGAAGCGGGACCAGGTCTACGAGACGTTGCAGCCGTTCTTGGACGCGGACATCGAAGTCGATCTCGTGCAGATCGCGCCTCTGGCGCTCTACAACTTCGTCTGTTACGACCAGATGGGCATCCGGGTGGAGGACGAGCCGGACGACTTGGACGAGTACACGATCGTGCTGGACATGGGGACCGACAACACGACGTTGTTGATCACCAACGGAGCGAAGATCTGGATCCGCAACGTCCCCCTGGGCGGCAATCATTTCACTCGCGCGTTGACCAAGGAGATGAAGCTGACCTTTTCGAAGGCCGAGCACCTGAAGTGTCACGCGACGAAGTCCGAGGATCCTCGGGCGGTCTTCCAGGCCCTGCGGCCGGTCTTCAACGAGTACGTATCCGAGATCCAGCGATCGATCGGTTACTTTTCGAGTGTCAACCGCGACGCGAAGATCGTGAGGGTGTTGGGCTGTGGCAACGGGTTCAAGCTGGCGGGCCTGCAGAAGTTCCTGCAGCAGAGCCTGCAGTACGACGTCGAGCGGGTCGAGTCGCTGCAGGGGGTGATCGGCGAGAAGGTCCTCAACTCGAGCGAATTCCAGGACAACGTGTTGACGTTCGCGGTGCCGATGGGCTTGGCGCTTCAGTGCCTGGGCGTGACCCGCGTGCACACGACGCTGTTGCCCAGCGAGATCAAGACGGCACGATTGATCCGGCAGAAGAAGCCCTGGGCGGTGATCGCCGCATCGATCCTGCTGGCCGGCCTGGCCGTCGACGTGTTTCCTCGAGGCTGTGTCGACCGTTCGGTCCGCGACGTAGCGGTGGTGGCGGCATCCAAGGCCAGCGACAAGGCCTACAGCGAGATCACCAATACCCAGGGCGAATACGACACCCTGGCCGGAGAATTCGACGGCGAACAACTCAGGCAGCAGACCCTGCTGGGCGGTTCGGAGCGAGCCGAGTTGATCCCGGAGGTGTTTCGGGCGATCAACGAGTGTCTGCCGCGGGAGGTGGGCAACCAGAAGGACATCCAGAGCCTGGTCCGTCGTAATCGCATCCACATCTCCTACATGATCCATACTCGGCACGGGGACCTGAAGACAGGCTGGTTCGACAAGGTGGTGGCGACTCTGGACGGAAAACGCTACATGGATCCCACCGAGCTGGCCACGGCTCCCACCGGCAGTGGTTACGTGTTCACGATGATCGGCGAGCACTACCACAAGGGTCAGGACGAAACCGACCAGTTGCAGTTCTACGTGCAGAACACCCTGCTGAAGAACCTGCGTCAGCCGAAGCTCAAGACCCTGGGAATCTCGCATTCGACCCTGACCAAGATCATCGGTACGGTGGTCAACTACGACCCGACCGGCCGGGTCAAGATGAGCGATGCGGGTGGTTTTGGAGCTGCTGCGGGCGGACCGGTGTTCGGCGGCATCGGAGCGGCTCCGTCGGCCAAGAGCAAGAAGGCTGGCAGGGACGTCAAGTTCGTGAAGGTCGACAAGACCACCTTCAAACTCGAATTCGTCTGGAAACCGACTCCGTTGAGCCAGCGTCAGGCCGCTGCAGCGGCCGCGGCCGACGGTGGCCAGCCGACTGCTGACGCGACACCGGGAACTCCCACGCCACCCTCGACACAACCGGCCACGACCCCGACCCCGACCCCGACCCCGCCAGCGGGGACGGGGGCATTCTGAGCGACCCGCGCGGTCTTCCGAGGAAATTCATAATGGCCAGAGGCTGGCAGAGATCCGATTGACTAGAATAACCCCCATACGCCTGTGCACCACACGGACGTGATACCCAGTCCCCTGGCGGGGAATCGACGAGGACGATCATGGACAAGTTGCAACTGGTACTGGCTCACAAGTTCTGGATCCTGTTTGTCACGGTGTTGATCGTGACACCGATTGCCTGGAGCATTGGGACGGGTTCGTTGACCGAGGGGATCGAGGGCGAGAAGACCAAGCTCGGGGGTCGCTTCAAGAAGATCGACGGTCTGGTCTCCACGGCCGGCGAAAAGAACGACTTGTGTATCGAAGAGTTGTCCAAGATCAACGCGACCATGTCGTCGCGGACCACGGATGCCGCGGCCCAGCTGTGGAACGGACAGAAGCGGTTGAAGACCTGGCCCAGCCGGATCTCGCGACGGGTACCGAATTTCTTTTGTCTCGAGGACGTGACGTCGGTGCTCGAGTCGCCCGGCGGCAACGCGAACGTGATCCGCACGTTCTACAAGTTGGATTACGAGCGGGAGCTGGATCGGGTTTGGCTGCTGATCGAGCCCGAGGGGGCTCCGCAAGGGCCTGGCAAGGTGCGATTCCCTCGCAGGGATCTGCCCACTCCGGCCCGCTACCCCTGGCAGTCGGTTGATCCGTCGATCGAGGAGATCTACTCGGCCCAGGAGGACCTGTGGCTGGTCTCGTCGCTGTTGAATGCGATCCGCGAGGTGAATTCGGGAACGGTTTCGGTTGTCGATTCGCATGTGAAGGAGCTTCAGTTGATCCAGTTGTTCCGTGGCACGCGGTTGTCCGATGGTGCCGGCGGCAAGGGCGGCACAGCGGGTGGTGGAGCGGCTGGAGCGCCTGGTGGCGGCGGTGCGGCTGGAGGTCCTCCGGCGGGTGGCCCGACTGGTGTCTCGGCGGGTGCCGGTGGTGCCGGTGGTGCCGCGATGGGGGGGATGGAAGGTGGCGGAACAGGACAGGTCTCCGGTGACCAGTTCAGCGTCCCGGTCGATTTTACGCTCACCGAGGAGTTCAGCGGCGTGCTGATTGCCGGTGGTGGGGCGAAGCAGGACGGAGGCGGCGCGATGGGCGGCATGGGCGGCGGCGGTGGTGGCCCGATGGGCGGCGGCGGCGGCGGTCCGATGGGCGGCGGCGGTGGCCCGATGGGGGCTGGCGGTCCGATGGGAGCTGGCGGTCCGATGGGAGCTGGCGGTCCCGGCGGCGGTGCCGCAGCGGGCGGTTCGGGGGGCGTGGCACCTCAGAAGTACTACTGTGAAGACACCGAATTCCGCCGCACCCGCGGCTTCAAGCTCAAGCTGGTCGTCGATCACCGCAAGTTGCCCGAACTGCTGGCCGCACTCACTCGGTCGCCTTGGCCGATCGAGATTGTTCACGTCAACCAGGGACCCTCACCCACCACGATTTACCATCCCGCTGAAGCATCCGCCGATGGCGGAGGCGATCCGATGGGCGGCGGCGGTGGTGGCCCGATGGGCGGCGGCGGTGGTGGCCCGATGGGCGGCGGCGGTGGTGGCCCGATGGGCGGCGGCGGTGGTGGCCCG
>CAUZEQ010000096.1:0-15122 GCA_963578885.1 Planctomycetota bacterium
TCGGGCGACATCGGGGCTGCCACTACGTTGAAGGGCCGACACGGCGGCGGATTGCAGCGAGGCGTCTGTTTGAGGTGCCAGCCAGGAACTCAACAGCTCGAGCTCGGCGTCCCGGGTCGTGGCGTCTCGGCCGAGCAGTCGGGCGGCGCTTGCTCGGTCGGCCACCGACTTGTCCGGTGCCGAGGCCGTCTGTCTTGCGAGAACCAGCACGGCCCGAAAGGCGTCAACGGCCCGGCGGGTGTCCGCTTCGCCGTCGGTGTGGAGCTTCGACAGTGCCAGGCCGCGCCGCTCGAGCGTGTCGAGCAGCGTGGCCGACATCGAGAAGAGCCGCTGGGGCGACTTGCGAAGCCTGGGGTCGGCACACAGTGAGATCCAGGTGACCAGCGAGCCCTTGTTGCCGTACGCGTTGTCGAGTGCAAACAGGCGGGACAACAGGAGTTCGGTGCCTGGCTTCGAGCTGTCGGCCTGCTGCAGCACGAGTGAAATGACGTGTGCCACGTTGGCCTTGCTCAGCGAACTGATCACTGCCGACTCGAAGAACCGCTGGCCAATCAGGGTGGGTAGTTGGCGGGCCAGCAGTCGAGACTGCTGTTGGGGCGTGCCCAGGGATCCCGAACTGAGTGCCAGCTGCAGCCTGACCTGTGGATCGGCATCGTTGGCCAACCCGGTAAGCTTGCCGACCAGCTCGTCGGAGAGTTTCGGAAGCGACTCGGCCAGCCGAATTGCATGCCGACGGATGCCGGGATGGGTGTCCGCAAGAGCTGCGGCGATCACGCTTTGGTTCAGGCCGCCCAGTCCATCGGCGGCACACAGTGAATGCAGTCGGCCAAGTGGTCTCGGTGATCGGGCCGCCTGCTGTAGCAAGGGTTTCAAAGCCCGCCGGTCACCTCGATGGACCAACGCTTGCTGCACGGTATCGCGTTGCCAGCCGTTGGGGCTGTCCAGGGCGCGGACCAGCTTGCCGGTGTCGAGTCGATCGAGACGCGGGATCGGACGGGGTGTTTTGCCGGTCGGCACGATGCGGTAGATCCGTCCGAGCTTGTGGCCGGCCCGCAGGTCGAGTCGCTTTTGCCAATCGGGGGGAATCCACTTGGGGTGCTCGATCACGTAGCGGTACATGTCGGCAAACCACAGGCAGCCGTCGGGACCGGTGCGGATGAAGACGGGTCGGAACCAGTTGTCGCGTGAGGAGAGGAATTCTCTGGGTGCCTCGTCCGAGGCACGGCGGCTGGTGAAGGTCAACCCGCGGGCGGAGATCCGCTCGCGGTGGATCAGGTTGTGGACCGGTTCGCAGACGAACGAGTTGCCAGAGAAGGCCTGGCCATAAAACTGGTCGCGATAGATGGTGGGACTGCAGGCTGACGTGAACCGATTGACTCCCGCGGGCCCGTTGAAACGGGCCGCGGTGCGGCTGATTGGGAAGACGGGAGCCGCACCTGGTGTGACCGAGACATTGACTCGCGAGTTGGGTGCCGGCAGGTGGGGGTTGCGACGGAGGTAGTGGTCACCGAGCACGAAGTGCCACATCGGGTTCGAGTTGTTGCAGCCGAACCAGTTGCCCCAGTCATCGCGACGACGGCCGAACTGTGTCTGACCGGCCTGGGTGTCGATGCGGCCGCTGTCGGGCTGAATCCGAAAGTCGCGGCCGCTGATATCAACCGTTTTCCCGGTCATCGTCGAGCGGATTTTGCCACCACTGTCACCGTTGGCACAGTAGATCCAGTTGTCCAGGCCTCGAGAGAACCCGTTGACCCGGTGCTGCTGGTTGCCTTCGACGAAGCCCTGGAACAGCACGTCACGTTGATCCGCTCGGCCGTCGCCGTCGGTGTCTTCGGCATAGAAGATCTCGGGCGCGGCGGAAACCAGGATGCCGTCTTTCCAGGCGAGGACGCCGTTGGGGAAGTTCAGCCCGTCGAGGAACAGCGTCGATTGGTCGAAGCGGCCATCTCCGTTGGTATCCACCAGGCAGCGGACCCGGCCGCCCGGGCGACCCTGGCCATCGATCCCCAGCGGGTAGTCCGCCATCTCGACCACCCACAGCCGTCCGTCGGGGCCCCAGTCAAACGCGACGGGGTCCTGGACCAGCGGTTCGGCTGCGACCAGCTCGACCTGGAACCCAGGCCGCAACCGCATGGCGTTCATCGAGGCGCGGGGTGAGCGTGGACTCGGCGGTCGAGCGGCGAGCAGGTCGATGAACCGTCGGCGGTCGACCATGTGAGGCATCCCGGCGGTGTGCTCGTTCTGCCAGATCAACTGCCCGTCGTGGACAAAGAACCCGTTGTCGGTTCCATCGGCCAGGGTGATCGGAGGCAATTGCTGGTTCGACTCGGCCTCGCCCCGCGTGCCGCTGAGCACGTGGTGCGCCCAGCCGGATTTCATCGTGTCGAACAACCAGATGCCGTAGGACGCGTGATTCGACGAGATGACATCCAGGCAACCATCGTCGTTGATGTCGACCAGCCGGACGCCTCGGTCGGCCCCGGCCACCGTCACCAGTCCTGTGCCCTCGGGTAGCCTGAAATCCAGTCGGGTCCATCGGCGACCGTTCTCCGAGGCCCGGTACACACCGTTGTGTTTCCCGTCGGAGATGATCAACTCGTCGGCACCGTCGTTGTCGATGTCTCGCAGACGAAGTCCCCTCTGGTTCTTCAGCGGGACGCGTATCGATCGGTCTTGCACCGTCCTGTTGCGGATCGGAAAGGACTGTCGATCGAGACGCCATTGCTCACCGTCGAGGTGCAACCAGAGGTTGTCGTGCCGGCTGCGGAACAGGATCGAGGGGGGACCACCTGGACGCAGGACTCCCAGGTGGGCGATCTCGGAGAACCGCTCGGCTCCCTGGATCCGCGTGGTCTTCCAGGACCGGGACTCCGGCTGCCAGGTCCTGACGGTGCCAAACGATGTCCCGTCGACGCCCCGAAATCCGCTGATCACGTCCTGGTACCCGTCGCGGTTGATATCCACGACCCGGTGTCCCGTGTCGTTCTGTAAGGGAGGAGGGCGTTTCTTGCTGTCGCGTCTCAGGCCCAGACCGCGGCCGAGAAAATTCCGGGTCATGCGATCGTTGGCTTCACGGAAGTTGAGGAACTTGACCTTCTTGCCGTGCCGGGAAACGGCATGGTCAATCAGTGAGACCAGCTGGGAGTTGCGGCACCACCCGTGGGGATGAAAGACCAGGCACATCACGCCCTGCTTGATCACCGTGATGTCCAGCGCTGCCTTCCAGTCGTCCAGCAGACGGGGATTGTTGTTGCCCTTCAGGTGCTGGCTCTCCCAGTCGCTGGGGACGACACAGGGGAACTCCCAGCAGGTGCGGTTGATGACATAGGGGTAGGGGTAGTTGTGAATCGTGTTGACGAAGTTGTCGTAGGGGCCGTCTGTATTGCGAGGGACGTATTTCAGGAACCGCTCGGTGCCGTCGGCGTCCTGGACCAGGTCCCGGGGGATGTCGGGGTCGTCGGAGGTGAAGACATTGAAGATCGACGTATCGATCCGCAGGAACTGGCCTGATGGAGTCGTGCGATTGAAGATCTCGCTGAAGAACCTCGGGCTGACGGTGTTCAGCGAATCGCAACAGGGCATGCGGAAGGCCACCGGGCGGTTGCCGGGAATCCGACCGAGCAGCTCGACGCAGCGATCGTAAGTCGACTTGGCCCGCAGCAGGTCACCTGCGGCCAACAGCGGGCACGGATGGTCGATCGTGTGCACCTCAATCGAGAGTCCCTCGCCAAGCCAGCTTTGCAGCTGCGGGTCGTCGGGGCGGACCGAATTGGTCAGGATGCTAACCGGGGCGCGGCCATCGATCTTCTTGAGCCGTTGCAGGACGGGCCGCAGGAAGGCCTCGTACCGTGCCGGATCTCGCATGTCGTCGATGCCCAGGATCACCACCGCCTCGACACCCGCTTCCCCCACCCACTGGGGCGTCGTCAGCTTGGCCGTGCCCAGGCCCACGTGGTAGGGGGTGTTGGTGTCGAGGTGCGAGAGATCGAGGCGCTGGGCCTTTGCCGGGGCGTCGGTGAGCGCCAGGACCATGCAGCAGGCCCAGGCCACTGTGCCGCGGCGCAGTGAGACGGCAAGACGAGGCACGGGAAGGTGTCTCCGCTGGAAGCGACTCATTCGTTGCGGCTGGTGATTTCGATCAGGTGAAAACCAAACTGGGTCTTGACCGGACCGTGGACCTGGCCCAACTCGCCGCTGAAGACGACCTGGTCAAACTCGGGAACCATCTGTCCGGGTCCGAATTCGCCCAGGGAACCGCCGTCGCGGCCCGAGGGGCATTGCGAATGCTCCTTGGCCGCATCGGCAAAGTCCACACCCCCCTCGATCTGCTGCTTCAGTTCTTCACAGGACGCCTCGTCCTCGACCAGGATGTGTCGCGCGCTGGCTAGTGCCATGTTTTCAAGCTCCTCGGCGGGTTGATCACGTCATGAAATATGAACAGGTGCAGTGTAGTGAATCACCACGTGCTTCTCGCATGTGGCAACCACTCGCGGCTGGCACGTGATACCATTTGTTGACCGAAGCCCCGCCAGAGGCGGGTCACTCGGAGTGGCACGTCCCGGTTGAGCTCCCAACGAGAGCGACTCGGCAATGAACTCGGCTCGGGTTGTAAAACCTCCACGATCGGCCGTACTGCTGCTGGCAGCTGCCGGGCTGTTGGTGACGGCCACGCGATCTCTGCCGGCAGCCGATCCGTCGGCCAAGGAGTTCTTCGAACGTCGGATTCGCCCGGTCCTGGTCCGCGAGTGCTACTCGTGCCACTCGGCCGCGGCCACACAGATCAGGGGCGAGTTGCGGGTGGACAGCCGCGAGGCGATCCGGGCCGGAGGCGAGAGTGGTCCGGCGGTGGTTCCCGGGCAGGTGGCCAAGAGCCTGTTGATCTCGGCCCTGGAGCATCGGGGCTTGAAGATGCCGCCGAAGAAGAAGCTCTCAAAGAGTGTGATTGCCGATTTTCGGAAGTGGATCGAACAGGGGGCTGTGGATCCTCGTGATCGACCACCCTCGGCCAACCAGGCGGCTGAACAGTCCTGGGAGCTGGTGCTCGCGGAGCGACGCAGTTGGTGGAGCCTGCAGCCGGTGGCCAGCGTGTCGCCTCCTCGGGTGGAATCCAACCGCTGGTCCTCGAAGCCGGTCGATCGGTTTATCCTGAGACGGCTGCGAGAGCGCCAACTGGAGCCCGCTGCGGATGCCGACGCGTTGACCCTGCTGCGACGCCTGTCGTTTGTCCTGACCGGGTTGCCACCGACGCCCGAACTGGTCCGCAGCTTCCCGCAGCGGTTCGCTCGAGATGCCGATCGCTCGCTGGCCGAATTGGTCGAGGGGTTGCTGGAGTCGCCGCACTTCGGCGAACGGATGGCGCGGCACTGGATGGACGTGGTCCGTTACACCGACACCTACGGGTATGAATGGGACAACCCGGCCAAGGGCTCGTGGGAGTACCGCGACTACCTGATCCGGGCCTTCAACGGCGATGTCGGTTTCGACCAGCTGATTCGCGAACAGATCGCCGGCGACCTGCTGCCCCGGCCGCGGATCGATCACGGCAGCGGTCTGAACGAGAGCCTGATCGGGCCGATGTTCTATCACATGGGAGAGCACCGTCACGGGGACAACGTGAGGATCAACGGGGTCCGCGAGGAGATGATCGACAACAAGATCGATGCCTTTTCCAAGGCCTTCCTGTCCATGACCATCGCATGTGCCCGTTGTCACAATCACAAGCTCGATGCGGTTTCGCAGCTCGACTACTACGCACTGGCCGGGATGTTCATGACCCCCCGCTGGACCACCCGCTCGGTGGAGGCCCCCCAGAGCAACAGGCCGCGGATCGAGAAGCTCAAGGGTCTGCGGGCGACGATCGGGAAACGGCTGGCCCAGGCGTGGAAACGACAGGCGGGGTCGTTTGTCGCCGAGATCGAAGCGGCGTTGGCCACTGGGGCTGACAAGCAGGAAGCGACCGATGCCCGAGTCGTGGTGTGGCACAAGGCACTGGGGATTGTTTCGGGCAAGGCCAAGGACGCCGCCAAGCCGGCCCCGGACTTTGCCGCGGCAGCCGGAGCGGACGGGCTGCCTAGGCTCAAGTACCTCGTGTCGCGGCTGGTCTCCGCACCCGAGGACGCCGCAGCCCGGGCCGCCTGGATGCAGGCGGCCGGCCAATGGAAGCGGGCCCATGTGCTGAGGCGGGAGCAGAACCGAGAATCGTTCAAGACCCTGGTCGATGTGGGCCGGGACGGTTGGCCGGCGGGCTGGGTGATCGAGGGTGACGGGATGCGTCACGGCCGAGTCGTCGACGGGACGCCGCTGATCGCACTGGAGGGCAAGGCGACGGTGCAGCGACTGCTCCGCCGCGGTTATCACACCCATGCGCTCTCCTCGAAACTCCCCGGCGCCGTGCGAATGCCTCGACAGCAGGATGTGCCGGGGAAACATGTCAGCTTCGAATTGGCTGGTGCCGAGTGGAGCGGCTCGATCCGCATGGCCGACAACGCGTTCCAGACCGAAGCGGTGACCTTCTTTGATCGGCAGCAGCTGCGTTGGGAGCAATTCGACGACATCGAGCCGACCAACGACATCCAGCGAGTGGCCTACGACCTGGTGACCAGCGCGCTGAACCCCAACTTTCCGCCTCGTACCGGGGTCGCCCGTGCGGGGACTCTCAAGTTGCCCGACAGCGACACGGGATTCGAGAAGCGGAGCTGGTTCAGCGTCACCGGCATCGTGACTCACGCAAAACCCGGGCAGCCGGCCGACGAACTGGCTCACTACGAGAGCCTGTTTGACGGGCAACCGCCGGGGAGCGTCCGCGAGGCCTCTCGTCGGATCGGAACGTGGCTGGCGGCATCGGTGGGCGACTGGATCGAGGGCCATGCCGATGGGGACGACGTACGGGCGCTGAACTGGCTGCTGGAGAGCGGGCTGCTGGAAAACACGGCGGCCGACGGTTCCGAGCTGTCCGCCCTGGTGGCAAGTTATCGCAAGACGGAGGCGGCGATGCCGTTTCCGCGGACGGTCAACAGCATGGACGAACGGGCCGTGGTCCCGATCGACTATCCGCTGAACATCCGCGGCAGCATCCACGATCGGGGCCCGAATGTGCCCCGCCGTTTCCTGCAGGTCTTTGCTCGGACACAAGCCGGTGGCAAACGAGGTGGTTCTCTCAGTGGTCGGCTCGAGTTGGCTCGGTTCCTGGTCGACGAGCAGCATGCTCTGACGGCCCGCGTCCACGTCAACAGGCTCTGGCAGTGGGTGTTCGGTACCGGCCTGGTCGCTACGCCCAACGACTTCGGACGCCTGGGCGAACGGCCCTCGCATCCCCAACTGCTCGACTACCTGGCTCGAGAGTTCATCGCCGGGGGCTGGTCGAACAAGCGGATGCTGCGGCGACTGGTGCTCAGCCGCACGTTTCGGCAATCGGGTCGGCCGTCCGAGAGGGCGATGATTCTTGATCCCGATAACCGGTTGCTGCATCACGTCGCCACCCGGCGTCTCGAGGCCGAGGCCATTCGCGACTCGCTGTTGGCCGTCTCGGGGCGACTGGATCGGACCCTGTACGGTCGATCGATCAACCCGCATCGGCATTCCGAGGACTCGGCCAAGCGGCTGTTCTCGGGTCCGATCGATGGAAACGGCCGCCGATCGATCTACCTGAAGGTCTCGATCATGGCCCCGTCGAAGTTCCTGTTGAGTTTCAACTTCCCGGATCCGAAGCTGTCAACCGGACGTCGCGACGTGACTAACGTACCCGCCCAGGCCCTGGTGCTGCTCAATGACCCGTTCGTCGTTTCCCTGGCCGACCAATGGGCCGGGCGGCTGGTGACCGAGGATCACCCGACGCCGGAATCGCGAATCGAGCAGATGTTCGTACGTGCCCTGGGCCGATTGCCACGCAAGGAGGAGTCGAGTCGGTGGGTTGCGTTGGCACGCGGTTTGTCGGACGGCGGAACCGACCAGCTGATGACCGATCGGGTGACCTGGAAGAACGTGGCCCACACGCTGCTGAACACCAAGGAGTTCATTCACTGCCGATGATCGAGGAACGAGTGGACGCGGTCCCCGTTGCCCGACACAATTCGAATCGTTCTGCCGCGTGATCTGCTGGCGAGTACAATCAGCGACATGACCAGTTCACTCTGCCCATCCTGCGATGATGCCGACGCTGCCGTCGGACGACTCAGCCGGCGTCGTGTGTTGCAATCCGCATCGGCGAGTTTCGGGTGGATGGCATTTTCGGCGCTCCAGGCCGAGCAGGCCGAAGCGAAGCCGAAGTCGCTGGCGACGCATCATCGGCCCAGGGTCCGTAGCGTGGTCTTCTGTTTCATGGACGGAGGCCCCAGCCACGTCGACACGTTCGATCCCAAGCCGATGCTCACCAGGCACCAGGGCCAGAAGATTGGCGACAAGCTCAACAACACGCTCTACAACGATCCCAACCGTGTCTGGCTCGGGTCACCCTGGAAATTCCGACGTCGCGGCGAGAGTGGCCTGTGGGTCAGCGACCTGTTTCCCCGGATTGCACGGATCGCCGATGAGATCTGCGTATTGAAGTCGATGAAGGGGCAGCAGCCTCTGCACGGTCAGCAGAACCTGCTGCTGCACACCGGTCGCGTGCTGGGCCAGGCACCCAGCCTCGGCGCCTGGGTCTCATATGGACTGGGCTCGGAGAACAAGAACCTGCCGGGCTACGTGTTGCTGAATAACGACTGGGTTCCCAACGGCGGCATGGAGAACTTTGCCAGCTCGTACCTGCCGGCCACTCACCAGGCCACGCTGCTGCGGGCCAAGGGCATACCGGTGGACAACATCCGACCGGCCGATTCGAAGACGATTCAACGCCGCAAGCTGGCGGTGCTGGCCCGTCAGGATGAGTTGTTTGCCAGGCAGGCATCGGATGCCTCGGCCATCGAAGCGGCGATCGTGAACATGGAGACCGCGTTTCGGATGCAGAGCGTGCTGCCGGGGGTGGCCGACATCGCCGGCGAGCCGCAGCACATTCAACGCATGTACGGGGTGGATTCTTCTGACGAGCACCAGCAGTACTACGCGACGCAGGCGCTGCGTGCCCGTCGGCTGGTGGAGGCGGGTGTGCGATTTGTCGAGATCACCTGCCCGAGCTTCGACAGCAACAACTCGCCCTGGGACCAGCACGGCAAGCTGAAGCAGAATCACGAGAAGAACGCTCGGATCACCGAGCAATCGGTGGCGGCGTTGATCAGCGACCTGAAGCAGCGAGGGCTACTCGAGGAGACTCTGGTGGTCTGGGCCGGCGAGATGGGCCGGACGCCTCACACCCCCAAGATCACACCCACCTGCGGCCGCGACCATCACGTCAACGGCTACTCGATCTTCCTGGCCGGCGGCGGGATCCGCGGCGGGATGAGCTACGGGGAGACCAGCGAGTTCGGCAATGCTGCTGTCGAGAACATCCTGACGATCCACGATGTGCACGCGGTGATCCTGCACCAGTTGGGGATCGATCACGAGCGGCTGACGTTCCGTCACGGAGGCCGCGACCAGCGGCTGACCGATGTGCATGGTCACGTGCCGCCCGAGATTCTGGCCTAGGGATCCGCCGTCTTTTGCGGCTGGGTGACTCGGCCCTTGCGGTGGTAGTCCCCTTTGCTCTGGTGAGGTGTCAGCGGCCAGTCGTCGGTACGGAAGGGGAACGCGGGCAGTTCCAGGTGGTTCATCAGGCGGCCGACCGGCAGATTGGACCAGGCGTATCGGACCGCCACCGGCTGTTTCACCTCCTCGGACCAGACTTCCAGTCGGTCGACACGGTCCTTGCGTGTGACTCGGGCCCGGGCGTGGTGAAAGACCCGGTCCTTGCCGGCGATGTAGAACCCGATGTCGTCGTCCTTGTCCAATCGCAATCCCCGCGCGGTCTGTCCTTCGAACGCGACGACGACTCGGTTGCCCTGGACTTCGTGCGAGGTGTAGATGGGTCCTTTCCATGCCAGCGGCTCGCGCGACGTAGCCGACTGGAGCTTGTACACCTCGCCCAGTGCCCAGCGTGCGGCACGCTCACCGACGGGCCGCTTGGCCCCGGGGTGGATGCTCTGGTTCGAATTCGTGTCGTAGGTGGCGATCAGCCCGGTGTCTCGGGTGCCTCGCCACGTGTCGAACTGGATTTCGCGGATGACGTTGGTGTGGTGGTTCATGTCGTAGGTCATCGATCTCCGGTTGCTCCAGCCGGCGATCTGGATGATCCCAAACGGCAGCGGCCCGAATGTCTCGCGCCACTGCGTGATCACCAGCGGAAACGTCCGCGGAAACGGCTTCCAGGATTCGCCGAACGAGTTGTTTTCGCCCTGGTAGAAGAGGATGCCGCGGAAGCTGAAGTGCCGAATCGGGTGGATCATGCCGTTGTACATGCCGGCGGGGTGCCGTTGCTGTCGAGGGTCCTGGTAGGTGCCCGCGTTGGGCCGCCGGGGAGCCCGGGCCTTTTTCTTTTTCGCCTCGTCGCGGAGGGCTTCCCATTCCTTGACCGCCTTTTGGTAGGCCCGTTGCGCAGCTTGCGGCCCACCGAATGCGTCCCACTGCTTCAACTTGGCCGCGTACTGCTCGAAGTAGGGTGCCATCGCGGGGATCGGCTTCAGTTTCTGTTCCGACACCCAGTGCTGGGCCATGGTGCCGCCCCACGAGACATCGACGATTCCGATGGGGACCTTCAGCATCCGGTGCAGGACCTTGCCGAAGTGGTAACCCACCCCGGTGCAGTTGCCGACGTGTTCGCTGGTCGCCAGGTGCCAGTTGCCCTCGGCGGCCTCGGGGTTCGGGGTCGGCAGGTTCGCCTGCGGAGTGCCCCGGCTGATCAGTGGGACTCTGAGGAAGCGAATGGCCTGGAAGTCGGCCGAGCCGATCTCGAGATCACGGTTCACGGTGCTGCGGAGCGTCATCGCCATGTTGCTTTGGCCTCCGCACAACCACACGTCGCCGATCAGTAGCTTGTGGAGTACCGTACTGGAGTCCTTGCCACGCAGGACGAGGTCCTGGGGCGTGGCGTTGGCCTTGAGCGGTTCGAGTGTCACGCTCCAATGGCCGTCGGCACCGGCGGTCGTGGTCTTGGTCTGCCCGGCGAATTCGACGGTGACGCGCTCCCTGGCAACCGCCGTCCCCCAGATGTTCAAGGGTCGTCCGCGTTGCAGGACCATGCGGTCTCCGAAGACCGCGGCTGGTTTGGGCGCCGCAGCCAGGCCGGGCGGTGCGACAAAAAGACCAAGACAGACCAACAACAGCATGCATCTGCGTAACAGCATCGGGGAACTCCCGTTCATCGGCAGGGAAGGTGTTGTCATCGCAACAGTGTACCAGTGCCGCGGTATGTGTCAGTCACTGGGCGAGGAGGTCAGCCCCCAGTCGACCGCGACGGCATGGGTCATCCGGGCCATCTCCTCGGCCGATTCTTCATGCCGCGGCCTGATGATCTCGAAGGTGTAGGCTCCGGCGTAATCGACCTGCTTGAGTGCACTAATGATCGAGGTCCAATCGAGTCCTCCCTGCAGCGGAGCCCAGTGGTCGTCGTTGGGGTTGTCGTGGTCGACGTCCTGGAGATGCGTGCCCCAGAGCCGTTCGCCGGCGGCGAGGATCTCGGAGGCGGGGTCTCGGCCGTTGGTCCACGAGTGTCCGACATCAACGATCAGGCCGACCTGCTCGGTCGGAAACGGCTCGATGAACTCCCGCAGATCCTCCACGTGCATCAACGGATAGTCACCCACCTCACCGGCAACCTTCAGGTCCTTGTTGTAGGGCAGGTTCTCCAGCAGGATCCGTACCCCGGCCTCTTCGGCCACCGGGACCAGCTCGGCCACCGACCGGCTCATCGCCTCGACCATCACCGAATACAACGACCTCTTGTCCTGGTCCTGGGGCAGGAACATCGGGTTGGGAATCCCGTGGATCACCATCCCCCGGGCTCCGATTTCACCGGCCAGCCGCAGAGCACCTGCCAGCACCGCGACGGCGTCGGCTCGCCACTGTTCGTCCGAGGCCCCCAGCACATTGCGGCGAGCCGGGGCATGGACGGTGGTGGCCTGCATGTTGCGATCATCGAGGGCCCGCCTGATGTCCGCGGCCTGCTGCAGCGGTTGCTCCTCGATACCATGTCGATCGCAGGCGAACTCAACGCACTCGAATCCGATTTCGGCAAGTTGGTCAAGCGTTCCTGCGTAGGCGATGTCAGTGAACCCGTAGGTGGAATAGCTGACCTGGACCATGTTTGAGCCTCTCGCGGCGATGGAACACGCCGGGGAATCGGGCAATCCGGTAGCAGGGGAGTGTGCCCCACACGCGAGCCTCGTGCCACCTCGCGGCTGAGAATCCCCAGGCCGCCGGGCCGGGCGACGAGGTCGGTATGGTCTGCTAGGATGCCGGTTTCGGCCGCAGCTTGCTGACCCTGGGAGACCCGTTGATGAGACCGTCCACGTCGATGTCCCTGCATTGCGTCCGCCTGCTGGCCCTGTTGATGGCCTCGCTGGTGTTCACTCAATGGGTCACGGCGGCCGAGAGGCCCAACATCATCCTGCTGATGGGTGATGATCACGGTTGGGACGAGACCGGTTACAACGGGCACCCGCATTTGAAGACCCCGGTGCTGGACCAGATGGCCGCCTCCGGCCTTCGTCTCGATCGATTTTTCTCCGGGCACCCTTCCTGCTCACCCACCCGGGTCAGCGTACTGACCGGCCGTCACCCCAATCGCTGCGGCACTTTTGCGCCCAACTTTTCGATTCGGCCCGAGGAGATCAGCGTGGCGGCGATTCTGAAGCGGGCCGGCTACGCGACCGCTCACTTCGGCAAGTGGCACCTGGGACCGGTCAAGAAGGACTCACCGACCAGTCCCGGGGCGATGGGCTTCGACAGCTGGCTCTCGCACGACAACTTCTTCGAACTGGACCCGGTGCTGTCACGAAACGGGGCGGCCCCGAAGAAGATCGAAGGCGAGGGTTCCGAGATCCTGATCTCCGAGACGGTCGGGTTCATCAGGCGGGCCTCGGCTGAGAAGAAGCCGTTCTTCGCGGTCGTGTGGTTCGGGTCACCTCACGAACCCTACAGCGGTCTCGACAAGGATCTGGCCTTGTACCGGGACGTGAGAAAGGCGTATCCGAACAAGACGGTCCGTTTGACGTCGAACAAGACGGGGCGACCGACCACCAGGCCGCTCGGCGAGGTGTTGCAGGAGCGTTATGCCGAGATCACCGCGATGGACCGGTCGATCGGGCAGCTCAGGGACTGGTTGAAGGAGGCGGGTCTCAGGAAGAACACGCTGCTGTGGTACTGCGGCGACAATGGGACTCCGGCCGGCGGGATCGTGACGTCTCCGTTACGAGGCCGCAAGGGGACGATGTACGACGGAGGGATTCGCGTGCCGGGCGTGATCGAGTGGCCCGCGGCGATTTCCAAACCACGCGTCTCGGACGTCAACTCGGTCACCAGCGACATCCTGCCGACGCTGTGCGAGATCATCGGTCGACCATTCGAGAAAGAGTCGAAGCGGCCGATCGACGGCATCAGCCTGGTGCCGCTGATCGAGGGGAAAATGACGAAACGGGACAAGCCGATTGGTTTCTGGAGTTTCAACCAGGCCAACATCGTGCGGGCCAGGCCGTACATCGCTTCGGAGCTGCAAAAGGGAACCACGCCGCTGGTGAAGATGCTCGGCGGTCGCTACACCCGCAACTTCACCAATTATCATCACCCGAAGATCCGCGAGCAGGACTTCGGCGGCGCAAGGGTGTTGCTCGAGAGGCGTTACAAGCTGATCGTCCGGAGTCGCAAAGGGAAGCCGGACACGAGCGAGTTGTACGACGTGCGGAAGGATCCGGCCGAGAAGCAGAACCTGCTGGCGTCCGAGCCGGCGGTGGTGCGGTCGATGCAGCGGAAGCTCCGCGCGTGGCAGCAGTCGGTGCTTGAGAGCCTGACCGGGGCCGACTACCGCTAGTCCGACCGCTTTCGCAGCGGCGTGTTGAAAAACTCGGCCGGCTTCGGCACGACGTGATAGCGGTGGTCCATGATCCGTCCCCCCAGCGGGAAGAGCTGTTCGAGAGGCACCTCGCCCAGTGCCGCCCGTGCCAGGTGGCAGACTCGCAGGGTGAATTGCACCGTTCGCTCCTGGCATGGGCTGAAGGCCGGGCCGGCGTCGAACTTGTTGGCCGTACTCACCCAGAGCCCCTCCTCGGGAATCCACCGCCGCCGGGCCATCAGGTCCACGTCGTGGATGTATTCCTTGTTGGCCATCTCTCGCTTCAGCACGGCAATCACCTGGTCGCGGCTCTTCAGTCGTAGGATTGTCGGCAGGAACTCGCCAAGACGAGCCGCGGCCAGTGTCCGCTTCAGCAGGTCGTGCTCCTCGAGACTCATGGCCCCGCGTTTCCAGTACCCGGTCGAGCCGCCGCCGGCGTCCTGGTAGGCCTGCGACTGTTTGGGGTCATCAAGGTAGTAGACCTTGCCCGCGCGGGCGGCGATCGGGCGTCCATTCTTGTAGTTGTACGTCTGGTACCAGCCCTCCGGCGTACGGATCTTCTCGAGTGCAGCGAGGTAACGATCGAGCGGATCGAGGTATTTCGGGTCGCCGGTCAGGCGGTGGGCCAGGAACAGCGCGTTGGACGCCATCAGGGCTCCGTTACCCCAGACCGCGGCCGGGGGTTCGTGAGCCCGGGCCCAGGCCGGGACGTTGTTGCTGTCGTACTGGGCGGCCCAGCCGAACGTCGGTGCCCCCAGTTGAGCTTCGACGACCCAGTCAGCCGCACGGCGGACCGCATCCAGGTAGCGGCCGTCGCGAGTCCAGTGCCAGAGTGCGACCAGTGTGCGAATGGCGTCGGTGGTGGCGTTGTCGTTGAGTTCGCTGCCGTGGCGGAGCGAGCGGCCACCGGGTCCGTTGGCACTGCCGGTTCCGTATCCGGCCTGTTGATTCCATTCGAAGTGGTGAGGCCAGCTGCCGTTGGGGTTCTGTGCCAACAGCAGGAAGTTGCCGCCGCGGATGGCGCCCTCGAGAAAGTCTCTGCGGCCGGTCAGCTTGTGGACGTACAGCAGGGTCAGCGTGGGGCCGGTGACGTAGAAGTCCTGGATCATCACGTCATCGAGTCCATGGCCGGGTATGGTGCGGTTGCCGATGACGTAGGCGGTCC
>CAUZEQ010000097.1:0-15017 GCA_963578885.1 Planctomycetota bacterium
GTGACACGCTGACTCCGGTGAGTGCCTTTTGCCGCATCGGAACCTGCGAGAGTGCGTTTTTATTCGAGAGCGTGGTGGGTGGTGAGCGGGTGGGGCGGTTCAGCTTCGTGGGTTCGGATCCGTTTCTGAGGATCGAGGCTCACGGGAACGGCGTGACTGTGACCGGTGAGGGCGAGGACCCGATGGGTGCCTGGCCCGAGACGGCCAATGGCGAGACCCGCGAGGTGGACGATCCGCTGGCAGAACTCGAGTCGCTGCTGGCTCGCTACCAGGCGGCCCCGGTACCCGGTTTGCCCCGATTCTGCGGCGGTGCGGTGGGATATGCCGGCTACGACGTGATCCGCTACAGCGAACACCTGCCCGATCCTCCCGAGGACGATCGCGGGCTGCCCGACATGGCGTTTGCCTTCTACGACCGCATGATCGTCTTCGATCACATCAACAAGACGGTGCTGGTGGTGGCTCACGCGCGGAGTGATGCCGACGACCTCCCAGCCGAATACCGGCGGGTCTGCGGGCGGGTCGACGAGTTGTGTGACCGGTTGGCAACGGCGGGCGACGAATTGCAACTGGCCGACTTCGACGCGGCAAAAGCCGTCGACCGCGAGACGACTTCGAACTTTTCGCAGCAGGACTTCGAAGCGGCCGTCGAGGTGTGCAAGAACTACATTCGCGCCGGTGACATCTTCCAGGTCGTGATCAGCCAGCGGTTGTGCCTGGAAACCTCCGCGCGGCCGCTGGACGTCTACCGCGCGTTGCGGGTGGTCAATCCCAGCCCGTTCATGTTCCTGCTCAGATCCCCCAGCGTGGATCTCGTCGGGAGTTCTCCGGAGATCATGGTCCGGGTCGAGGACGACGAGGTCACCATCAGGCCTCTGGCCGGGACCCGCGTGCGGGGTGCGACCGAGGATGAGGATCGGGCTTTGGCCGAGGAACTGCTGGCCGACCCCAAGGAGCGTGCCGAGCACGTGATGCTGGTCGACCTGGCGCGGAACGACGTCGGTCGAGTCGCCCGGTACGGCACCATCGAACTCTCCGACGTCATGGTCGTCGAGCGTTACAGCCACGTGATGCACATCACCTCCAACGTCCGAGGTCGACTCTGCGATGGCCACACCGCCCTGGACGCTCTGCGGGCGGGGCTGCCGGCCGGGACCGTCTCGGGAGCCCCCAAGGTGCGGGCGATGGAGATCATCGACGAACTCGAGCCGCACCGCCGTGGCCCTTATGCCGGAGCGGTCGGGTACGTCGACTTCACCGGCAACATGGACACCTGCATCGCGTTGCGGACGGTCGTGATGCGGGACGGGGCCGTGCATGTGCAGGCCGGGGCCGGGATCGTCGCCGACAGCGTGCCCGAGACCGAGTACCACGAAACGCTCAACAAGGCCCGTGGACTGCTCGCGGCCATCGACCTGGCCGAGACCCAGCTGGCCAGCGGGCGGAGTTCAGCGGAGGGCACCGCGGCGAATTGAGAATCGCTGAGCGTTGTGGTAGCGTGCCGCACGGCGTCTGTTGTTCTGCCACGACTTGACACGTCATGCCATGTCATGACAGCGATCACCCACAGTGACAATATTCCAGCAGATCATCGACGGAGAAATACCGGCCGACATCGTTCATGAAGATGACCGCTGCCTGGCGTTTCGTGACATCGCCCCGCAGGCCCCGGTCCACGTGCTGGTGATTCCACGCAAGCCGATCGTTTCGCTGGCTCACCTCGAAGACGAAGACGAAGCACTGGTCGGGCACCTGATGATGGTGGCCCGAAAGGTCGCCTTGGACCTGGGACTCGAAAATGGATTCCGCACCGTGATCAACACGGGCCAGGACGGGGGACAAAGCGTCGATCACCTGCACATTCACGTGCTGGGAGGACGAGGGCTGGCCTGGCCACCGGGTTGAGACCGGGACCGGGACAACGGGACCACGCTTGGACAGAGACAATTCCAGACAAGCAGAGACAGACAAGCAGAGACAGACAAGCAGAGACAGACTGGCAGAGACAGACTGGCAGAGACATTTTCGCAGAGACATTCTTGAAGGACAGAGACGATGCCCATCCGCAGATTTGCTGCCGCGTTCATGGTCTTGCTCGTGGTCGGTTCCCTGTTGCTGGCCCGTCAGAAGGCCCGGGTCCGTTCGGCCTCGGCGATGACGGCCGCCTGCCAGGCCTTCCTGAAGACTCTTGATGAGAGCCAGGCCAAGCGGTGTCGGTTCGCCTTTGCGGACAAGGAACGTGTCAACTGGCATTTCATCCCACGTGTGCGGAAGGGTCTGCCGGTGAAGGATCTCGAGGGGGCTCCGCTGCGGGCCGCGTTGGGGCTGTTGCGCAGCGGTCTGTCCGAGGCCGGGTACGACCAGTCGCTCAACGTGATGAGTCTCGAGGAGGTGTTGTACCTGCTGGAGGGTGGCGACCGGACGAGTCGTCGCAACAACCGGGATCCCAGGAAGTACTACATCAGCATCTTCGGCAATCCGGGCGTGAAGGGGAGTTGGGGCTGGCGATTCGAGGGCCACCACCTGTCGCTGAACTACACGTTTGTCGACGGCAAGCTGGCGTCGACGACTCCGGAATTCTACGGAGCCAACCCGGGTACGATCGACGCGGGTAAGGGTCGCCAGATCAGGGTACTGGGTCCCGAAGAGGACCTGGCCCGCTCGATTCTCACCACCTGCACTCCCGCCCAGGAAAAGGTCGTGTGGCGATCCAAGGAAGCTCCCGATGATCTCCGTGGCGGCGGGGTCGCTCAGCCGGAGACCACCGACCCGGTCGGGCTGCCGGTCTCGAAGATGAGTGACGGGCAGAAGAAGCTGATGCAGACGCTGCTGAGTGAGTACCTGAAGAACATGCCCGGCGATGTCGAGAGGCAGCGGCGGGGCGAGATCAACAAGGCGGGGATCCAGAACATCTACTTCGCCTGGTGGGGCAGCGAGAAGCAGAACGAGCGGCACTACTACCGTGTGCAGGGACCGACGTTCCTGATCGAGTACAACAACACGCAGAACAGTGCCAACCATGTCCACTCGATCTGGCGGAACCTCGCCGGAGACTTCAACATCCCGGTCGCCGGCAAGAAGTGAGTCGGGAGCGGGTTGGGACGCTTACAGGTGATGCGAACAGAGGATGCGAACAGGAGCGGTGGAATGAGCCAGGTAGTCGCTCAGCAGATTGAGAGTCGATTTCGCGAGTCCTTTGCAAGTTCGGCGGCGTTGTACGATCGCGCCATGAAGTTGTTTCCCAGCGGTGTGACTCACGACGGCCGCTACCTGAAGCCGTTCCCGATCTACATCGACCACGCATCCGGTTCGCGGAAGACCGATCGTGACGGCAACGAGTTGATCGATTACTGGGTCGGTCACGGATCGATGCTGCTGGGGCATTCTCACCCTGCCGTCGTCGAGGCCGTTGCCGCTCAGGTCGGCCGTTCGACTCACCCCGGTGCCTGCCACGAGTTGGAGTTGGAGTGGGGCGAGCGGATCCAGCGTCTGGTGCCTTCGGCCGAGCGGATCCGGTTCACCAACAGCGGGACCGAAGCGACGTTGATGGCATTGCGGGTATCCCGGATCGTCACCGGCCGGACCAAGGTGCTGAAGTTCGCCGGCCACTTTCATGGCTGGCACGACCAACTGATCCCCGCCGCGTCACCTCCTCACGACGCCGAATCCGGCTACAGCATGCCGGGGATCACCGAGGGAGTCTTCGGTGACCTGGTGATCGTCCCTCCGAATGATCTCGAGGCGGCTGCCGCGGCGATCGCCGAGCACCAGCCGGCGTGCGTGATCCACGAGGGCAACGGCAGCCGCTGGGGTGCCGTGCCGACGCGGGCTGAGTTCCTGCAGGGCTTGCGGCAGGTCACCGCCGAAGCGGACACGATCCTGATTCTCGACGAGGTGATCACTGGCTTCCGCGTACACCCAGGGGGCTTCCAGTCGGTCTGCGAGATCGTCCCCGACATGACCGCGATGGCGAAGGTTCTGGCTGGTGGACTCCCCGGCGGATGCCTGGCCGGTCGAGCGGACTTGCTCGAGGTGCTGGCGTTCGGCAATTCGCTGGGTAAGAAGATGAAGCACCCCGGCACCTTCAACGCCAACCCGCTTTCGGCGGCCGCCGGCTGTGCGGCTCTGGACGTGGTGGCCACCGGCGAGCCGTCTCGCGTGGCCAACCACCAGGCTGCTCGATTGCGGCAGGGTCTCAACGCGTTGTTTGCCGAGCAGGGTGTGCCGTGGGTGGCCTACGGTGATTTCTCGGCGATCAAGCTGATTCCCGATTACCAGGGACCGCCGCCCGACGGCGACGACTGGGTGCCGTATGGGGGTGATTACCGGCGATTGGACGTGTCCTACGACGAGTCGTTGGGTCACGCCTTCCGCTGTGCGTTGCTGGTGGGTGGAGTCGACTGGATGGGCTGGGCCGGGTCGACCTCCTTGGCACACACCGACGCCGACATCGAGGCCACCGTCTCGGGGTTCGCCACGGCGCTTGGTCTGCTGTCCGCCGACGGCCTGATTTCGGCCGCATGAGTGACGGGAGTTCGGGCGGGGTCGAGGCTTCCGGGAATCCGCTGCTGAGTGGTCCGTTGAGGCGGACGGTGCTGGTGCTGGCGTGGCCGGTGCTGTGCGAGCAGGTGCTGGGGTTCCTGGTGGGGCTGTACGACACCTGGCTGAGTGGTCGGATCGAGGGTATCAGCGAGGTAGCCACCGGGGCTGTGGGGCTGGCCGCCTACGTCGGCTGGCTCGCCTCGATGCTCTTCGGCCTGGTCGCCACCGGCACGACGGCCCTGGTGGCCCGTCATCGGGGCGCGGGTGAGCCGGCCGAGGCCAACCGGATCATGAACCGGTCTCTGGCTCTGGCAGGTGTGGCTGGAGGAGCGGTCTACGCGCTGATCTATCTGGCAGCACCCTCGATGGTGCGGTTGCTGGAGATGGCCGGCGAGGAGGGTCGGATCGTGGTGCACTACCTGCGAGTCGACGGAGTGGGCCACGTGGCCACCGGGGTCACTCTGGCGGCGGCCGCGGCGCTGCGGGGCAGCGGCAACATGCGGACTCCGATGAAGGTGCTCGGGCTGGTCGGAATCCTCAACGTGATTGTCTCCACCGTGCTGGTGTTCGGTGTGGGTGACGGGGGGGCCTTTGGGATCGAGCCGTGGGGAATCGACGGGATCGTGGCCGGCACGCTGGTGGCTCGATTCTCCGGGGGCCTGCTGATCGTGGTGGTGTTGGCTCGAGGTGTTTCGGGTCTGAAGATCGAGCCTGCTCAGCTGCGAGTCGTTGGCAAGTCGGCTCGCCGGATTCTCAGGATCGGCGGCCCCGCCGCCCTCGACGGGGCGATCACCTGGGGCGGGCAGTTCCTGTTCCTGATGATCATCGCCCGGCTGGACGGCGCGGGTCGGGGCAGTGCGGTGTTTGCGGCTCACATCGTGGGGGTTCGGCTCGAGGGGATCACCTACCTGCCGGCGGTGGCCTGGGGGGCCGCGGCGGCGACGCTGATCGGGCAGTCGCTGGGAGCGGGGCGGCCCGAACGGGCGATGGCCGCCGGCCACGAGACTGCCAGGCAGTGCGGTCTGCTCTCGGTCGTGATCGGGGTGATCTTCCTGGTCGCGGCGCCCTGGCTGTACGGCCTGATGCACACTTCCGCTGCGGTCGTCGAGGCGGGGATTCTGCCGTTTCGGGTCAACGCGATGTTCCAGTTGCCCCTGGCGCTGTCGATCGTCTACACGTCGGCGTTGCGGGGTGCCGGTGATACGAAGTTCCCGCTGTTGGCGAACGTGGTGGGCATCTTCTTGGTGCGGTTGCCGCTGGCCTGGTGGGCGGGCGTGGTGCTCGGGGGCGGGTTGCTGGGAGCGTGGATCGCGATGAGCGCCGATGTGGTGGTCCGCTCGCTGCTGTTGCTGTGGCAGTACCGGCGTGGAGCGTGGGTCCGCACGGAGGTTTAGCCCGCCTGCGGCGGGTTGACGCTGGCGTCGGTGGGGGGATAATCGGGACGTGGTGGCCGGCGTTCTCGGGCGGCCGGCGGCGAGGCCCGAGAGGCTATCTCCAACTGCGGTGAGGCCGTGTGAACCGGGTCAGATCCTAACCGAAGCAGCCCTAAGCATTTTGGCTCTCAGGTGCACGCGGAGATAGCCTTTCGCGCCTTTCCGGTCGGCTCGCCACACCACCACACCCTTCATACCGCTCGCGCAAGATGCTCCGAGCCGCGCCTGGATCCGATGGACCCGATGGACCCGATGGACCCGCAGTCGACTCACTACACCGTCCTGGCTCGCCGCTTCCGGCCGCAATCCTTCGACGAGGTGATCGGGCAGGACCACGTTGCCGGCGGGCTGCAGAACGCCATCAGCACCGGCCGGGTCGCTCACGCCTACCTCTTCACAGGCGCCCGCGGTGTGGGCAAGACGTCGATGGCGAGAATCCTCGCCAAAACGCTCAACTGCCCCACACCCGTCGAGGGGCAACCGTGTCACGAGTGCGATACGTGCCAGAGTATCGCGGCGGGGCAGGATGTCGATGTGCTGGAGATCGACGGGGCATCGAACCGGCGGATCGACGACATCCGCGACCTCCGCCGAAACGTCGGCGTCAGGAGCATGCGGTCGCGGTACAAGATCTACATCATCGACGAGGTGCATCAGCTGACCTCCGAGGCCTTCAACGCCCTGCTGAAGACGCTCGAAGAGCCTCCCGAAAACGTCAAGTTCATCTTCTGCACGACCGAGCCGAGTGCGTTGCCCGAGACGATCGTGTCTCGATGCCAGCGGTTCGACTTCGGCCTGATCGGGCTCGACCTGATCGCCGGACGGTTGAAGACGATTGCCGAGGCCGAGGGGGTGGTGGTCAGTGACGAGGCGGTGGAGCTGGTCGCACGCCGGGCCGGGGGGTCGATGCGGGACAGCCAGTCGATGTTCGATCAGCTGCTGGCCTTCGGGCGGGACCGGGTCGATGTCGGCGAGGTGCACCAGTTGCTGGGAACGGCACCCGACTTATTGCTGCTGGCGATCGTGGAGCCGCTGGTCGAGCAACGGCCTGCTGAGGCGATCGCGGCCTTCGAGGCCGCTCTGGCTGCCGGAGCTCAGCAGGATGAACTGCTCGGTCAATTGATCGAGTGCACTCGCGACCTGATGGTCGCTGCCAGCGGGGCCGAAACCGCGACGCTGCGCAGCGTGGGGCCGGATGCAGGCGTTCGCCTGGCCGAGTTGGCCGCCGCCTGGGGGGTCGAGACCGCGATCGCCGCGATGCAGGTGCTGGCCGAAACCGTCAGCCGCGCCCGCTGGACTCGACAGTCGCGGGCACTGGCCGACCTGGCCCTGGTCCGGATCGCCACGCTGCAGCGGCTGACGGAGGTGAGTGGCTGGTTGCAGCAACTCGCCGAAGGGTCCGCCGCGGCGGTTGCCTCGACCAGGATCGATCAAAAAAAAACGGCTGATCCGGTCACCCCGGTCACCCCGGTCACCCCGGTCACCCCGGACAAGTCACCTGCCGCTGTACCGGACCCCGCGACACCTGAGCCCGAAGCGGTGACACCGGCGTCCGCTTCCCAGGAAGCGGACACAGCGGCAGTGGCCGCAGAGGACGCCGGCGAGGAGCAGGGGGAGTCGAAGGCGGCGGCTGTGGCTGAAGAGTCGGCCGTGGAGTCGGCCGTGGAGTCGGCTCGGTTGGAGTCTGGGCGCGAGGGGTTGATCTGGGACGAGGTGACCGGCCGGATCAGTGGTCTGTTGCGGGAACACGTGCAGCGGGTGGACCGTATAGCAATTTCCGGGCCAAATCGTCTGGATCTCGTCTTTGCTGCGGAATATGATTTCCATCGTCGGTTCTGCGAGCGGCCCGAAGAGATGCGGCGTCTGGAGCAGTTGCTGCAGGATGTGACCGGTGACGTGGTTCAGGTGAGGCTGATTCTGGAGGAACCCAAGGCGGAGGATGCGTCGGAGGAGTCGGCTTCAGTTGAGGAGGAGCCGGCGGCGACCGATCCGATGGTCGAGGAGGCTCGGAGCATCTTCGGGGCGAGCGTTCAGCGAGTCGTTCCGGTCAATCGCCCGGTGTCCGACGATTGACCGGATGACACTCGTCGAGTTGGCAGTTCAAGAGCAGGGTGCGTTCGTTTGTCGGAGAGCGGTTTGATTGCAGTGGTTCTGTTCGACCAGCGGCGAATGGTTTGATGGCAATCGGTGTTAGTATTGAGTTTTGCGGCTGGGTGAGTTGAAGGAGAGGTCGAGAGATGTTCAAGGGGTTGGGCGACCTGGCGTCATTGATGAAGCAGGCTTCTGAGATGAAGGGCATGGTGGGCGAGATGCAGGAGAAGCTGGGCCGTGTCCGCGTGACGGGTTCGGCCGGGGGAGGGATGGTCGAGGTGGAGGCATCCGGTCACCAGAAGGTGCTCTCATGCACGATCTCCGAGCGGCTGGCGGCGACCGGCGACCGCGAGATGCTCGAGGACCTGGTGGTGGCGGCGACGAACCAGGCACTGGACAAGGCCCGCGCGGCGGCGGCGGCAGAGATGACCGAATTGACCGGAGGCCTGGACATGCCGGGACTCACAGATGCGCTCTCCCAGTTCACCGGTGGCGATCTGCCGACGGCCTGAGTCTTCCAGGCGTGAGGACGAGAAACCTGACGATGTCCCGCCAGAAGTTCGAGATCACCGATCATCCTTACGGCGAATCGGTGGGAACCCTGATCAACGAGTTCGCCAAGCTTCCCGGGATCGGTCGCAAGAGTGCCGAGCGGTTGGCACACCACGTGCTCTCAACGCCTGCCGAGGAGGTGACCGGACTCTCGGACGCGATCCGGCAGGTGAAGGAGTCGATCCGGTTCTGCGGGGTCTGTTTCAATCTGACCGAGGAGGAGTTGTGTGCGATTTGCCGCGACCCTCGTCGCGACCGGCAGGTCGTGTGCGTGGTCGAGCAGCCTCGCGACATCGTCTCGCTCGAAGCCGCCGGGGTCTACGACGGTGTCTATCACGTGCTGGGCGGCGCGCTCGCCCCGCTTTCGGGAATCGGCCCCGAGGAGTTGCGGATCGAACCCCTGTTGCGTCGCATCCGCGATGAGGGTGTGAGCGAGGTGGTGATGGCGACCAATCCGACACTCGAGGGCGACGGCACGGCGCTGTACATCTCGAATCTGCTGGACAGCCACAGCGTCCAGATCACTCGTTTGGCCCGCGGCATCGCCAGCGGCAGCGTACTCGAATTCGCCAACCGCGAAATGCTTGCTGACGCCATGCGCGGCCGCCAGCAATTCTGACACCCTTCTCCCGCGACCCTTTCTCCCTTTCCAGTCTCTCCCTTTTCAGCCTCTCCAGATCCTGACGACACTCCGCCATGCCGATGCAGTTCTCACAGAGCATGCGACTGGGCCAGCACATGAGCCAGCAGATGAAGCTGGCTCCGCGGATGATCCAGTCGATGGAGATCCTGCAGATGCAGCGGGAGGAGCTGGAGGCACGGATCGAGAAGGAGAAGTCGGAAAACGTGACGCTGGAGGACGCGGGGTCGGAGTCTGCCGGCGAGGAGGAGACGGCGGAGACGGCGGTCGAGGAGACCGATGCGGCGGAGGTGGAAGTCGAGCAGCAGGAGTTGGTGGTCGACGGCGAGAGCAACAACGAGGAGGACTTCGAGCGGTTGGCTGAGATTGCGCCCGAGTGGCCCGATGACAACGTGTTCGAGTCGGGCCGCCCGTCATCGAACCGGGTCAGCGAGGCGGGTGAGCGGTACCACGACGCGATGGCGAACATGGTCGCCCGGGCCCCGTCGTTGCTCGATCATCTGCTCGAACAGTGGGGCCTGGCCGAACTCGATGACGTCCAGAGATCCTTCGGCGAATACGTGATCAGTCATCTGGGCCGCAACGGCCGCCTGCCGACTCCGCTGGAGGACATCGTACAGGTCTACGGCCGGCCGGTGTCCGAGGCGATGTCGCTGGAGGTGCTTGCCCGCATCCAGCAGCTCGATCCTCGCGGTGTCGGAGCCCGTGATGTGCGCGAGTGCCTGCTGCTGCAACTGACCAAGTCGACTCCGTTCAGGGACGTGCTGACCACCTTGATCACCGGCCATCTCGACGAACTGGCCAACAACCGCCTGCCTCATATCCAGAGGAAGACGGGTTACACGATCGAGATGATCCAGGCGGCCAGCGAGGTGCTGTTGCACCTGGATCCCTTCCCCGGTCGGCGATTCGAGAGCGAGGTGGTACGGCCGGTGAAGGCCGATCTGACTGTCGAGCTGGACGAGAGCGGACAGTGGGTGGTCGAGCCGGAGTACGAGAGCCAGCCACGATTGCGGCTGAGCCGGCATTACCAGGAGTTACTGCGGAAGGGCTCGGGTGCCGACAGGCAGACCCGCGAGTATCTCAAGAAAAAAGTCGAATCGGCGAAGTGGTTGATGGAGGCGATTGAGCAGCGGTCCAAGACGGTGCGTCACGTGGCCCAGGTGATCGTCGACCGCCAGAGTGCGTTCCTGGTGGACGGTCCCGAGGCGATCGTGCCGCTGAAGATGCAGCAGGTTGCCGACGAGGTGGGAGTGCACGTGACGACGGTGTCACGGGCGGTCGACGGCAAGTGGCTGCAGACGCCTCGGGGCCTGTTCGCCCTGAGATCGTTCTTCGGCGGCGGGACGACGACGTCCGAGGGTGAGGACGTGGCGTGGGAGATCATCCGCTTGAAGATGAAGGAGATCATCGACAACGAGGACAAGTCGCGACCTCTTTCCGACGACGCCCTGGTCGATGCGCTCTCGGCCCAGGGCTTCAAGCTGGCTCGTCGCACGGTGACCAAGTACCGCCAACGGCTCGACATTCCCTCGTCCCGTCAGCGTCGCGAGTACTAGTCGAGCTGGTGTTCGTAGCCCAGCGGCGGCAGCGGCACGATCCGGCCGTCGGGCATCAGCAACTCGGCCGAGTTGCCTTCGACAATCTCACCGATGTCGGCAAGCGGGGTTGCAAACGGTGGTGCCGCGATCAGTTCGGCCGCGGCCCCGGGTTCGACGGCGGCGAGCAATTCGAAGTCCTCGCCATCCGAGATCGCGTGAGCCAACGCGGTGCGGCCGTCGGGTGAGTGTTCCCTGCCAGGTTCCGGTTCTCGCAGCGGGATGTCCTCGGCCCGCAGCCTGGCCCCCACGCCACTCTCGGCCAGCACGTGATAGAGGTCGGCGGCCAGCCCGTCGCTGATGTCGATCAGGGCGTGCAGGCCACCGGAATCCAGCAGTGCCCCGGCTTCGGCCAACCGCGGTGTGAATTCCAGGTGATGCCGATGGCGGCTTTGGCCTAGGCAGCCGGTCACCAGCAGGCGATCTCCGGGCCGTGCTCCGCTGCGGAGGACCGGGCCGCCGGGCAGCGGGGCTCCGATCACGGTCACGCTGAGGACCAGCGGCCCATCGGTGGCCGTGGTATCGCCGCCGGCCAGGGCCACGTCGGTCGCTTCGGCGAGCCCCACCAGGCCCTCGTGCAGTCTCTGACCGAGTTCCTCGTCCTGGCCGCGGGGCAGTGCGAGTGAGACGACGGCGGCGACGGGTCGCCCGGCCATCGCGGCGATGTCACTGAGATTCACCGCCAGTGCCTTGCGCCCGACCTGTTCGGGAGTGGCCTGTTGGAGGTCGAAATGAACGCCCTCGACGAGCATGTCGACGGCGACGAGCATTCGTTCGGGTTCCGGCCAACAGAGCACGGCCGCGTCGTCGCCGATGCCGACTTCCAGTCGCGGATGCGACCCCACGCGGCGTCGAATCCACTCGATCAAGGCAAACTCGCCGCCACAGCGATGGGGCGGCACAGGTGGCTGAGCGGACACGGCGGGGTTCCGAAGATTCACTGGCCCGTCGATTCTACCGGCCCGGCCCCTTCAGCGGGCGTCCGACTCGACCGGCAGGTGCCCGAACAGCGTCTCGCGTCCCCGCAGAACGTAGAACTTGACGGGGTTGAACTTGCGAAGTTGCGGGTGATCTAGCACCCAGCGGACGTTGTCCAGGCTGACCGTTTCCCATTCGTGCAGTCCCACCAACACGTCTCCCTGTCGGATCCCGTGCGATGCGCCCGGCCCATTCTTACGGACCTCGGTGACTCTCAGGCCACCGCGGTAATGCTCGAGCACCTCGCGACCGTGCCGTTTCTGCAGCTCGCGGGTCTTGACCACTTCGAATGTCAGTCCGAAGGCCTGCCAGGCCTGCTGGGCCGCGGGGGCCAGGTTGGCTGCGGTGTTGGCTGCGGTGTTGGCTGCAGTGTTGGCTGCAGGGGCCTTTCGGCCGGCCAGCACCAGCGAGATCCTGGTCGACTTGCCGTTTCGGTCGACGGTCAACTCGACCTGGCTCCCGGCCTTTCGGTCGAGCAGGGACCGTTCGAAGTCGACGGCGTCGACGACCTTCTGCTTGCCCGAGCGGAGGATCACGTCGCCGGTCTTGAGTCCGGCCTTGGCGGCGGGGCTGTTCTTGAGGATGCCGGTGACGACCAGTCGTCGACGTGGACCCTGCTTGTCGTCTTGGGTCTGGACTCCATGCCAGGTCTGGCCGAGCCGATCGATGGCGATCAGCTTGGCGATCACGCGTCGGGCGTCGTCGATCGGGATGGCGAACCCGATCCGCTGGGCTCCGGCCCGAATCGCCACGTTGATGCCCACGACGTTGCCTTCGAGGTTGATCAGTGGGCCGCCACTGTTGCCGGGATTGATACTCGCGTCGGTCTGGATCAGGTTGTGATAGGTCTGCTTCTCGTTGACTTCGACCTCGCGGTGCAGAGCGCTGATGATGCCGCAGGTCACGGTATCTGCATACCCGTAGGCGTTTCCGACGGCGAAGACGGTTTCGGCGAGCATCAGGTCACTGGAGGTGCCCAGGGGCATCTCGGGCAGCGGGTGTCCGGCATCGACCTTGATGATCGCCAGGTCGGCCTGGCGGTCGAAGGAGATGATGCGGGCCATGTGAATGCCTCCGTCAGAGAGCGTGACTCTCAGCCAGTCGACTCCGGCGATGACGTGGTAATTAGTGACGATGTAGCCGCGGCTGTCGAACACCACTCCGGTGCCCATGCCGCTGACCTTCTGTCCGCCACGGGTGGCATACAGCACGCTCTCGGAGGTGACCGTCTTTTCGCTGCGGATATTGACCACCGAGGAGGTGATCTGCCGGACGGCTCGGACCGCCTGGGTTTCACGGAGCGAGTCCGCCTGGAGGTCGGCCGGGAAACCGGCTGCGAGCAGGCACAGGAGGATCAAACCGGCCAGAGAGCGGGGGAACTTCGGAGGCGTTTTCATTGGTGCGACTGTGAGTTTCAGGGCGGCGGTGGCGGTCTCTTGGGTGTGGCCAGCCATCCTGAGGCCCGCGAAGTCGTCGCTCCATCAGCTCTCCGCACAGCGATTGATCGGTTCCTGATCCGGCGGTGCTTGAAATCACCAACCCGATAACGCACAACGGCCGCTCTCGCGGGCAGCAGCCGGAGGTGTCAAACGCCTGTAGCGGCTGTTCGGTCGCTACAATCGGACAGTTGCTGCAACCGGACAATCCGTACGATCGGAACAGGCCAAATGCCCAGTCGTGAACAACTCGAGCAATTGCTCGCGGACGATCCGACCGACGTGTTCCTCGTCTACGCCGTGGCGATGGCATGGGCTTCGGAGGGGGATGCGGATCAGGCGATCGAGAGGCTTGGCAAGCTGCTCGAGGAGCAGCCCGATTACGTGCCCGCCTGGTTTCAGCGAGGCCAATTGCTGGCCGGTGCCGATCGGGTGCAGGAAGCTGGTGAGGTGCTGGTTGAGGGGATCGCTGTGGCACGTCGCGTTGGTGACGCACATGCCGAGGGCGAAATGGCCGAATTCCTGGAGTCGCTGTGACGATGTCGGCCTGGCCGGAGGTGGATCCCGAGTTGGTCGAGCCGCTGTCGGCTCTGAAGGGGCAGTCCGCGGAGCTGGACGACGCGAGCAACTGGCCGTCGCAGAGCCTGGCGGTTCTGGGTGAGGCGGGCGTGCTGGGGTGGGTGATTCCGCGAGAATACGGTGGTGGCGAGTTCTCGGGGGCGGGCTTGGTCGAGGGGTACCTGCAATTGGCGCGGGAGTGCCTGGTGAGCACGTTCGTGTTGACCCAGCGGAACGCGGCCTGCCAGCGGATCGCGATGTCGGACAACGAGGGGTTGAAGGCCAAGCTGCTGCCGCAGCTGGTCACCTCCGACGTGTTCGCCACCGTGGGAATATCGCACCTGACCACTTCCCGGCAGCACCTCTCGCGACCGGCCGTCCAGGTGGCGATTGAAGGGACGCGGCTGCAGCTGGACGGCGTGGTTCCCTGGGTCACCGGCGCCGGCCGGGCCGACTGGGTGTTGACCGGCGGGACCTGCGAGGACGGTCGGCAGGTGCTGGTGGTCTTGCCGATGGACACACCGGGGATCAGCGTGTTGTCGGCGCAGGAGCTGTTGGCCCTGGATTCGTCTCAGACCGCCTCGATTCGTCTCGAGCGGGTCTCGCTCGACGAGTCGATGCTGGTTGCCGGCCCGTTGGAGGGCGTGATGCAAAGTGGTGGTCGGGGCGGCACCGGTTCGCTGGGCACATCGGCGCTGGCCGTCGGTGCCGCGTCGGCCAGTCTCGACCGACTCGCCGACGAGGCCCTTCAGCGGCCGGAACTTGGCGAGGTGCTGGCACCGCTGAGTGCGGAACGCAATACGTTGGTGGGGGACCTGCTGGCGGCGGCCGGTGAGATGTCCGGAAGCGCGTCACCGGAGTTGACCAACGAGTCGTTACGTCAGCGGAGCAATTCGCTGGTACTGCGTTGTGCCCAGGCGTACCTGGCGGCGAGCAAGGGAGCGGGTTTCACCGCGTCCCATCCCGCCGCGCGAGCGGTACGCGAGTCGATGTTCTTCCTGGTCTGGAGCTGTCCCCAGGCGGTGATCGCCGCCAATCTCAGGGAGTTCGCCGGAGTGTTCGAGGGTCCCGGCTGCTAGCAGCCTGTTGAAAAACACAAGTTTGGGGATGGGACGGGGTCAGACGCCGCCCACAGAAAGTCCCGCTCCACCCAGAACGGCACGCAGGCGGGGCCTGACCCCATTTCAAC
>CAUZEQ010000098.1:0-14812 GCA_963578885.1 Planctomycetota bacterium
CGGTCCACGTTGGTGGCGCATGAATATTAACATGCTTTCCATCGTCTACGCCCTTCGGCCTCGACTTAGGAACCGGCTAACCCTGGGCGGATTTACCTTCCCCAGGAAACCTTAGGTTTTCGGCGAGCAGGATTCTCACCTGCTTTATCGTTACTCATCCCGGCATAATCACTTCCAGTCCCCGTGACCGCTCCTTGCGGAACGGCGCGTAATCTGGACTGGAACGCTCTCCTACCGCTCCGGATCACCGAAGTGATCCGAAACCCGCTGCTTCGGCGTCCTGCTTACTCCCGGTCATTATCGGTGCTGGAATACTCGACCGGTAAGCTATTACGCACTTTTTAAATGATGGCTGCTTCTAAGCCAACATCCCGGCTGTCTCAGTACTCTAACATCCTTAGTGACTGAGCAGGACTTCGGGGCCTTAGCAGGCGATCTGGGTTGTTTCCCTCTCGACTACGAAGCTTTTCCCTCGCAGACTGACTCCCAAGATAGTCGTCTCGGTATTCGGAGTTTGGTCACGGTGGGTACCCTGGTAGGGCCCCATCCGAAATCAGTGTCTCTACCCCCGAGACGTAGTGGCTTGAGGCTAGCCCTAAAGCTATTTCGGAGAGAACGAGCTATCTCCTGGTTTGATTAGACTTTTACTCCTCCCCACAGGTCATCCCCCCAGTTTTCAACCTAGGTGGGTTCGGTCCTCCACGCAGTCTTACCCGCGCTTCAACCTGCCCATGGGTAGATCACTCAGGTTTCGCGTCTACCACCGCTGACTATAATTCGCCCTGTTCAGACTCGGTTTCCCTTTGGCTCCGATCCGGAGGATCTTAACCAGCCAACGACGGTAACTCGCCGGGTCATTATGCAAAAGGCACGCCGTCACTCCCCTCCGAAGAGGTTTGCTCCGACCGCTTGTAGGCATGTGGTTTCAGGTTCTGTCTCTCTACCCTGGAAGGGTTGCTTTCCATCTTTCGCTCACGCTACTGGTCCACTATCGGTCGTCAAGGAGTACTTAGCCTTAGGAGATGGGCCTCCTAGATTCAGTCCGGGTTCCACGTGACCGGACCTACTCGGGGTACCACTGGCGAGGATTCCGCTTTCGACTACGGGGCTGTCACCCGCTCTGGCCGACCGTTCCAGGTCAGTTCGTCTAGCTTCCACCTTCACACTATTGTGGCCCCAACAACCCCACCCGACCGGAGCCGGATGGTTTGGGCTGATTCCGTTTCGCTCGCCGCTACTCGGGAAGTCGCATTTGCTTTCCTTTCCTACGGTTACTGAGATGTTTCAGTTCACCGCGTTGGCCCCGTACGCCTATATATTCAGCGTACGGTAATTCGGGAATCCCGGGATCAAATGCTTGTTTGACAGCTTCCCCGGGCTTTTCGCAGCCTTCCACGCCCTTCATCGCCTCTTGACGCCAAGACATCCCCCACATGCCCTTTGTCGCTTGACCACAATGATCTCAGGCTCGAAAACCACTCAACCAACCCCAACCGGAAAATCCGATCGAAGCGGCCAGGTCGTTCCGAGACCCAAGATCTGGTCAACCCTGTCGCCGATGCCATGCCGCGACCAACCCGGACGATTCGCGGTTTCATGATTCGACTGCATTCACTGGTTTGACTGAATCGACAGTCTCGACAGTTTCCACAGCTTCGACATGAAGCACGAGCTCGACCCGCTCGGTTTCGACTCCAACACCGGCTTTGCCAAAAACACTCTCTGACACGCAGGAAAACGACGGCTCTTTTTGGACACCCGCCCCTTCACGCCGGCTCGGTCACTGCGGCCCAGACGGTCCCCAATTCGGGAACCGAGAGAGGTCGTGGTGATCGAGTGATCCGACAGGGAGAGCATCCCCGAGACGCCGCTTCCGACGACATCGAGGTTCTTTCAAGATGCCACTCGAAGATCTACCAAATTGTCAAAGAACTGCCCGCCACCGGACTCGACACGGGACTCAATCCCGAGCCAAACACAGCAGAGACCGGGCCATGTTATGGGATGATCGGCAGAGCGTCAAGGCAGTCGCCGGCTTTTGGACGGCCCGGAGTGTGCGTAGGTTTCGAGCGGAGACGACCGAGCCGGAGCCGGCGGCCTCCGGTTTGTCGGCGTGACGCAGCCGCGTCGCAGGAACGCTGAGAGGCATCGCCAAGTGCCGTTCCCGACGCACATCGCTCCCCCGTGCTGATGGGGTAAAAGTGTGGCGATGCTCCGCACGTCTTGCGGCCCATCGCGGGGGGGTCACCTGGCGAGCCGTTTGGCCCCGGGATGCTCAAAAAGACGATCGATCCCTTTCACGTTTCCGCGCTCTCGAAACGCTGCTGCATCAAGGTAATCTGAAATGAAGAGGTGCTCCTTGGCACGCCGGAAGGCGACCAGTTTCCGGACGGCCTGTTGGGCTTTGAGGAATCCGTCGCGGTCGGTGGGCACCGTTCCGCGATCGAGCGTGCCGATGAAACTTGCGGAGAGCCGAGCGTGTTCGAGGCCGGCCTGAAGAAACTTGACCCTCTCGGCGAACTCGGGCACGGGGTGGTTGGCCGTGGTTTTCAGTGCCTGCTGCAGCACGGCCGCCTGCTTGGCCAATACCGCCGGTGGATAGGCGGTGTTTGCCCTGATCGGGTTGTACAGGGAACCCTGCGGATGGGTGAGAGAATACGCCTCCCAAAAATCGAAGTAGCGTTCTATCTCGCGGGCAGCCGGGCCGAACGCGGACCAGAAGTTCTTCCTGAGTGTCTCGACATCCAGTTCGGGGTCCCATCCCAGGGCCATGTGAATGTAGATCATCGGCCCCTGTGTCGCCCAGCTCACCCGCAGGCTGTCGAACATGTACCCCTTCAACCCGTTCCGAAACGTGAACTTGAAGAACTCACCCACCTGGCGGGTGCTGAGGTAGGGCATCGTGTACCCGTTGTGCAAGTGGTTGGGTCGCCAGATCATGCTGATGCCCGTCTTCTTCCAGCCAAGCCACTGCTGGCGAGACCATTGATCCACGGCCCTGGGCATGGGGAAATTGGTCGCCGCACCCGACCACGGGCAGTATTCGCCGTAGATTTGCGGGTTCAGCTGAACGGCACCCGGCGCGGGCAGGGTCCTCTGGTACATCAGGACCGTCGTTTTGGTGATGGGATTGCGTTTTGCAGCCAGCTCATGAACGGTTTTCCAGAACCGTGCGTAGCGATAGGAGATCGCTCGCGGACCGTAGGCTCCACGCTCAAAACCAGGGATCTCATCCGGTTGAGGTTGAGGACCGTCCCAGGCCATGCACCTTGTGCAATGGCAGTATTGGATCGTGTTGACCTGGCCCAGTCTCAGGGTTCCCGTTCCATCCCAGACCTTCTCCAGAATGAAGCGGTGCAGATCCGGATTGGAAACGCACATGTCCGGGTGACCATAGCTGTAGCCAGGTTGTCCCCGACGTCGCCCCGAGGCGTCCGTCGCATAAAACTCGGGATGCTCCCGGGCCAATGTCGTACCCTCGCCCGTCCACGGCTTCTGGGCAAACTCCTCTCGAAAGGCCGGCGGGTGCGAAGAATAGCCCATTCGGTGACGACCAAGATAGACTCCCGTCGCCTGCCAGAAATTGCGCAATCCCTGCCGGGAAAAAGCGAGTCTTTCGGTTCGCGGGTCATAGGCATCCTGCCGTCGGAGCGGGTGGACGAGATGAAACCATGCGAACCGTCGCCAGGCGATCTTGGGGACGTGGTATTCATCGAGGGCTTCATCGATTCGAACGTTGCCGGTCCGCGGCACATACGTTCCCAACTCGCCGGGCCATAGCCAGCGCACGCCCACGTAGCGCTCGAGTATCTCGTAGACACCGAACAGTGTGCCGTTGGGGGAGATGCTCGACGGGCCACGATACCCGTAGATGCCATCGTGGAGAATCTTGTGTTTCCAGTCGCCGTCGGTGGGTTCCCCCAGCACGACATCGCGGCCCTTGTCCTCCATGCCAACCAGGTACAGGTCGCGCCCCACCGTGCGGACGACAAACTCATCGGGCTTCATTTTCTCGGGAACGATGCCCTGTTTCCGTGCGGCGTCGGTGATACCGATGAAAACTCGACTGACATACCCTGCGGGGATTTTCGTTTCCGGGACGACCTGAAGCCGCACTCCGGTGGCCTTCTCGATGTGATTTACGAATTCCCGGGCGGCAAAAGTGGCCACCATGGCAGCCTTATCGGCGGTCACCACCACCGCTTCCGGCTTTCCCTGACTTACGATACGTACCTGTGCCGTAGCCGGTGGCAGTGCCGCAAGTGTCACCATCGCCCACGTTGCAGAGAATACGACCGACTTTCTCCACCGGGATGCACAGGATGCGTCTGGTGATGGTCGGGTCATCGGCAGATCCTTGCGGCACTGGAATGGCAACGGCAGCCCGCCGAATGCCGTGCTGCGGCTGGAAATGGCTGGGGCGAGTTGGGTTGCCCCGTCGCTCGTCCCTGGGCGGCAGCGCGACGTGCATTTGAGACGGTATTTACCGAGTGGAGACGACCGGGCTCGAACCGGCAACCTCCGGCTTGCAAAGCCGGCGCTCTCCCAGTTGAGCTACGTCCCCGTCTGAGTCCTCCTGGCCGTGTTGCCGCGGACGGTCCCGGGCCGCCGATGACGGGCAGAGCCCCGTCGCAGTCAGGCAGGGAAGCCGGTTCCGGGGAGAGGCACGGTGTCTGGGCACCGCACCTCCCCGGCCGGCTCCAGTGGGGACACGTGGATTCGAACCACGGACCTCAGCTTTATCAGAGCTGCGCTCTAACCAACTGAGCTATGCCCCCATCGAGACTGGAGCGGGTATTCTGGCGCATCCCCAAGTCGCTGTCCAGCCTGCCTCATCCGCCCTGCTCCGCGGCCGATTCGTCTCTCACCACCTCCGTATCCGGCCCTCAATCGGTCCAAGAACTCATCCATCGGCCCGGTTTGTATGCAGCAGTGACTGCAACGCGGGCAGGCTGAGAGCGGTTACTGACGGTTGCATCGATTCTCTAGCGATTGGCCCGGTCCAGGACTTCCGGATGCGGCAAGAAGTGCTTAGAATGTCGGCATGAAGGCTTCGCACTGACGGTATTCTCGACATTCCCCTGACTCGGGTCGGGGCCGGCAGTGAAAGGTGAGCGGGAACGGGGTGTTGGCAGGAGGCTGCGGACGGTGGCGCGTGGAGAGTTGGAGGGCGTGGCGAGCGGTGCAGGCCGGGATGGTGTCGGGCTCGAGGGGGTGATCGGCAGCAGCGGTACGATGACCGACGTGTATGCCCTGACGCGTCGCGTGGCGAGTCGGTTGACGACGGTGCTGTTGACCGGCGAGACGGGAACCGGCAAGGAGTTGATCGCTCGAGCGATCCACCAACTGAGTGCTCGTTCCAGCGGCCCTTTTGTGCGGGTCAATTGCGGTGCCCTGAGCGAGAGTCTGCTGGAGAGCGAGCTGTTCGGGCACGTCAAGGGGGCCTTCACCAGCGCGTATGAGAACCGCACGGGTCGCTTCGAGGCGGCTCATGGCGGAACCGTATTCCTGGACGAAATCGACTCGGTCAGCTACACGCTTCAGGTCAAGCTGTTGCGGGTGCTCCAGGAGCAGGAATTCGAGCGGGTGGGCGACACGAAGACGATCCGGGTCGATTGCCGGATCGTGGCGGCGACCAACCGGGACTTGCTCGTGGAGATCGACGAGGGTCGATTCCGCGAGGACCTGTACTACCGCCTGAACGTGATCGAGATCCTGCTGCCTCCGTTGCGTGAGCGTCTGAGCGACATCCCGCTGCTTGTGGACCATTTTCTGGCTCAATTGGTCGGATCCGAGTCGGAGGTTCCGGAGGTATCGGGTGCGACATTCGAGCTTCTGGCCGGGTATTCGTGGCCGGGAAACGTGCGGGAACTGGAGAATTACGTGGAGCGGGCGCTGGTTTTGGGAGACGGCAAGTCGCTTCAGCCGGGCGATTTCCCAGTTCATATCCGCGGCCTGGCTCCGCCGCGAATCGGCCGTCCCGGCGAGGGTGATCTGGATCGACTGTGCAGCCAGTTGGTGTCGTTGGGTCTGCGGGAGGAGGCGGGTGCGGAGGCCGGTGTGCATCCTCGCATCGTCTCGCTGGTGGAGCGGCAGGTGCTCCGCCAGGTGCTGCATGCCTGCGGCGGCGTGCAGACCAAGGCGGCGGCGCGGTTGGGTATCAATCGCAATACGCTGCATAAGAAGATTGCCGAGTATGGGCTGGAGGGTGATGTGCGGTGAGTGGGTGCGGGGTGTTTGGAGCGTGGTGTGGGTGTGTGGTGTGGGTGTGTGGTGTGGGTGTGTGGTGTGGGTGTGGGGTGTGGGGGGGTGGTGTGGGGTGTGGGTGTGGGTGTGTGGTGTGGGTGTGTGGTTCGTGTGGCGTGGGTGGGGAGGGGACAGGCACGCCTGCCCCCCCGGGGCGGGAGGCAGAAGAGCCAGTCCCTGAGGTTGTCGGTCAATCGGTACAGGCCGATTTACCGATAGAGCGGGGGAAGTCGTTAGAGGGCGACGGCGGTCGTTACGACGGGTACGACCCGAGGACCGGACGCAACGGTTGATCCGGAGCGGGGGGTGCTGGATCCGGCGTGAATGGGGAATTGGTCGAAACGGGGCAAGCGTCGGGGATTTTTGTTCTCGACATTCCGAGAAACGAGTTACAATGGTTGGGGAGAATCCGGTCTCGTTCGAGACCGTTCTTCCCGCGGGCCATCCCGTCCGTTTGACCAATCAGAGACATCTCGCTTTTTCGCTGGATTACTGGATCACTTCGAACCGGCCGACCGTTCGGGACGATTCAGACGTTTCAGTAAGACATCGAGATCGTTTCGCCTTTGAACTCGGGAGTTTCGGCATGCGGTTGAGAAGCACAGTGGCCTTGTGGGCATTTCTGGCAGCCCTGGTCGTGGTGACATCCTCCTCGTCGGCGACCTACGCCGCGGCGGTTGTGGCTCAGAGATCCGTCGACGTCGTGCGTTACACGGCTCCTGACGGCGAGACCTACTTCGCCCTGCCGTTGGTGGCTCCCAAGGCGTCCGGCCGATCGGCTGCCGATTCGGCCCACGACGTGGTGATCCTGATCGACACCTCGGCCAGCCAGACCGGCGCGCATCGCGTGCAGTCGTTGGCGGTGCTCGAGGACGTGCTGGGTTCGCTGGGGACTTCCGACCGGGTCCGCCTGTTTGCCGTCGACGTCCAGGCGACGTCATTGACATCCGCTTGGTCACGAGCCAATTCGCAGACAGTTCGAGATGCGGTTGCCCGTTTGCGTCGCCGTGCTCCGTTGGGTGCGACTCGACTGGTCCCGGCCCTGGAAGCGGCCTCGCGAGCCATTTCCAATGTTTCAGCAAAGCGAACCGGCAGCGTGCTCTACATCGGCGACGGCATGAGCAGTGCCGAGTTGGTCGATGTGGCCGACATGAAGAAGATGCTGGTGCGGTTCCGCAACCGCCACGTTCCGATTCACAGTTACGGAGTCGGTCCCCGGCTCGACCTGCAGGTGCTGGGCGTGATGGCTCAGCAGACCGGCGGGACGGTGCTGGTTGATCGCGGTCGCAAGAGCGACAGCCAGGGCGTGGGCGCTCGGGTGTCTCGGGCGATCCACGCCCGGGTGATCTATCCGGTGAAGGTGAGTGTCCCCGAGGGGATCACGTTGCTGCCGAGTGAGGCTCTGCCGCTGCGTTCTGACCGCCAGACGATTTACGTCGGCCGCGGGCAGCTTGAGTCGGGCACGATCGTGTCGGGCTGGCTGGGGGATGCCGATGGAGCTGCCGACTTGCAGTGGCGGGTCGGCGAGTTGTCGGCCGAGGCGGGCAACGCGTTTCTGGCCACGCTGTTCCGTGGCGCCGAAACGACCGACGGATTCACCGTGGCGTTGGCCGGTGACGAGATGCTGAAGACGGCTCGCCACGAGTTCGATTCGCACCTCGACGGCATGCTGCGACAGGGCGAAGCGGCTCTGCGGATCCGCAACTTCCACGAAGCCGAGCAGGTGGGCCTGGCCGTACGCGGGCTCGACCCCGACAACGTCCGTGCCGCGGCACTGCTGGGCGCCAGCGAAACGGTGCAGGCCAAGACGGCCGGCCGGATCGGCGACATCACGCTTGCCGCTCAACCAGCAGCAGCCCAGCCAGCCGCTCAACCGGCTGCTCAACCGGCCGCCGCCGGGGTGATCGATCCGATCCAGCAGGCTGAGGAAGAGATCCTGATCCGCACGCAGAAGCTGCAGTTGCAGGTCGAGCGGTTGCTCGAGGAGTCTCGAGCCCGCGCCGCGAGTGAGCCTCAGGCTGCCCTGACCCAGATCAAGCGTGGCCTGGGCACGGTCCGCGGCACGACCGACATCGACCCGGCGATTCGCACCGAGCTCTTGCGTCGTCTCTCGAACCTGAAGCGGTTTGTGGAGGTTTCGGAGGAGCATTTCGAGCGTCAGCGTCAGGAGCGTCAGCAGACGGTGGCGGCTCGCGAGAGCCAGTTGCGGATCGAGACCGACCTGGAACGAGACGACGAGCGGATGAAGCGGTTGCTCAAGGAAGTGGCCCACCTGCTGTTCGTCGAGGCTCCCCGGGGCAATCGCGATGCGTTTCCCGAGGCCGAGGACGTGGCCCAGGCGGCCTTGGAACTGCGGCCCGGTGACGGTGCGGCGACTGCCGCGAGGTTTTCGGCCGAGGCGGCTAGCCAGCTCGACATGGCCTATCACCTCCGCAACCTGCGGGCCGACCGGTTCCTGGGCGTGCTCGAGCAGGTCGAGTTCTCTCATGTGCCCTTCCCCGACGAACCTCCGATCCGTTACCCCGACGCGGCGGTCTGGCGTCGGCTGACCGAGGAACGCAAGAAGTGGGCCAGTGTCGACCTGCACAACTACAGCAAGGTCGAGGAGCGGATCATCCGGGCCCTGGACGACGAGACCGAGTTTGAATTCGTCGACCTGCCGTTGCGTGACGTCGTCGACTACCTCAAGCAGCAGCACAACATCCAGATCATCCTCGACGATCAGGCGTTGCTCGACGAGGGGATCCAGCCCGATGAACCGATCAACATATCGCTCTCGGGCATCTCGCTCCGCAGCGCCCTGAAGATCATTCTCGAGCCCCTGGCGTTGACCTACGTCATCCAGGACGAGGTGATGCGGATCACGACCGAGACGAAGGCCCAGGAGATGATGAGCACGCGTGTGTATCCGGTCGCCGATTTGGTCATCCCGGTCACGACACCCCAGGGCGGCGGTTCCGGCCAGATGGGTGGTGGTGGCGGCGGCGGCCAGGGTGGTGGGGGCGGCCAGATGGGTGGTGGGGGGGGCGGCCAGATGGGTGGCGGCGGCGGAATGGGCATGATGAGTGTCCCGCCGCAACCGCGGTCCGCTTCGGCCCAACCCCCCGGCAAGCGTCCGGTGTTCAACAACGCGTCGCTGAAGCGATCGGCCGGTAAAAAAAAACGGGTGATCCGCTAAAGCGGACCGCCCAGAAGCCCCGGTCTTCCCAGCCTCGCACGCCCGCGGGCCCAACTCGGCCCGCGGCGAAGCCGGACGGTAAGAAGGCAGCCCAGCCGGTCGCCAAGCCGGCTGCCGGATCGGGCCGAGGTCTCTTCGATTCCCGCAGCGAGCTCAAAGTCGATCTCGAGTCGGGAACACCCGAGGAGGTCTGGCGCGCTTTTTTTGCCAAGCAGCGTCCTTCGCCGACCGCGTTGACGACCCTGATATTGCGATTGCATCAGCGGCGGAAGCACGAGCACGTGATGGCGGCGATCAACGAGGCGTTGATTGCGGGTCAGAGTCAGCCGTGGATGTACGACGTGCTGGCGATGTCGATGCAGATCACCGGTCGTCCTCAGGCTGAGATCGAGCGTGTGCTGTTGTCGCGGGTGGATTTCACTGCGGCCGATGTTCCGAACATGCTGTTTTCTGCTGCGTACCTGGTGCGATTCGGAGCCACCGATCGGGCGTTGACGCTGTACCGCCAGGCTTCGCGGATGGCACCGACGCGACCCGAGTCGTACGCGTTGGGATTGAAGTTGGCCGAGCGAATCGGGGACAACGATGCGATCCAGTGGGCATCGACGGGCATCCTGACCTACACGTGGGGTTCGGATTACCGTCGTCGTCACCGTGCGGCGATCGGCGCGGCCCGCGATGCGGTATTGAAATTGCGGAAGGCGGGCGACGAGAAGCGAGCCGACGAGATGGAGCAGGCTGTTGCGGCCGCCCGCCAGCGGGACCTGGTCCTGACTCTTTCGTGGAACGGCCCCGGTGAACTGGACCTGCAGGTCGAGGAGCCTCTGGGCACGGTCTGCCATTTCGATGCTCGCCAGACCCGTTCCGGGGGCGTACTGGTTCACGACGGTTTCGGGCCTGTGCAGCGGAATTGTTACGAGGAGTACGTCTGTGCATTCGCGGCGGCCGGCGAGTACCGGCTGACGATCAGCCATGTCGACGGCGACATCGTGGGCAAGCGGGCTCAGTTACGGGTTCGTCGTTACGTCGGGACCGCGTTCGAGCAGAGTCACGTGCATCCGATCGTCTTCGACAGCCGCAAGAAGGTGGTGCGTCTGAGTCTGCAGAAGGGTCGTCGCGAGAAGCTCTCGGACCCCCTGCCCCGCACCAGCAGCGACTTTGCCACGGCGCGTCGCGGCCGATCTGGCAGTCGCCGCTTCCGGTTCGGGCCTACTCGGGAGGGTCGCGGCGGAGTGGGCGGGGATGTGGGATACACTCCGGTGGTCCAGATGCTTTCCGAGGGCGTTGCCAGCACGACCTTGGCGGTGGTATCCGGCGACCGTCGCTACGTGCGACTGACGGTCAACGCGGTCTTCACCCAGATCGTCAGAGTGGCGACGTTCACCTTCCGTCGTTAGGTCCGCCTCTGGGGGGTTGAATCACGCAAAGTGCAGGGGTCAGACGCCGCCCACCGGGGGGTTTGCTCCACCTGTCGCGTTCCGCAGGCGGGGCCTGACCCCTTCTTCGTGTTGCAGCGGGCGCTGGTTGAAAAGGGGTCAGGCCCCGCTTGCGTGCCGCTCTGGGTGGAGCGGTACTTTCTGTGGGCGGCGTCTGACCCCCGGCTCATTTTGGCGGCGGCTGCAGGCCTGAGATGGTCAGCCGGCGGGCCTGTCGGCTGGCGAGGTCGACGGTGACGATGCGGTGGTTGTTGGTGTCGGCGATGAACAGGGTCTGTCCGTGCACGGCCAGGCCGGCGGGTTCGTGCAGCTGGAGCGGTTCGAGGGCATTGCCACGTCGTCGTTGTCCGGCGAACGTGACACAGCGGCGGGTGGCCGGGTCGACCAGCTTGATCTTGTGGTTGTAAGTGTCGGCAATAAAGATCTTGCCATCGGCGTAGGCCACACCGATCGGGTGCTGCAGTCTGACCGCCGAGCCGGTTCCGTCGCGGTCACCGAAGGCGAAGAGGCTCTTGAACATCGGCAGCCCGGTGGTTCCGACCAGGGTGCCCACGGCATTTCCGGGCGGCAGCGTGACGGCGCGCAGGCTGCTGCCTTCGCTGTCGGCGACAAACAGGTACTTTCCGTCGGTGGCCAGTCCGCTGGGCTGAGCGAGACAGGACTTGGCCAGGCTCCCGTCCTTGACGTCCTCGACTCCGTTCCCGGCATACGGTGCGATGGAGTTGGTGGCGAGGTTGAGCACGGCGAGCTGGTGAGTGCCGGCCATGGCGATGTAGAGCCGTCCGCCGACCAGCGCGAGGTCCCAGGGGTTGGACAGGGCGTAGCGAGTCGGTGTGGAGCTGCGGCCGCGGAGCGTGGCGTAGCTGGTCAGCATCTTGCCGGTGCCGGCGATCGTGGTGACACGGCCTTCCTTGAGATCGACCTTGCGGATCATGTGGTTGAGGTTGTCGGCGACGTAGAGCGTATCGCCATCGAGCACCATGCCCTGGGGATCCTGGAAGCGGGCCTCGCTGAGCGGTCCGTCCTGGTGACCGCCTCGCCCCGATCCGATCACCGTGACCTGTTCACCGGTGGGGTCGGTGATGATGAGTCGATGGTTGCCGCTGTCGGCGATGACGAGCCGCTCTCCCAGCGGGCCGACGATCACCTTGCCGGGAAACCTCAGCGGCGTGCGGGGCTGCTTGTTGAGTTCGAGGTCCCAGCGGATCGGTTTTTCGTTGAGCGTGCCCTTCTGGCGGTGGAGTCGCACCTGACGGGCGATCGCCTTGTCGAGCACGTCGAAGGGAGCCTCGCCCCGCCGCCAGCCACAGACCTTTCCCTCGGGATCAATCAGGTACATCGATGGCCAGAAGTCGATCTTGTAGCGACGCCAGATGGTCTTGGAGCTGTCGTTGACGACCGGGTGCGTGATCTCGTAGCGGAGCACGGCTCGACGCAGGTTCTCGATGTCCCGCTCGGTGGTGAACTTCGGTGAGTGGACCCCGATCACGACCAGCTGGTTAGGGTATTTCGCCTCGAGCTTCTTGAGCGTGGGGAGGATGTGGATGCAGTTGATGCAGCAGTAGGTCCAGAAATCGAGCAGCACGATCTTGCCGCGGAGTTCACGGAGATCGATGTTGCGCGAGGTGTTGAGCCAGCCGGTGCCTCCGGCCAGCGACGGCGCCGGGTAGGGTCGCTGCTGGGCGTGGGCGACCGGCGGTGCGGTTCCACCCAGCACGATTGCCAGGACCAACGGGATGATCAGTGCCAGTCGTCGTCTCACGGCTTGCATGCTCCCCATCCGGTTCCGCGGGCCCGGTTCACTGCCCGGTTCACTGCCTGAATTCTACCCGAGAAGAACCTGAAGTGAGAAGCCGTACTAGCGGGCCTTCGGCCGACTCGAGTTTCTTCGGATCCGTCGGATCAGTCCGGGCGTGACATCGACATCGAGTTGTGCAGTGTGTCCCTGGTCGAGTCGTTCCCAGCCCAGGGCGGCCATCGCGGCGTTGTCGGTGCACAATTCCCTGGGAGCGATCTCGAGTTGGACGTCGTTCTGGCGGCACATCCGCTGCAGCGCGTCTCTGAGGGCTCCGTTGGCCGCCACCCCGCCTCCGACGAGCAGTTTCGAGTGTCCCAGTTGGGCCAGTGCCCGGCGGCAGCGACCGACGAGGCAGTCGATGACGGCGGCCTGGAACGATGCGGCGAGGTCGGCGGTCCGACCGGCGGTCATCTGCGGCGGCACCCGGTCGGTCCCGGGCACTCCGTGGACCTGGTAGCGGACGGCGGTCTTGAGCCCGCTGAAGCTGAAGTCGAGTCCGGGTTCGGACAGCAGCGGCCTGGGCAGTTCGATGGCAGCGGGGTCTCCGTCCTTTGCGGTGCGTTCGATGTGCGGGCCACCGGGATAGCCGAGCCCCAGCAGCGCGGCCACTTTGTCGAAGGCCTCACCGGCGGCGTCGTCGATGGTCGAGCCGATCAGAGTCGACTCGAGCGGCCCGCGGCACTCGTAGAGGCTGGTATGTCCGCCGCTGACGACCAGGCCCACCGCCGGGTAGACGTCCCGAGGGGATGACATCCGGCAGGCGAAGAGGTGCGCTTCGATGTGGTGCACCGGGACCAGCGGCAGGTCGCGGGCCAAGCAAATGGCCTTGGCCGCGCTGAGCCCCACCAGCAGCGACCCCACCAGGCCCGGTTCGGTCACGACCGCCACGGCGGTGATCTCATCGAGCGAGACTCCGGCCTGGCTGAGGGCCTGGTCGAGCACCGGGAGGATATTGGTGAGGTGGGCCCGGGAAGCGATTTCGGGGACCACTCCGCCGAACTCGGCGTGGAGTTCGACCTGGGAGGAGACGATGTTTGAGCGAATCACGAGCTGTCGGTCGATGACCGCCGCGGCCGTCTCGTCACAACTCGTTTCGATCGCCAGCAGCAGCATCAGGCTCTGTCATCCCGAGCGAAGGGACCCGCCACTGGCGGGTCAACCGTCCCCACGGACCACAACCACTGACCCGCCGGTGGCGGGTCGCTTCGCTCGGAAGGACAAGCGGTGCAATGCCTAGCCCTTGGTTTTGCTGGTGGCCGGCTTCTTCTTGCCAGTCTTCTTCTTGTCGGACTTCTTCTTTTCACCGGGCTTCTTCTTGTCAGTCTTCTTCTTGTCGGACTTCTTCTTTTCGCCGGGCTTCTTTTTGTCCTTCTTTTTCTTGTCGCCCTTCTTGTCTTTCTTAGGCTTGTCCTTGGGTTTGGGCTTGAGCGCGGTATTGAGGTGATCGACGGCCTTGGCGAGTTGGATATCGACGAAGTCGCTCTTGGGCGGGTCTTCATCGCGGATCACGTCGCGTTGTCGTCGATATTCCTGGTAGCGGATCATGTCGACCCGGGTCATTTTGACTTCGAGACCCTTGTCGGGCATGACGCCCCAGACGTCGGAGGGCTTGCTTTTGGGGAAGCGGTGGATATTGCGTCCGCTGGGTCTGTGGTAGCTGGCGGTGGTCAGTTTCAGGGCGCTGGAGCCCCCTTCGAGCTGGATCACGTTCTGGACGCTTCCCTTGCCCCAGGTCCGTTCTCCGATGATCACGGCCCGCTTGTGGTCCTGAAGGCACGCGCTGAGGATTTCGCTGGCCGAGGCGCTGAAGTGGTTGACGAGCACGGCCATGGGGAACCCGGAATGCGTACCGGGCTTGGTGGCGTTCCAGACGCGTTCGCGGACGTTGCGTCCCTTGGTGCTGACGATGCGGCCTTTTTCGATGAACATGTCGGAGATGCGTGTGGCCTGGCTGAGCAGTCCGCCGGGGTTGAAGCGGAGGTCGATGATCAGCCCCTTCATGCCCTGTTTCTTGAGCTGTGCCATGGCGACCTTGAGTTCATCGGCGGTGCGTCGCGCGAAGTGGGTCAATCGGATGTAGCCGATCTTCTGTTTGTCATCGAGCATGAAGTTCCACTGGTCGTTGTCGTCGAAGGCGTCGCCGATGACGGTGGG
>CAUZEQ010000099.1:0-14798 GCA_963578885.1 Planctomycetota bacterium
CGTTTCGCCTTCGCGCGAGTGGGCGACCAGTTCGACTTTGGTCAACTGGCCGTCAAACCCGTGAGCTTCGATCGTGACGTGCACCCGTACGGTGTCCTTCTTGGCCACCAACCCACTGGTGTAGACGTCGATGATGGCGACGTCCTGGATGTCGGCGGTCGAACCGATCGGCACGGCGTAAACCGGTGCTCCATCTCGACGGTAGGCTCGTGCCGCCGCCGCGGCATCGGCCGGGCTGGCACCTCCGGTGTTCTGACCATCGGAAAACAGCAGCACCCCACTGACTCGCTGGCCGGCGGCCCGGTCGAGCACACCCAGGACCGCATCGCCGAGGTAGGACGCGTTGGGCTGGCTGACTGAAATCCCCGAGGCTCCTTCCAAGCTCACTGCGCCGCCGCCGGATTTCAACTCGATCGGCTCGAGTCGTCGTGCAAAGGCGAAATACTGCACGTCGTACTTTTCGGCCAGCTTGTCGAAGACCGTAGTGCGAGCCACCTCGACCGCCTCCTGGGCCAACTGCAGCCGGCCGTATCCATTGATCGTCGCGCGGATTTCGGCGTCCATCGTGCCGTCGTCCCCGACAGCCAGCCCCGCAGCCCTCGCGACTGCCAAACGCTCTTCATCGCTGGAGAACGGGCCCGCCGGAAGCTGCATGCTCTGCGACGCATCAAACACGACCGCCAGGATCGGCTTCTTGTTGATCTCCTCGGTCAACCGCAGCACCGGGCTGGCCAGGACCAGGATCAGCATCCCCAGCACGAAGACTCGCGTCGCGGTCAAGGCGATGCGGAAACTGCGTCGGACCGTCGCCAGGTTGCTCCGCTGGCGGGTGTAGATGAACCAGCCGGCCGGGATCAGCAGCAGCAGTGCGTACAGCCACAGCGGGCGCTGGAAGGCGATGTGGGTGTCGGAGATGTTCTGGACCATCTCGTCGGCCACGCCGATCGACCGCAACAACGACTCGAGCATCCTCGGACTTCGCCCCCCTCCGTGGTCGGCTCAACGAGCCGAACTCGAAGTCATTTCTTCGGCACCTTGACCCGGGCCCGCGACAACTTCTTGAAGTAGTCGCGGATGAAGCCCCGGTAGGCCTTGGGTCCTTCCTCGCGCAGTCCCTGCAACAACTCCTCCCGTTCCTTGGGTTGCATCTTCATGATCACCCGCTGCGTCGCCACGTCGAACTTGCCCAGGTCCACCAGCACCTGGTCGGTCCCCAGCCCGTCGGGCTTCTGGTTGCCGATCAACTGGTTGGCGAGTGTCGACTGAGGCGGCATCGGCTGCTGGTTCTTCTGCTGGTTCTTCTGCTGGTCCTGCGGCTGGTTCGCCTGCTGGCCCTTCTGTTGCTGCTGCATCCGCTGCATCATCTTGCGGGCCTTCTGCATCAGGGCCTGCTGCAACATCTGTTCGAGGCTCTGCTGAGCCTGCTGTTGCTGCGGCTGGCCGTCCTGCGACTTCTGCTGAGCCTGCTGCAATTGATCCTTCAGGTCCTCGAGCGACTTCTGGTCACTCTTCAGGGCCCGGTTGGCCATGTCGAGTTCCTCGAGCCGCTGCAGCTGCTTGCGGTTGCGTTCCTGCTGCTCGGGATCGGACGACTTCTTGCCATCCTCCTGCTGCTTCTTCAGCTTCTCCTTGAGATCCCGGATCATCTTCTCGAACCGCGGATCGAGCTCGGCCTTCAGGCCACTGATAGCCGGCAGGAAGAAGTCCTCTTCGGACTCCTCCTCCTCGCCCTTCTTCTTGTCCTTGTTCTTGTCGCCCTTCTTCTTGGCGTCCTCGTCCTCCTTGGTCGGATCTCCCTCGTCGGTGTCACGTTCCTTGGGTGGGATCTTGTACTTCTTGTCCTCGGGCTTGTAGGGCCGATCGGGGAAATCGAGCAGCCGTTTCTGACGCTTGGCATCGAGCAGTTCGGCGGTCTCATCGAGCTTCTTGTTCGACTTCTTGGCCGCCTCCTTTTGCTGCTCACGCAGGGCGTCCAGGAGGTCCTTCGAGGTGAGATCCTGCAGGCTGTCCTTCAGCAGGTTTTCTTCCTTGCCCTGGAGCGCTTCGAGGTCCTTCTGCATCGCCTTGAGGTAGTCCTTGAGGTCCTGCAGTGCGTCGCGGGTCAGGTCGGCGTCCTGCTGCAGCAGGTCCTTCTTCAGGTCGCGCATGGCCTGCTTGAGATCGTCGCGGCTGTCGCGCTGGGCCCGTGCCAGGGCGTCCATCCGTTTCTGGATCGTCTCGAGATCCTTCTGAACCCGGTCGGCCTGCTTCTTGATCTCGGGCAGCTTCGTATCCTGCTGCTTGGGGGTGGCGGCCTGCTGAAGATCCTGGGCGAGTTGCTTGAGCGGATCGACGGCGGCCTTTTCGAAGGCGCCTTCGAGCTGCTTGAACTGGTCGGCCACCTGCGGCGGCACCAGCGGGTTCTCCTCGGCCTGCTTGGCCAAAGCGCCCAGGTCGTTCTTGACCTGCTCGGCCAGCTTGACGTTCGCGTTCTCCTCGACAGCCAGCTCTGCCAGTGCCTTCTTCAACTCATCGAGCTTCTTCTGCTCCTCGGGATCGAGCACGATCGGTTTCACCTCGGCCGGCTTCTCGGCCTTGGCGTCCTTCTTCGTCTTGTCCTTCGTCTTGTCCTTCGCCTCGTCCTTCTTCTGCTGCTCGTCCGCTTCGACTTGGGCCTTCTCGATCTTCTCGGTCAGCTGCTTGTAGTCCTGTTCGAGCTTGCTCGACTTGACCTGGATCTTCTGCTGCTTCGAGATCAGCTCGACCAGCTTGTCGCGGAAGGTGTCGGTCTGCTTCTCGAGCTGCTCGAACTGCTTGTCCGCGGCGCTGTTGTCGTCCTTGATCTGGATCACGTAGTCGATCGTCTGGCCGGTCTGGCCGTTGCCGTCCCGGACCTCGACCCGGTAGGTCAGCGTATCGCCGGTCTTGAGTCCGCGGTCGGCGAGGTCGAGCGTGATGTCGCGGTGGTCGTTTTGCAGCGGCGGGCTGAGCGTCACGACCGGCTCGCCCACGAACGTCTCCTGGTCACCGGTCCTCACGCTCAGCACCACTTCCTTCACGCCGAAATCGTCGAACGACGTGATGAAGACCGGAACCGGTTGTGGCCGTGAGAGGATCAGGGTCTGGCGTGGGCGTTCGATGATCACCTGCGGCGGGTTGTCCGGGATCGCCACGATCTTCGCTTCGGCCATCGTCCGGTTGTTGCGGTCGGCCTTGTTCTTCAACTGCACGCGGTACAGGCCGTTCTTGACCAGCGGGAACGTGCCGGTGAAGTAGCTCTGGCCCTCTTTGAGTGCCTCGGAGCCGGTGGGAGTGGTGGGCTTGAGCTCGAAGGTCTGCCCGGTCGGCAGCAGCTTGACGACGGTTTCCTGGGCCGGCGGCATCGCGCCGGAATTGCCCCAGACGGCCTGTCCGCCGTGGAGGCTGAACATCATGCCCGAGACGGAACGGCCTGCGAGTCCGACCGCGGCGGCGGGGACTTCGAGCGTGACCAATTGGCCCTGGGGGGGCAGGTCGCCGACGCGGAACCGCGAAACGGTGCCCGGCTTCCCCTCACCGATCAGATCCTCGCCCCAGAACGCCCGGTGCTCCCAGCCGGTGCCGTCGTGCCACTTGAGCATGATCTGTCGAGGCAGCTGGTCCGGCGGCAGGTAGACGGTGCTAAACAGCACGTCATTGGTGCCCACCTGGAACGGCTCGGTCGCCTTGGTGAAGCCGTGCGAGTGTGCGGCGGTATTGGGGGGATCGGTGTGTGCGTCCTGGCCGGCGAGCGATTCGACTTTCCAGGTACCGCTGGGTGCCGAGCCCTTGGGCCTTGTCGAAGCGAACCAGTTCCGCGGCGAGCGGTCCGCGACACTCTGCCGCACACGCTTCAACTCGAGGAACTCGATCTTGCCCTCGTGGATATCGCCCTCGGCCACCACGCCCACCACGACGCTGCTGCCCACCGGACCCTCGACATCCGCCACCGAGGAGATCCGTTCGGGCTTCTCCATGTAGTCGGGGTAGGTCAGAGTCGTCCCGACGCTGACGATCTCGGGTCGCTCGAGCATCTTCACCGCGTAGCGACGCGTGTAGGTGCCTCCGCCGCTGACGCGGTAGTGGAAATCGTGCTCGAGTCCCTTCAATCCGAACTTCCAGAAACCGAGTCCGTCGCGGGACTCGAGCTTGTCCGAGATCGGCGAAGCGTGACGGATCACCACCGCCTCGTTCTCGTCGTTGACCGTCTCGATCGTCAACTGCAGCGCCTCGTCCTCGTACAGCGTGCGGCCGTCGGTGAATTCGATCAGGAATTCCACGTCGTCGCCGCGGACCACGTAGCCGTCGCCCTCTTGTTGCTGTTGGGAATTGCCCACCTTGACGGTGTAGGCCACATGACCGGCCGGCGGGATATCGGAAAACGGATTGAAGACTCGCGCCATCGCAGTGCGTACACCGGGGATGAAGACCACCGCCAGGGCCAGCACGCCCACGGTCGCCACCACGCTCGCCCGCCGCAGGTTCTGGATGTCGAGCACCCGCCGCGGATGGAATCCCTTGATCCGCTCGAGGGCCTCAGAGACCAGGCGACGGTGAAACGCCTCCGAAACCGGCACCGCCCGCTCCTCGTCCTCGAGGTCGATGCAGGTCACCAGCCGGTTGTGAATCTTGGGCAACTCGAACTCGATCCGACGTGCAACCAGTACGTTCGAGAGACGGCGGAACAGAGGCCGCAGCACTCCGGCGATCACGGCCCACGTCGTGGGCACGACCAGCAGCACCAACGCGATCGCCCGCAACGCCGTCCACTCCGAAGGCATCGCACTGGAGACCAGGAAGTCGGTCATCGTCATCGCGACCACCAGCAGCAGCCCCAGGCCGAAGCTGGCCAACAGGCCCGTCGCCACCCACGTCGATCGCAGCAGGCGACGTGTCTGGGATACCAGGGACCGGATCGCCGAGGTGTCCGTGCCCGATGAAACGGGGGACTGGTCCGCGTGGCCGTTACCGTTGCTCGAGTGGTCGCTCGTCATGAGTCAATTCCTACCACGAGATGTCCGCCAACGCATCGGCGTCGGCTTGTGTTTGAATGGTGTATTCAAGGCTCAATCGGTCGGGTTGTCAATTGCGGTCTTCAGGAGTGTGAAGTCGGGCAAGTCGGGCAAGTCGGGTAAGTCGGGTCATTCGCTGGCCGCCCCGGTCGGGGCCTCCTCGGTCACGTCGGCCCCGGTCATACGTCCGACCCAGCTTCCGGGACTCAGCTGCTTGATCCTCTCCAACGCCGTATCATCCTCCTCGCCGGCGACCTGTCCGCTGAGTGTCGAGAGCAGGAATTCGGCGGCGATGACCAGGAACATGACGAAGATCAGCCAGCGCCAGACCTCGTTCTGGGTCCCCGGTTCACCGAACTGCTGCTGGGCCTCGGCGGTGGCATCGATCACCTGCAGCGTCGTGCCCGGCTCGAGTCCCTCGAGCATCGCCACGGTGTGGGCGGCCACGCGTTCCATCCGCTTGGCTGCCTCGACCGGGTCGTCGGTGCGTTGGAGGTTTCCGCCGAGGGTGTTGAAGTCGGATTCTCCGGGGGCGAGGTTGACGGCGAAGGCCAGCCGGCCTTCCTTGGGCCGCTGGGTGCTGCCTCCACTCACCTCGACTTCGTAGAACCCCTGGTGCACGGTCCGTTCGAAGGCTCCCACCAGCCGGGCTCGCGATCGCTGGAACTGTTGGAGCGGGCTGACCTGTCCACCGGGTCCGGTCACCTTGGCCGACACCGGATCCCAGCCCGACTCCTCGGCAAAGAACTCGGCCGTCCCACCCGCTGCCACCACGCTGGGACCACTCAACTCGGGCTGCTTCATCACGTGGCTGACCATTCTCAGCACCAGCGGCACGAATTCCGGCCTCATCGGCAGGTTGGTCCACTTCGAATGGAACGGGAAGGCGGAGAGCACGATGTGGCCGTCGCCGTAGCTGCCTTCGATCAGGGCCGGGGCATCGCTGCCGGCAAAGGCGATCAGTGGCCAGCTGCTGCCCCGTTCCTCGGGCAACGTCAGCGGGAAGTGGCGGTAGACCTGCACGCGGGTCAGGTAGGGCGTCTTGCCGCCTGTGAAGACCGAGAGAATCTCGCTCGAGAAATCGACGTTGGCGAACTTCGAGAAGGTCTCGGTCTTGGCCGGGTCGCCGACGGCTGCCGCCAACGACGCGGCCAGCATCGGGGCCTTGGCGTCGTTGGGGTTGGGGAAGAACTGCTTGGTGTAGACCTCGGGATTGACCTTCTCGCCGGGCAGCACGATCAGGCCACCGCCGGTGTTGACGAAGTTCCGCAAGAGGATGAAGCGGGCGGCGTCCAACGCGCCGCAGTCGGCCAGGATCACCACCATCGCCTTCTCGAGGGCTTCGGCGTTGAGTTCAGCCTGGGGAATCTCGCGGACGTCCAGAGAACGGACGAACTCGCGACTCGGTGCCAGTGCTTCCGCCGCCGGGTCCCCCTCGCCCCCCTCGGCACTCGCGTCAACCTCGCCGGGATCCTGCAGAGCATCGGTCGCAGTCAACGCGGTCTTGATGTAGAGCGCCGAGTCCTCCAGCGGGATCGGGTTGGGATTGCCGTTGACCAGCAGCACGCCCACCTGGGGCCGTACGTCCAGCGTGAAGCGGAAGATGTTGTCATCCAGAAACGGGTCGCCGGGTATTTCGAACTGCCCCTTGAGCATCCCCGCCTCGATCGGGACATGGACCACCTCCAGCTCATCGGTCTTGCCAGCAGCAACCGACTTCGTCTGCCGATCGACCTGCTGGCCGTTGATGCTGGTGGTGACGGCGAAGCCGCTGGAACTGTTTTTCGAGGGCGAGTAATTACGGATCCGGGGGCGCAAGGTCACGGGCAGGCCCACGATGACCCGAGCCGGAGCCGGCGCTCTGCCGACAACCGCGAGATTGTCCAACGCCCGGCCACTGCCGACGTTGACCAGCCGCACCTCGGTCCGCGGCGGAACCTTCACCGCACTCGCACCACCCCGGAACTCCTCCCAACCACTCTGCTGCAGGTCGGTGAACAGGTAGATCACCGGTTCTTTGAGCTTCGAGAGTTCGGCCGAGTCGCCGGAGAACAGCTGCGAGAAGGCGGCGTAGAGGTTGCCTCGTGAGGGGGTGGTGTCGAGGTTGTCGATTTCGTTCCTGATCTCATCGGTCGACGCCTGGAACCTCCGCAGCAACTGCTCGGGACGCTCGCCCACCCGGATCATCGTCACGTGGTCGCCGGGCTTGAGTTGTTCGAGCACACGGCGAGCGGCCTTCTGAGATCGCTCGAGCGCCGTCTGCCCGTCGGTCGCCGCCCCCATGCTCGCCGATGTGTCGAACATCAGCACCACGTCGCGGCTGCCGGCTCCGCCGCCAAACAGAGACTTCCAGTGGTCCGGTGTCCGCATCCGCGAAATGGCGAACACCAGGAACAGCAGGAACAGCGTCCGCAACAGCGCGATCAGCCACTCGAGAAACTTCATCCGCCGCCGCTGCTGCACATAGCTGTCAAACAGGAACCGGAAGGTGCTCAGCTCGACCGTCTTCAACCGGTGCAGAGTCAGCAGGTGCAGCAACACCGGGATCAACGCCAGTGGCAGAAACCACAGCAACGCCGAATTGGTGAACAGGCTGGTCATGAAAATACGGTCTCTCGGGGGTCAGACGCCGATTCCGGCGGGCTTTTCAGCCCGCCGGAATCGGGGCCTGACCCCTTCTTGCTCTAAAGCGTCGTGGATTCGCGTCTCAGAAAATGCGGCTGCGTTTATCGAGATACGCGGCCAGGAACTTGTCGTAGGGCTGAGACGTATTGCACAGCTCGTAGCTGATCCGTCGCTCGAAGCAGTCACGCTTCACGGTGTCGGTAAACTGGTTGATTCTCGAGAGGTACCTCCGCCGCAGACTCTTGGGGTTGGCCACCACGCGGCCAGCTCCCTCCATGTCCTTGAACCGGGTCAGCCGGTCGTAGGGGAACTCCAGCTCGGCGGGGTCCATCGTGTGAAACACGATCACCTCGTGGTTGTTGTGCCGGAAGTGTCCCAGGCCGCTGGCGATCGATTCCTCGTTGTCGATCAGGTCGCTGATCACGATGATCAGCCCCCGTCGCTTGGTCCGCTCGGCCGCCTCGTGCAACACCGCTCCCACGTCGGTCTCACCGCCGGGCTGGACGTCGTCGAGCGAATCGAGGATCCGGCGAAACTGGGTCGGGTGGGCCCGGGGCGGGATGAACTTCCGCACCCCCTTGTCGAACTCGACCAGCCCCACCGCGTCGTTTTGCCGTAGCAGCAGGTAGGTCAGTGCGGCGGCGAGGTACGAGCCCCAGCTGAGCTTGCTCTGTTCACCGGAAGCGAATTCCATCGAACTCGAACAGTCGAGCAGGATGTAGGCCCTGAGGTTGGTCTCGTCCTCGTACAGCTTGACGTAGTACTTGTCCGAGCGGGCAACGATCTTCCAGTCGAGGTTGCGGATCTCGTCGCCGGGAGTGTACGGGCGGTGGTCGAGGTATTCGACGGAGAACCCGTGATAGGGGCTGCGGTGCCGACCGGTCAGGAACCCCTCGACCACCTGCTTGGCCACAAGCTCCATGTTGCCGACACGGTGCAGCCCGGCGGGGTCGAGGTACTTCTGCTTTGCCGCCATCTTGACCTGGTCTCGGGTGAGAACTGAACAGGAGCCGTTGGGAGGATGCGGGGGGCGGGGGCGGGGGGGCCTAGAACTCCTCGCTGGTCTCCTTGCAGAGGCGTTCGACGATGGTGTCGGTCGACACACTGTCGCTTTCGGCCGAGAAGCTGGTGACCAGGCGGTGACGCAGCACCGGGAAGGCCACATAGCGGATGTCTTCGATCGAGGCGTTGAACCGCCCCTCGAGCAGCGCGTTGGCCTTGGCTCCCATCAAGAGCGCCTGGCAGGCACGCGGGCCGGCACCCCAGGTCAGGTACTGCTTGACGAATTCGGGTGATTCGTCCGTGTCGGGCCGAGTGGCACGGACCAGCCTCACGGCGTACGACGCGATGCTCTTGCTGACGATCACCTTACGAACCACCTGCTGTAGTTGCATGATCTCGGTGCCATCCAGCAGCGCGTTGAGGTCGGGCTTGTCCTGCGACGTGGTCGTCTCGGCAATCTGCAGCTCCTCCTCGAACGTCGGGTAATCGACCTGGATGCGGAACATGAACCGATCGAGCTGGGCCTCGGGCAGTGGATAGGTGCCTTCCTGCTCGATCGGGTTCTGAGTCCCCAGCACCAGGAACGGTCGGGGCAGCTCAAACGTCTGGCCGGCGATCGTGACCTGGTACTCCTGCATCGCCTGCAGCATTGCGGCCTGGGTCTTGGGCGGGGTCCGGTTGATTTCATCTCCGAGGATGATATTGCCGAAGATGGGGCCCTTGACGAACTTCATCTGCCGTCGACCGGTCCCCTCTTCCTCCTCGAGGATCTCGGTGCCGACGATGTCACTGGGCATCAGGTCCGGCGTGAACTGGATCCGGCTGAAGTCCAGCGAGAGCATTTCAGCGATCGAGCTGATCATCAGGGTCTTGGCCAGTCCGGGGACACCCTCGAGCAGACAGTGGCCCTGGGAGAACAGCGCGATCAGGACCTGCTTGAGCACCTCGTCCTGGCCGATGATCACGCGGCTCAGTTCGTCTCTGAGCTTCCCGTAGATCTCGGCCGCCTGCTCGGCCGCCTTCAGGTCCTGCTCGTCAACCCGGCCGGCATCGGCATTCAATTCGGTCGCCATGTGTCCCTCACTGCCTGAAACCGCCGCCTCCATGCCGCCCCCAACGGCCGACATTGAGACCCCAAGTTACACCGAACCGCCCGACAGTCAACCGAACGCACCGGAAACGGTTGATGGGTCAGCCGACTAGTTGCCACCCCCGGGCTTCTGCCAGGGTACCTCGCCATAACGCTGCAACTGTCGCCTCAGCGCCGCAGACATCTCGCGGAAGATCTTCGGATTCTGCTTCGCCAGGTTCGTCTGCTCCTTCGGATCGCTCGCCAGGTTGTACAACTCGAGTGAGGAAAATGGACTGTTCTGCAACAGCTTCCACGGACCCCGCCTCATGGCCTCGATCGTCTTCCCCGCATAGCGGGCTCCGCCTTCGCGTCGACTGAAAAACCAATCCGTCCGCAGCTCCTTCTGAGGCTTCCCCAACAACGTCGGCAGAATGCTGCGGCCCTCGATCCCCTCGGCACCGCCGGGCACCGGAGCCCGCGCCACAGCACACACCGTCGGGAACAGGTCCATCGACAACGCCATCAGGTCACTCTGGCTGCCCGGCTCGATCCGTCCGGGCCAACTGGCACACGTCGGCACCTTCAAGCCGCCCTCGTAGACAGACTGCTTGCCGTCCCGCAATCCCCCGTTGTTGGCCCCGACACTCACCTGGCCGCCGTTGTCCGACGAGAAGATGACCAGCGTGTTCTTCGCCTGCCCGTTCGACCGCAATGCCGACAGCACCTTGCCGATCCCGTCGTCCATGTGCTCGATCAACGCCACCAGCTTCGCACGCCGCCTGTCGATCTTCGGCTCACGCTTCAGCACCCGTGCCACCCACTCCTGGGGAGGCTGGATCGGAGTGTGCGGAGCGTTGTAGGCGAGGTACAGGAAGAATGGCCGACCGTCCTTCCGCTTCCTGGCCAATTGCAGGTACTCCACGGCCCACTCGGAAAACAACTCGGTCGCATGCCCTTTGGGGTCGATCGTCTCGGCGTTCTTCCGCATGTAGTTGATGCCGTGGCGACGGTGGTTGTAGTAATCGTCCATCATGTCGCCCAGGAAACCGTGGAAGTGCTCGAAGCCCCTCGCGCCGGGCAGGTTCGGAGCCTCCAGGCCCAGGTGCCACTTGCCCACCATCGCCGTGTGGTAGCCCGCCCTGGCCATCAGCACCGGCAACAGCACCGCTTCGGGACGCAGGTACCCCCAGCTGTTGTGGGGATGAGTCCTGATCACGCCGGGCACTCCGACCAGGTCCTGGTACCGACCGGTCAACAGAGCGGCACGAGTCGGCGAGCAGACCGGGCAGTTGGCATAGAAGTTGGTGAAGGTCATCCCCGAGGCGGCCAGGCGGTCGATATGAGGAGTCCGCATGTCCTGGGCGCCCATGTAACCCAGGTCGCCATAGCCCAGGTCGTCGACCAGGATCAGCAGCACGTTGGGACGCACCACCGGGTCTTCGGCACCGGCCTCGGCCAACGACCCCGCAACCAGGCACACCGCCGCGACACACGCCAGCAATCGATTCGCTGAAGGCAACACGCTCAAACCTCCTCCTGCACCACCTGTACCTGGTCACTGCGTCGATCGATCTGATCCAGCACGATCCGCATCCCGGCCACCCGCGCCCGTTCCCGGCACTGTTCCAGCAGCTTGGCCACACGGGCCTGGACCACGTCGGTGAGTTCTGCGGCCGGGCACAGCCCCGGCACCACCAGCAGGTGACGGCACCGCAGGCGACGTGCCTGGCGGATCGCCCGATCCAGTCGACCGATCACTGTGCGACGGACGATCGGTGAATCCGAAGCAAACGTCACCCGGCCCAGGTCGACCACCGCCTCGATCGCCGCCAGCTCGATCCGATGCCTTGCCAGCGCGGCGGCCAGTTCCTGCTGCCAGTCCTCCGGACGCTTCAGTACCGTCTCGTCGCAAACCACCCGCCACCCGGACTCCACGGCCCGAGCCACCAGAGTCGTGGGCGTGTCCTCGATCTGCTGTCGCAGGCTCTCGAGATCCACGCCGACCGGGATCACCGACCGTCCGCGGTGGCGAGATCGCTGGGAACCGTCACCGCCATCGGCATCGGCAAGCGAATTCCCCGCAACGATCGGCAGACCCACAGCGGTGGTCCACTTCAGAAAACTCCGCCGATTCAAGTCGTTCACGACGTTCACGACGTTCACGACGTTCACGATTTTCATGAAAACTCCTCCCACAAGCGTTCGAACTGCCGTGCAAAACCCTCGACAAACCGCGGCTCACCCGTCACCAGGAAGTTCTCCTTGTTCCGGTTGGCCGCCGAGCGGGTCCAGTTGTAGCTGCCGTTGAGCAGCAACCGGTGATCGAAGATGGCGAACTTGTGATGCATGTGATCGTCGGTGTGGTCGACCCGCACCTCGACCCCGGCCGATTCCAGTCTCTGGATATCCGAACCCCGATCGCCGGACTTGTCGTCGTCGCTGATCACCCGAACCTTCAGCCGACGCTCGTGGGCGTCGATGATGGCATCCGAGACCCGGTCGTCGGTAATCGTGAAGACGCAGATATCTACCGTGTTGCGGGCCCGGGCCAGCAGGCCGCGGATCCTGGCCGGGCAGTCGTCTCCGGGCGCGAAGTACGTGTCAGCGGTTGCCGGAGGCCCATCGCTGGCATCGGCCGACTGCAGCATCTTGACCACCTCCTCGAGCCACTCGATCGTATCGATCGCTGTCGGATCGACAATCGACTGCCGCGCCAGGTCAAATGCCACGCTGCGATACAGTGCCAGAGCGTGAGCGTCGGGGTCGATGTGATCGAAGATCCGGTCCATCGCCTTCCGCTCGCTGCGGGTCAGCCGCCGATCGTCGAGAGTCTGCTCGAGCATCTTGCGGACCTGTTCGGGGTTCACGGTTCCGCCTCCTCATCCCCCCCGTTGCCAAACAACTGTCCAATACTGGCCAGCTTGGGGTCGCCCAGGTATCCGTAGCGGTTGATCCACACTCCCGCGGCCGGGCTGTCGGCGACGATTTTCAAGCGGCGGTGGAAGTCGTCGTCGGGTCCGTAGCCGTGCACCAGCGGATAGACCGCCGCCCGGCCGCCGACCGCGGCGGTCGCCTGGGCGATCTTCCGCCTCTGGACCGAATCGGACACCGGGTGAGGCTCATCGGGCTCGGGGTAACGGTAATCGGCCAGAGACTCACCGCCGGGATCCTCGGGCGTCCCGTCGAACATGTCGAGCAGGCTGATCAGCGCGCGGACCAGCAGTCGTTCGTCCAATCCCGGTCTGCGAGCCATCAATTCGTTGCCCCAGAAGGTGACCATCTGGGCCCAGTGCATGGTGTAGAGCTTGGGCGAGACCGCCTCGGAGTACTCGGCCACCCCGGCGAAGTCCAGGCCGGTGATCAGCGTCCAGGGGGGCATGAAGGCGTGAGACATCAGTTGCTTGCCGGGATCGACCGCGTCGATCGCTTTCCGCCAGTCCCGGACCAGGTCGACCGAGAGTGCCGCCTTGAGTCTCAGCCACTCGAGAACCCCCGGCCGCGCCAACGCCTCGCGGCCCAACCGGAACCGGCCCCGGTCACGATCGGCCAGCTCGGCCAGGTCGGCATCGGTGAGCGACGTCTCGAGCCACTCCTTCAGAGCCAGCACGTCCGCCTCGATCTGTGCGAACGCGAATCCGTGCTCCGCCGCCCAGTTCTCGACATGGATCCCGAAGTCCTGGAACACCTCACCCCAGGTGTAACAGGGGTACTCGGGCCAATCGATCCGGAAACCGCTCACATCGGGGTACTGCCTCAACAGGTCCGCCGTGTAGCAGCGGTTCCACTCCCGAATCGCCGGGCTGGCCAGGCTCGCCGTATCGGCCATCCGGCCTTCACCGAGCTCACCACCGGGCAACCGCGGCCGGTCCTCGTCTCGCAAACCCGACGGGCGTGCGGCGGGAACCTGCAGGAAAACGTCCAATCCGCGACCCCGGGCCGCGTCGATGAACTCGCCGATCAACGATCCGTGGGCTTGGGTCAACTGGCCGGCGACACGAGGTGTATAAGAGGAAGCGGTGTAGAGGCTCGAATCGGGCTCGAAACTCACTTCGCTCTGCACCCACAGCGACCGTTTGCCGAACAGCGGCCGGTCGAACAGCCGCGGGCTGGTGCCCGCGTCGTCGGGTGGCTGAAAACTCCCCTCGCCCTCGGCCGCCTCGGCCGTGACCGTTGGATTCAATGCCACCGCCGTCGCCCCCGCGGCGCTCAGGTTCTCCAGCACCCCCCCGACACCCTCGCTGAGAATGAAGTCTCCCAGCACGGTGATGCCGACATACCGACTCGCAGGACCCGTCATCGTTTCAGAGGACTCTCGTACCACACCACGTTCTTGCTGCCGCGGCCGGCGATCAGGATGTCCAGGTCTCCGTCGCCGTCGATGTCCACCGCTCGGATGTCGTAGGACTCCTGGTTGCTGCCGACCAGGTGGTTCTTGAAACGTCCCTTCCCGTCGTTCTCGAACCACCACACCTCACGGCTGCCAAACCCGCAGGTGGCCGCGTCGATGTCGCCGTCGCCGTCGATGTCGACGACGACCAGGCAGTGAGGCTCACGCAGCGTCTTGTGGATCTCGTGGATCCGGAACGAGGGCGCCTCGAACCACAGCACCCCCACGCCGTGGCCGCGGGTGGCGATGAAGTCGGTCTTGCCGTCGCCGTTGACGTCGGCCGGCTGGATGTTGGTCGCTCCCGGCTGGTTGTCGGCCAGCAGGTGCTTGGTCCAGACCCGGGTCGGATCCTTCGGAGCCTCCCACCAAGCAAACCAGTTGCCCATCTTCGTCTTGTCCGTGGGACCGCCCTTGGCCGCACTGGCCGCGTCGGGACGGCCGTCACCGTTGACGTCGCCGAAGCCCAGGTAGTGCGAGAGACCCGGGGCGTCGCCGGAGGCGAAGACGTGGCGATGCCAGCGATCGGCCTTCCGCGGATGACGGGGCACCTTGAGCCAGGCCAGCGAGTTGGGAAAGCGGCCGACCGGCTGTGCACTGTTGGCCAACAGGTCGGGATGACCGTCCTTGTCGATGTCGCCCTTGAGCAAGCCATGGATGCCGTTGACCTGGTCGTCAACCAGGTGGAATGCCCACTTCTGCTTCA
>CAUZEQ010000100.1:0-14771 GCA_963578885.1 Planctomycetota bacterium
AGCGGCGAGCAGGCAGCGCATGGTATGCATGGTGTGTCTCCGGCGGCGGGTCAATCGTGGCGAACCGCCAGACTAGCCGTGGGACACTCCGGCGTCGAGGCGGCTCGCGGGATCAGGCGGGATCAGGCGGGATCAGGCGGGATCAGGCGGGATCAGGCGGGATCAGGCGGGATCAGGCGGGATCACACGTCGAGGTTCTTGACATCCAGCGCGTGCTCTTCGATGAACTGGCGTCGCGGTTCGACGTCGTCACCCATGAGCACATTGAAGAGATCGTGAGCGGCGGCGGCGTCCTGGACGGTGACCTGCAGCAGGTGCCGGCTCTTGGAATCCATACTCGTGGCCCACAACTCCTCGGGGTCCATCTCGCCCAGGCCCTTGAACCGCGTGATCTTCAGGCCCTTCTCGCCCAGCGACCTGACCGCCGGAACCAGTTCGCGGAAACTCGAGAGCGGGTTGTCGGAATCGTCGTTGACCAATCGCAGCGGGTAGAACGGCTCACCATCCCGATTGCCTGCCGGGAGCAGGTCGGAGGCGGTAATCCCAAACCCCTTCAGTTCATCGAGCGAGGCATTGATCGACTTGACCTCGTGCAGGTTCGTCCGTTTCAGTTCGGGTTCCTTGGCGTCGGATCCATTCGAGGCGGTCTCGCCGTTGCCCGCTGCCCCGCCGGGGGTATCGCTATCGGCCACAACGAAGTCGCCCCCGTGCTTCTCCTTTTCCGACTCAAGAAACGCATCGGCCGCCTCGGTCGTGTGAAACCAGTGCTGTTCACGGCCCAGGAACACTCGGTAGCGTGGCAGCTGACCGTCCTCGCCGATGTGCTCGGCAACCAGCCACCTCAGATCCACTCCGCGTCGTTCCAGTGTCTGCAGCGGCTCTTCGAGTGCATTGAGCAGTCCGATGACCGTCTCGAGTGCGTCTCCATCAAGCGACTGGCCGTCTTCGAGTTCCACCCGGCTGCCTTCGGCACCCAGGTCGACCAGTTCCGACATCATCTCCTTGTGAGTCTGCACATATCGAGGCTTCTTGCGCCCCTGGATGACCCGGTACAGCGGTGGCTGTGCGATGTAAACACAGCCCTCGTTGATCAGTGGCTCCATGTGCCGGTAGAGGAATGTCAGCAGCAGGGTGCGGATGTGGCTGCCGTCGACGTCGGCGTCGGTCATCAGGATGATCTTGCCGTAGCGTCGCTTGGCGACGTCTTCGAGCTGGGCACCGGGCGGGACCCCGATCGCCTTGAAGATGTTGGTGACTTCCTTGTTCTGCAGCACCTTGGCCTCGCGGGCCTTCTGCACATTGAGAATCTTGCCGCGCAGCGGGAGTATGGCCTGGATATCAGAGTCTCTTCCGGTATCAGCCGAACCGCCTGCCGAGTCACCTTCGACCAGGTACAACTCGGTTTCCTCGAGCGTCCGGCTGCGGCAGTCGCGAAGTTTTTCGGGCAGGCCACCGGTGGTCAGGGCCCCCTTGCGGCGGATCATCTCGCGTGCCTTGCGAGCCGCCTCGCGGGCTTCCGCCGCCCTCATGCCCTTGCCGGCAATCAACCGGGCCACCTTCGGGTTGGCCTCGAGGAACCGTGTCAGCCCGTCGTGAACGACCGAGGTCACGATCCCCTCGACCTCGCTGTTGCCCAGCTTCGTCTTGGTCTGTCCTTCAAACTGCGGCTCGGACATCCGCACCGAGATCACCGCCGTCAGGCCCTCACGGAAGTCATCACCGGTGGGCGTGGCATCCTTGAAGAAGTTTTCCTTGCGGCCGTACTGATTGAGCGAGCGAGTCAGTGCGCTGCGGAACCCACTGAGATGGGTGCCACCCTCGATGTTGTTGATGTTGTTGGCGAAGGTGCGAATTGTCTCGGTGAAATCCATGTGGTACTGCAACGCCACGTCGACTTCAACATCGTCCTGTTGACCCTGGATCGAGATCACCTCGCCAAAGAGTGCCTGCTCGGTCCGATTCAGGTGCTCGACAAACTCGATCAGCCCCTTCTCGTAACAGAACTCCTCGGACCGCTCGGACCGCTCATCAGAAATCCGGATCCGCACACCGGCGTTCAGGAAGGCGACTTCCTGGAGGCGTCTTGCGAGCGTGTCGAAGGTGAACCGGATCTCAGGAAAGATCTCGGTGTCGGGCCGAAACTTGACATGGGTCCCCGTGTTGGTGGACTTGCCGAGCTCCTTGAGTGGCCCGGTCATCTGGCCGCGTTCGAAGCTCATCGTCCACAACTTCTCGTTGCGGCGGACTTCGACTTCGAGCCATTCCGAGAGTGCGTTGACGGCCGTCAGTCCGACGCCATGCAGGCCACCGGTGCCGGTCTTGTACCCGCTCTCGCGGTCGAACTTGCCCCCGGCATGGATCTCGGTAAAGACCACCTCGAGTGCCGAGCGACCCTCGTTGTCCTTGAGAACTCCGACCGGAATGCCTCGCCCATCATCCTTGACACTGACACTGCCGTCGTCGTGCAACACGACGGCGATCGTGGTGGCGTGGCCGTTGACCGCTTCGTCGATGCTGTTGTCAACCACCTCGTAGACCAGGTGGTGCAGTCCTCGCGCGGTGGTATCCCCGATATACATCGCCGGGCGCATACGGATGCCATCTACACCCTTCAGCGCGCGAATCTGATTCGCCGTGTACTCGGCGTCACCGCCGCCCGTATCGTCCGCCACGTCGCTCACTCCCACTTATCCCCCACCACCGCTACTTGCCGCCACCGGCATCTTCGCCGAGGCTGCCCTTGAGCCGGAATTTCAATCGATTGATCTGCAGGCCAGGCTGTTGCGCGAGCGCTTCGAGCAGGCTCGACTTGTGAAACGAATCGAGTTCATACATCAACGCCGCACTGGACACCTCGATCTCCAACGACCTGTTCTTCACCGCCACGACCCGTGTTTCCAAGGCGATCCGCTCGCCGGCAACCTCTTGCCAAGCCTGGCTGAGTTGTTCGGCCGCACCGCTTCGGGCCAACCCCTTCAGGGCGACCAGTTCTGAGAGGGCGTCGCCCAGCCGTTGCGGTCCGCGGGCTGAACGCATCAATCATCGATCCTTCGAAAGCGGCATGACGACGTAGGTGTATCCGTCGTCGGTGCGGAACACCGCGGCACTCTCGCTGTCAACCAGGTGCAGAGCCACGGTCGACTCGGGCTTCAGAACCCTCAGAAAATCCGTAATGAACCGTGGATCAAAAGTGATCTCAACCGCGTCGCCGTCAAAACTCACCGGGATCTCAACCTTCGATTCTCCGACGTCCGCGGCGATTGTCTGCAGAGTCAGCAGGCCGTTGGCGAACGAAAAGTCGACACCACGGCTCTCTTCGCTGGTGACGATCTGGGCCTGGCGGACGGCCGAGTGGAACGAGTCGATCTCGATCGTCGCAACATGCGACTTCGACGTGTCGATCAGCTTGTTGTATTCGGGGAAACGCCCCTCGACCAGCCGGCTGTAGATCGTCGATTGACCACAGCGGACCAAGATGTCGTTGGCATTGATGGCCACCTGGACCTCTTGCTCGTCGTCGGTGATCGACTTCTCGATCAAACGCATCGCCTTGGCCGGGATCACCGGGCCCGGGTTGGCCAACTCCTCCATTCCCTCGGATCGAGCCGGTATCGGTGCGACCGCCAGCCGACGACTGTCGGTGGCAACCAGAGTCACCGTCTCCTTGCCCGGATCAAATAGCACTCCGCCCAGGGCGTAGCGGGTGCTCTCCTGGTCGGTCGCAAACGCCGTCCGCAGAATGCCCTCACGGAACGCCACGCCCGGAATCGCCAAGTACTGGTCGCCCTCGAATGCCGCCACGTCGGGGAATTCGTCGGGATCCTCTGACGCCAGGGAAAACTCGCTGCCCGATGTCCGGATGCAGACCGACGACTCGGTGACCTCGATGTCGATCGTCTCATCGGTCAACTCACGCAAGATCGACGAAACCCGGTTCGTCGGCAGCAACACCGCGCCACTGGAGTCTGTCTCGACACCGGAAAGCTCGACCCGAATCCCCACCTCCTGGTCAGTTGCCACCAGCGTCACCGCACCGTTTTCGACCTGCAACTTGACGTTCCGAAGGATCTCCTTGGGGGTCCGGGTCGGAACGACCGTGCTGACGATCTGGAGCGCAGCGGCCAGGGTGGGACGATGGCATTGAAGTTTCATGGTGTCACGTCGGTCTCAAAACACTCCATTGACAGACAAACCGGACGACAGAGTCGTACAAGAGAGCTCTCATCCATTTATTTAGCAGTAGTAGTATCAGAGCCCCTCTTCTGCGGTCGATTCGGGCCCGGGCTCTCAACGAAAGTCCATGATACCACATGGTTTATTTCCTCACAAGCAGCGTCGAAACGTGTTAAGAACATGCGGAAAACAGACCGAAGAACAGGCCTGCCCCAGTTTACAAATGACCCGTTTGTGTCATCCGAATGACGTCGCTTCTGGCAACCTCTCACCACTCGACGACGAACCCACAGGCTATCAACAGCTTATTGACATGATTCACATCATTCGTTTGCAGGTTCCTCGCGGCCTGTCAATTCGGCATGTATCGCGTGGACGAGCCTACGGAGCTCGGGTTCGTTTCCGAGCCGTTGTTGCATGCGTCTGCAGGCGTGCAGAACGGTGGTGTGGTTGCTGCATCCGAAGTAGGCGGCGATTTCCGAGTAGATGGTCCCGGTGAGTTCGCGCACAAGCAGCATGGCACACTGTCGAGGCACGACGATGTGTTGAGCCCGGCTGCGTTCACGGAGCCGGCGTGCTGAGACACCGAAGTGTCGAGCGACGACCCGTGCGATCTGTGCCAGTCCCGGCGGCTTGGCCTCGGCGTCTCCGGCGACAACACTACGAGCCATCGTGGTGTCGATCACGCCGCCGCTGATCCTGGAGAGGGTCTCGAGTTGTCCGAGCGCGGAGATCAGGTCACGGGGCGACCCGGTGATTTTTTGAGCGAGCAATTGGGCGACGTCGACCGGCAGTGGGACCTGGTGTCTCGAGGCGAAGTGTTCCAGGAGCTGGAGCCGGCTGGCAGGCCCGGGTCGGCGGACCGAGACGACCACTCCACCACGGCAGCGGCTGACCAGTTTCCGATCGAAGCGATCCAGTCGTCCGGGCAATCGCGACGCGGTGATCAGCACGCGTCCCCCCTGGCCGAGCATCGTGTCGATCACGGCCAGCAGTTGCTGTTGGCTCTCTCGCCGACCGACCAGCGCCTGCAGGTCCTCGATGACCAGGGTGTCGAGTTGTCGGAAGCGGTCCTGGAACCCCGGCACATCCTTGTGTTGTGCCGCCTCGGCCAGTTCGGCCGCGAATTCACTGGCCAGCACTGAGGCCTTGCGTCCGGCGTCGGCCTGTAGGAACAGGCGGGCCAGGTGCGACTTTCCGGTCCCCGGCGGTCCGGAGATGTAGACACTGGGTGGTCGCGACCGGCTGCGGGAGCCCAGTTGTGTGATTGCGGTATGAGCCAGCCGGATCTCGGGCACCAGCAACAGCGGTTCGGTTTCGCGTCCCGAGACCACCATGGTCCGCGCTCCCGCCTTGGGTCAGTCTCTGTCCTGGGACATCCCACCCGGGGCCTTCAGGCCACCGGAGCCGATTCTCTCAATCTCTGCACCACGCCTGCAATCCGCTCGACCGCCTCGTCAATCTCCTCGACGGTGTTCTCAACCCCCACACTGAACCTGACACTCGCCCGGTATACCTCCTCGACCCGCCCCATCGCGACCAGTGCCGCAGCCGGCTCGGCCGAGCCGCTGCTGCAGGTACTGCCGAGTGAGCAGGCGATCTGTTCGAGGCCCAGGGCGACCAGGATGGCCTCACCGTCGAGACCGGGGAAGGCGATGTTGAGTGTATTGGGGAGCCGGTGTTCGGGGTGTCCGTTGATGAGGCTCGAGCCGGCGTGTTCCTGGAGCCCAAGCTGCAGTCGGTCGCGGAGCATCGCGATTCGTTCGGTGCGAGCCACCCGATCTTCGTTCCACGACTTCAGCGCCCGGGCCATCCCCGCCGCCAACGCCACCACCTCGGTCCCCGGCCGTCGACCGGCTTCCTGGTGTCCCCCGTATGCAAACCGGGCCAACCGGCATCCGTCTCGGAGCAACAGCGCGCCGATGCCTCGGGGTCCGTGGAACTTGTGAGCCCCCAGTGCCAGCGAAGCGGCACCCAGCTGGTGAAAATCGACAGGAATCTTGCCCACCGCCTGGACGGCATCGACGTGCAGCGGGATGTTTCGCTCGCGACAGGCCTCCGAGAGCGGCCCGAGGTCCTGCACGACGCCGGTCTCGTTATGAGCCAGGATGAGCGTCGCCAACCGGCAGTCATCCCAGGCCAGGTCCTCGAGCTCCTCGGGCTGCAGTCGCCCGTCGGAATCGACCCCGAGTATTCTCGATGACCAGCCCCGCCGCATCAGTGCGTCGATCGATTCGGTCGTCGCCGGATGTTCGCCGGCGGTGGTCAGGATCACGCCGGGCTCACCGGCCGCGAAGCCGAACAGTGCCAGGTTGGTCGATTCGGTCCCCCCGCTGGTGAAGACGACTTCCTCGGGAGAAGCGCCCAGGATTTCGGCGATCGATTCGCGGGCGTCTTCGAGCACCACGCGTGCCCGGCGACCTGCAGCGTGCCGGCTGCCCGGGTTCCCGAAACTCTCACCCAGGTGCCGCGTCACCGTCTCGATCACCTCGGGCAACGGCCGGGTGGTGGCGTTGTTGTCGAGGTAGATTTCAGGTGGCGATTCGGTGGTCACGAGACGGCTCCGGTGGTATTCGCAACACGAGCGGCGATGGCTTCCCCGGTCTGTTCAGTTGTCGAGTCGCCTCCCACGTCCGGCGTCCGCGGACCTCGCTGGGCCAACTGCTGCTTGACCGCGTCGTTGATGGCGACCGCGGCATTGGGCAACTGAAGGTGTTCGAGCATCATGGCGGCCGAGAGGATGGCGGCGAGCGGGTTGGCGATGCCCTGGCCGACGATATCCGGTGCCGAGCCGTGGACCGGCTCGAACATGCTGGGATAAGTCCGTGTGGGATCGATGTTGGCACTGGCGGCCAGGCCCATGCTGCCGACGATGATCGCGGCGAGGTCGGTGAGGATATCGCCGAAGAGGTTGCTGGCGACGACGACGTCGAACGACTCGGGACGGCGCACGAACTCCATCACCGCCCGGTCGATCAGCAGCGATTCGGTCTTGATGTCGGGGAACCCCGCGGCCACCTCCTCGAACACCTCGTCCCACAACACCATGCCGTAGCCCTGGGCGTTGCTCTTGGTGATCGACGCCACGTACCGGGCCGGCCGCGTGGCGGCCTTCTCGAAGGCGGCGGTGATGATTCGCCGGCAACCGTGGCGGGTGAAGACCGCCGTCTGGATCGCGACGTCCTGGGGCCGATCGGCGTACAGGCGACCGCCGATGTTGGCGTATTCGCCCTCGGTGTTCTCTCGAAAGACCAGGATGTCGATCGAACCGGGCGGCTTGTCCCGCAGAGGACTCTCGACCCCGTCATAGAGATACGACGGTCTCAGGCAGACGCACTGGTCGAATCGCCGGCGGATCGGAAGCAGGAGTCCGTTGAGCGTGACGTGATCCTGGACCTCGGGGTGTCCGACGGCACCCAGCAGGATGGCGTCGTGGCCGGCGAGTGTGTCGAGGAAGTCGTCGGGGGCCATTCGGCCATGTTCGAAGTAGTACTCGCTGCCCCAGGGGTAGGAGGTCCACTGGAAGGTGGCTTCGTCGAGCGACGCCGCGGCTTCGACCGAACGGATTGCCTCTCGAGTCACCTCGGGGCCGATCCCGTCACCTTCGATGACTGCGATATCAAAGGTTTGAGGCATGCTGAGTTCTCCGGCGGGGCGACATCGTCCTGCCTGGTGCATTTGTCATCCCCAGCCCCAGGGGTGGCAAACATGGCTCAAGGGACCCGCGACACGGCTCGTTCGACCAGTTCGACAGGCACTTGTTCCAGCAGCATGTCGACCAGGTCGTCGGAGGAGATATTCTCGCTGTCGGCCAGGAAGGTGGTGACCAGTCGGTGTCTGAGTACCGGGTGAGCAACCGCCTTGACGTCGTCGGTCGTGACGTGCAATCGCCCCTCGAGAACGGCTCGAGCCTTGGCCCCGATCACCAGGTATTGCCCGGCCCTCGGCCCGGCGCCCCAGGCGATGTAGGACTTCACGAACTTTGCGGCATCGGGTTCGGTGGGTCGAGTGGCCCGCGCCAGGTCTCGGGCGTAGACGAAGACATGTTCGGCCACCGGGACCTGGCGAACCAGTTCCTGCAGCTCGAGGATCTGTGGTCCCGAGAGGGTGGCTTCGAGCTGTGGCTGACTTTGACCGGTTGTCTGTTTCAGGATCGAGAGCTCCTCGTCGGCGTTCGGGTAGTCGACGACGATGTGGAACATGAACCGGTCGAGTTGAGCCTCGGGCAAAGTGTAAGTGCCCTCCTGCTCGATCGGGTTCTGCGTGGCGAGCACGAAGAACGGCTGGGGCAGCGGATAGGTGCTGGTGCCGACGGTGACCCGTCGTTCCTGCATCGCTTCGAGCAGCGCGGCCTGTGTCTTGGGAGGCGTGCGGTTGATCTCGTCGGCCAGCACGATGTTGGCAAACAGGGGCCCCCGCATGAAATGAAACGCCCGCTGATGCGTTTCGGGATCGTCCTGCAGCACATCAGTGCCGGTGATGTCCGAGGGCATCAGGTCGGGAGTGAACTGGATGCGGCGGAAGGAGAGCTCGAGGATCTCGGCGATGGTGCTCACCAGCAGCGTCTTGGCCAGGCCGGGAACACCCTCGAGCAGGCAGTGGCCGCCGGAGAACAGTGCGACCAGCAGCTGGTCGACGACTTCGTGCTGTCCGACGATCGACTTGCCGATCTCGGTCCGCATGCGGCCGTAGGCCGTGGCGAGTTGATCGATCGCCTCGCGGCTGGCCGCCGGCGTCTCGACTTCACCAGCTTCCCCGTTTCCCGGATCGCCCTGGATCACCTCGGGCTCGGTGATTCCAGCAGATTCGGTGACTTCGGCGGGGTCGGTCATGGGGCTGGTGGAGAGGGGCCGGGGTTGAGGCGCCGACGGTTCATGGTAACGTACGCGCGAGACGATTGGCAGTTGCGTCGGCGGTAACACGGCATGACATAAAGGGGAGTCAGCGGTGGCGGACCTGGTGAGTTACCTGGTGTTCGATGTCGAGGCGATCGCTGATGGTGAGTTGATTGCGAAGGCGAAATACGGCGATGCGGAGATGTCGTCGGGCGAGGCGATTGCGAAGTTTGGTGCCGAGCGTCTCGAGCAGCGAGGCAACGACGTGTTGCCTCCGACCTGGATGCTGCCGATCTCGGTCGCCGTCGCCAAGGTCGACAGCGGCTTCCGGCTGCTGGACCTCACGGTCCTCGATGCCCCTGCCTATCGGCCTCACGTGATCACCGACCTGTTCTGGAAGGGCTGGAAGCACTACAGCCAGCCGACGCTGGTGACGTTCAACGGCCGAGGCTACGACTTGCCAGTGCTAGAACTGGCAGCCTATCGCTACGGGATCACGTTGCCGGAATGGTTCAACGTTGAAGCCCGGACGTACGACCAGGCTCGGAACCGGTACAACATCCAGTCGCACATCGACCTGATGGACCTGGTGTCGAACTTCGGAGCCTCGCGGGTCAGTGGCGGGTTGAACCTGTTGGCTCACCTGATCGGCAAGCCGGGTAAGACCGGGGTCGACGGGTCGATGGTCCAGGGATTCTACGACGACGGTCGGGTTGAGGAGATCAACGACTACTGTCGCTGCGATGTGCTGGACACGTATTTCGTGTTCCTGAGGTCGCGGGTGATGATTGGCCGGTTGGACATCGAGACCGAGCAGCGATTGGTGTCCGAGACGAAGCAGTGGCTCGAGGAGCGACGGGAGGAGTGCCCGGCGTATGCGCATTACCTGGATCACTGGGGCGATTGGGTGCCACCGGGAACGGAGGCCGTGGTGGAAACTGATACTGAGGAGGTGTCGGGGTCAGACGCCGCCCGTGGCGGGGCCTGACCCCTTCGCGGGAGCAGTTGTGTTTGGAATCAAGGGGTCAGGCCCCGCCAGCGGAACGTGGCAGGTGGAGCAACCCCCCCGGTGGGCGGCGTCTGACCCCGGCAGACGTGCCGGACCATCAAATCCACGTGCAAACGCATCACAATTGCCGATATCGGATGACAGACAACGCATTGGTGATCTAGAATGCGTTCGGTCAATCTGTCGAGCGTTTTGAGGGCAACAGTGGATGTTGAGGATCTTGGGCTCTGAACGGCGTCTGTGCGACGGCCTGTCGCGTCGCGACCTGATGCAGGTCGGCGGCCTGGGCCTGGCGGGCGGATTGTCGCTGCCGATGCTGCTGGCCTCCGAAGAGGCTCGTGCCGTGGACGCCGACGCTCCGGCCAAGTCGGTGATCCTGATCAACCTGATGGGCGGCCCCAGCCATATCGACATGTTCGATATGAAGCCCGAGGCTCCCGCTGAGGTCCGCGGCGAGTTCCGCCCCGTGTCGAGCAGTGTGCCGGGTCTGGACGTCTGCGAATTGTTGCCGCTGACGGCTCGGACGATGCACCATTCGTGCCTGGTTCGCACTCACACGCATCTCTGGAACACCCACAGCCCGTACAACATTCTGACCGGCTATTCGGGTCCGGTGATCAACGGCAACCATTTCAAGCCGACCGATCATCCGAGTGTCGGATCGGTGATGCAGCTGGCCGGTCTGGGCTCGGTCGGAGTCCCCAACTACGTGTGGATGCCGACAGTTCCCGGTCACAGCCAGGGCAGGCAGCGTGCCGGGCCGTACGGAGGTTTCCTGGGCCAGAGGTTTGACCCGCTGTTCACCAGTTACACACCGACGTTCCGGGAATCGATCGAGGGTCGCAACGCCCACATCGACCCTCCGGTGCCCTACGCCGCACCTGAACTGCCGGCCCTCGACGACCAGCCCGGCCTGGGATTCGCGCGGCTGGACCGTCGCCGCGATCTGCTGGCCGCAGTCGACAGCTGCCGTCGCCTGGGCGACACGCCGGCTGTCGAGGCTCTGGGAGTGTTCCAGCAGAAGGCTCTTGAGCTACTCACGTCCACCCGCACCCGCGACGCGTTCGACATAGCCCGCGAGTCCGAGTCGACCCGGAAGCGTTACGGCGAACACCTGTTCGGTTCGTGCCTGCTGGCCGCCCGGCGGCTGGTCGAATCGGGTACGCGGTTTGTCGGCCTGACCTTCGAGTCGCAGCTCAACGGCAAGATCGGAGCTGGCCAGTGGGACACTCACGGCAACAACTTCCGCCTGCTGAAGAACTTCCTGCTGCCGACTCTCGACCAGTGCTACTCGGCGTTGGTCGAGGACATGGCCGGTCGCGGGATGCTGGATGACACGCTGGTGGTGCTGATGGGCGAGATGGGCCGAACACCGAGGGTGAACAAGAATGCCGGCCGCGACCACTGGACCCAGTGCGGGTTCATTGTCTACACGGGAGCGGGAGTGCGGCACGCCACGGTTTTCGGTCGCAGCGACAAGCACGCCGGCTGGCCGGTCGACTACCCGGTCAGCAGTGCTGACCACGTGGCGACGATGTACAAGCTGGTCGGAGTCGATCCGCGGATGCCGATCTTCGATCGCACCGGCCGCGAGCACCGGGCGGCCCTGGACGGCGACCCGATCGACGGCGTGATCGCCTGATCCGCCAGCTTTGCACGGCCGCTATCCCTCGGAGCCGTCGTCCTTCGGCTCACCCGCGGGCGGCTGCGGCATCTTGCCGGTCAATGTCACCGTGTACTCGCCCGCCGGCAAGGGCGAGTCGTGCGGGATGGTGACCCCATCCTGGGCGACGGAGATCGACGTGAAGCCACTCTTGGGAGCCAACTCAACACTATTCTCGGTTTCGAGGTAGACAGTAGCGGTAAAAGAGTCACCGTCACTGGTTGAACTGAAAGTGATCTTAAATGGGTCGCCGTTCCCAAGTATCTGCCCCCCGACCGTGCCGAGTCGAAAGGACATGGTGGCGTAGTCGTAGGTGCAAGTCACTGCCGGGTACTCTAACCCTTCCTGGGTAAAGTGGGCCTTGAGTTCGAGCCTGACATTCTTCGGGACAGCAGGTTCGTCGGTCTCCGCACCACACCCTGTCAGGAACACTGTTGCAATCAGAAAGGCAAGCAACCTGGCGGTTAGAGAATTACTCGAGTGAACGGTCATGATGTCATTCTCCGATGGCGTACAGGTGCCCGTAGGTGCGGATGTAGATCCTGCCTCGGTGGACGACCGGGGTCGAGATGAACTCCTCGAGGTGGTTGCGAGCGACTTCCTGGTACTTGCGGCCGGTCTTGAAGACGACCGTGTTCCCGTCGCGGTTGCTGGCGTAGACGTGGTCGCCGGCGTGCAAGAGGCTCGGCCACACCGGCCCGTTGCCGAGGTTCAGCCTGCGGGTGTAGACCGTCTTGCCGGTCCCCGTCTCGAGCACGCTGAGAATCCCCCGGGTGGCCGCGCAGTAGATCAGGCCGTTGTGGATGACCGGTGAGGAACTGAAGCCTCCGCCCGGTGGGCTCGATTCCCACAACGCCTTGGGCCGAAGCCGTTTTGTGGCGTCCGGATCGAGGCGTGCCGGCAGCGGAAAGGCCTCGGCCCGCTGGCCGATGTAAAACGCGGTCGAGCCGACGACGACCGGCGAGGCACGTTCCAGGGGCGAGAGCCGCCCGACGACCTTGCCGTCGCGGGGCCGCACCATGCGACCGTTGGCCATCAGGATCAACGGCTTCCCGTCGATCTCGGCTCGCACCGGCGACCCCCACGTCTGGCCATAACGGGTCCGCCACAACTCCTTGCCCGTCTCGGGGTCCAACGCCACGATGTCATCGATCGGCACGATCAGCCGCCCGGCGACCAGCAGCGGGCTGGCCGAATGACCCCACATCATCTGTGGGTTGTCCGGCAACACCCTGGCCCACTTCCGCTTGCCCTCCATGTCGAAACAGGTGACCACGCGGTTGCCAAAGACCGCCCAGACCAGTCGACCGTCGGTGATCGGTGTGGCGGTGGTGTACCCGTTGTACAGCCGCTGGGTGATCGGCAGCGTGTAGCGAGCCGCCCGGGGCATGCCGTCGATCTTCTCGTGCAATACGTCCTCCCGCGCCTCGATCTTCTCGATCTCGGCCACCACCGCCTTCTTGTCCCTGGCCTTCTCGAGACTGTCCTCGAGCAGCACTCGCTGTTTTTTCAGCACCGCCGCCTGGCCGGTCAACTGCTTCAGCACCCGCACCTCCTTCAGGATCCCGGACCAGTCGCCCGGCGATGTGACGTCGGTGTAACTGCTGGTGCGTTGCCAAAGGATTTTTCCGGTGGCGAGGTCGAGCTTGGCCAGTCCGAAGGGTTCGACACAGGTGAAGACGGCCCGGCGGGTGAAGACCGGCAGGCTGTTACTACGGGTAGGAAGTGGAGTGGCCCAGGCAATGTTCTCGTCGGGGCTCCAGTGAGTCGGTGCATCCGCCTCGGGGTGGCTGCCGCTGCCGTTGGTTCTCCAGCCGTATCCCCTCAACTTCCCCGCCCAGGCGATCCGCTGGGATTCGACCCGCGGCCAGGTCCAGGCTGGCCATGTGGGAGACTCCTGCTGCACCTGCCTGAACAGTCGCCTCAGCACCGCGCCCATTCGCTTGACTCGCTGAGGTTGATCGGCCGCGCGGTCACGCGTTTCGCCGATGTCTTCCTTGAGGTTGTAGAGTTCGAGCTTCGCGATCGACTGCGACTTGATCGCCTTCTGGTCCTCGGCGCGGATGTCACCGAAGGGCCTGATCCGGGGCCCGTCGAGGTGGGCCAGCAGTTTCCAGTCGCCGTCGCGCAGTGCCACCTTGGGCAGGCTGCTGGCGACGTGGAATTGCCAGAACAGCGGCTGGTGTCGCTTGATCGACTTGGCCCCTCTGGCGTCAAACAGTGCCAGCACGCTGCTGCCGTCGAAGTGGCGATCGGCCGGCAGCGGTGTGGCGGTTGCTTCGCAGAAGGTCGGCAGCACGTCGACGCCACTGACCGGCACGTCACTGGTCGTGTCCGGCTTGATGTGACCGGGCCAGCGGACGATTCCGGGCACCCGGATACCGCCCTCGTAGAGATGACCCTTCTTTTCCCGCAGCGGGCCGGTGGATCCGTGAGGGTGGTAGCGGGTGATGGCCGGGCCGTTGTCGCTGGTGAACAGCACCAGCGTGTCGTCGCTTAAGCGGTGCTGATCGAGCCCGGCCAGCAGGCGACCGAAGGCGTGGTCCATCTGGGTGATGTTGGCGTGGTGGCGGACCTGGGCGGGATTCTTGAGATCCGGGTACTGCCGGTTGAAGATCTCCGCCGAAGCGATCGGTTCGTGAGGTTCATGGAAGCAGACGAACAGGAAGAACGGCTTGGTCTTGTCGCGTGTCTTGTCGAGCCAGGTGAGTGCTTCGTCGACGACCAGTTGGCTCGAATAGCCTTCGAGTGGTCCGACCGGCTTGCCGTTGCGGACGAAGTTGTCGGGGTCACGGTGGCTGGGCAGAGCGTTGTTCTGCGTGCTGAACCAGTGATCGAAACCGTGATCTGAGGGTTGAGGCTGGTCGGCGTAGTTGAAGCGGCCGTTGAGATGCCATTTGCCGACGTGGCAGGTGCTGTAGCCGGACTGTTTCAGGAGTCCCGAGAGGGTGATTTCGCCGCGGCGGAGGTGCATGGGCGAGAGCATGGGGATCCAGTTGTGGATGCCGGCCCGGTAGGGAGTCCGTCCGGTCAACAGCCCCGCCCGGGCGGGGCTGCAGTTGGCCGATGCGGCGTAGCAACTGGTCAGTCT
>CAUZEQ010000101.1:0-14741 GCA_963578885.1 Planctomycetota bacterium
CCAATATCGGCACCATCTCCCGCTGGCCTCCGGTGGTGCTGCCACCAGGCAGTTGCACACTGTGTGTCGCATCAAAGACCACCGCCGCACCGGTCTGCTGCATCACCGGTATCGCTCTCATGTCGTTGACCAGTCGCCCGTACCCGAACGTCGTGCCCCGCTCGGTCAACAGCACCCTGGGATTTCCCGACTCGACACACTTGGTCACGATGTGACCGGTGTCCTCGGGAGCCAGGAACTGCGGCTTCTTGATGTTGACCACGCCTCCGTGCCGCGCCGTGGCCACCGCTGCGGCGGCCACCAGATCGGTCTGCCGGGCCAGGAAGGCCGGGATCTGCAGGATCCCGCAGACTTCAGCCGCCGGTTCGGCCTGTTCGGGCAGGTGGATGTCGGTGGTCACGACCAGCCCGGTCTCGTCGCGGACACGCGCCAACGTCGCCAACCCCTCGTCCAGACCCGGACCGCGAAAACTGTCGATGCTGGTCCGGTTGGCCTTGTCGAAGCTGGCCTTGAACACCAGCGGAGCCCCCATCCGGGCAGCTAGCTCGGCCAATCGGCCGGCGATTTCTCGAGTCAACTCGTCCGACTCGATCACGCACGGCCCGGCGATCAGCAGCAACTGGGCCCCCACTCCACAGGCGGCGTCTCCCACCGGCACGGGATTCTCAACCACGAAGACCTCCCTGTCCGTCGCCCCGCACAAACACCTCCAACGAGCCGGGCAGGCACTCGAGTTCAACCGGAACCTCACCGGCCGGATCACCATCCACCTGGAAGGGCACCGGACCCTCGTCGGCATCCACCGCGGTGATCCGCACACGCCTGGCCGTCATCACCCGGACATCGCGTGCCCGTTCGTGAGTACCCCGCCACAACTTAATCGCGTAGCGAACCATTTGGAACGCCGATCCACGCTGCAGCACCGTCACCACGAACTGGCCGTCGTCGGCACGCGCCCCCTGGCCCACCTTCAGCCTCATCCCATATGCCGGCAGATTCGACACCATCACCTCGATGCCCTCGATCGGCTCGGGGTTTTCGTCCAGGTACACGTGCATCCGTGGATACCGGTACGTACGAAGCGCTGTCCAGATCGGTTGGGCATAAGTCCAATGGGTGATGTGGCCCGATCGCCTCCGATCCAACTCGTGAGCAATGAAGGCGTCAAACCCACCGCTGGCCACCAGGGTGAACAACTGGCCGTTGGCACGGCCCGTGTCGATCCTGCGGGTGCACCCCTCGGCGATCAGCTCGCCCAGCTCCCGCCCACTGTGGGGCAGGTCCAGGAAGCGGGCCAGCAGGTTCTCGGTGCCCATGGGCAAGACGGCCAGAGGCAACCCGGGGTGCCGGTTGACCACGTCGACTACCGTCCCATCACCGCCGGCGGCGACCACCGCGACCACGTGCTCTCGAGAAGTCGGTTCGCTGACCCGTAGGTCGAGCTCTTCCCGGACCGAAAACAGCCGGGGCGTGATCTTGTGGCCACGCAGCGTGCTGCACAAGTCCACCAGCTCGCGACGACGACTCCCCGATCCCGAACGGGGATTGCGCTGGATGGCGACCCAGGGACTGGTCATTCTCACCGTCAACGGTACCACGCCTCCAACTCGATCAGGGAACCGATCACCGAGGGTGGGGACACCCGTGCCCGCTCGGGAGCACCGGGCACCGCGTTCCCGTAACGATAACGGTCCACATGAACCGCCTGTAATCCGTTCGACAGCGCCCCCTCGATGTCGTTGACCCGGTCGTCTCCGACCATCAACACCTCCTCGGCGCGGCACCCGCAAGCGGTGACCAGTGCCTCGAAGAACTCCCGGCCCGGCTTCCTCCAACCCACCTCCGAAGAAACCACAACCGCCCGGGCCGATTTCAGCACCGGCCAACCCGCACAGACGGTGTGTAGCCTCCGATCAAAGTTCGACGCGATCACCATCCCCAGTCCCAACTGCTCGATCCGCGACACCGTGGCACCGACATCGTCATAGCACCTCCAGGCTGATGCCCGTCCGAAGTGTTCGAACAGCTCCTCGAAGCACCGATCGACAGCACCGCCGGCCCCATCCGCCCCCAGCTCCAGGAACACCTCGCCGACTATCCACCTCCAACGCGACCACTCCAACTCCTCGCTGGTCACCAGCCCACCCGCTCCCGCCTCCCGGTCCCTCTCGCTACACGCCGCGAAGGCCGCCGAGAGTCGCCGGTCGACCTCGTCCCGGTCCAGGCCACTGCCGTGGCGACGACCGACCTCGGCGTACGCGTCAGCCACAGGCGGATCCGCTTCGATCAGGGTCCCGACGGCGTCCACGGCAACGCAGCGGATCGCCACTCGAGCCGGCCTCTGGCCCTGTGCATCCGAGGGCACCCCGTACTGCAGAGGACCCTCCTTCACGCCGTCACCTCTGATGAGACTCGCCAGTCTCGACGTGATACCTCGACACGGCCCAGCGAAGCCCGGTCGATGGTCACCCCCAATCCCGGGCCGGGCAGAGCCGGAGCATATCCCCCCCGCCCAAACGTCAGATCCTCGACGGTCAGACGCTCTGAAACCAAGTACCGATCGAAACTCCCCTCGAGATACCGGATGCCGCCCACCGAAGTTGCGAAGTGTCGGCCGGCGGCCGAGAGGATTCCGGTCTCGCCGACCTGGCAACCCAGCTGGTAGCCCAGCGCCGCCTGGTTTGCAACGGCGGCGATTTCGAGAGAATTCAGGAAACCGCCACACTTGGAGAGCCGGATGTTGAACAGGTCACAGCTGCCCGACTCGATGGCCCGCCGTGCGTCTCCCACGCTGCACAACGACTCGTCGAGCATGATCGGCACCTCGAGCTCACGACGGACCTCCGCCAGGCCGCTGACCTCGGCATGAGGCACCGGTTGCTCGAGACACGACACGTCGTGGCAGAGCAGGGGAGCCATCTTCCCAACCACCTCGTCACAGCTCCATGCCTCGTTCGCATCGAGCCTCAAGTCGACCCGTGGACCCACCGAACGCCGGACCAGCCCCAGCAGGCTCGCGTCATCCACCCCGTCAACGCCCACCTTGACCTTGGCCTGGTGGAACCCGAACGCCCGCATCAACCAGCCGCGGCAGCGAACCTTGAAGCGACCCGTCGGGGTGAAGGCCAGGCTGTAACGGGCCCTGGTCGATGACTCGCGGATCGCCATCGCCGGAGCGAACAGCCCGGTGAGGTCCGAGAAGGGGACCTCCGCCCATCGCGTCGCGGCATCCAGCACCGACAACTCCAATGCACACCGCGCCGAATGTCCAAAGCAGTCCCGGCGATCTTCCGCCGCGACCGTGAGCCCCTCGGAGGGTAAAGCGAGCTCCAATCGTCGACAGGCGGCGACAACCTCTTCCAGCCCATCGAAGCAGTCGCCGAGTTGAGCGGTGAAATCCGTGGCCTCGAGCTGGGCAATCGCCGTATCGATCGTCTCGCCGGTCACGTATTCGCGAGGCAGCCCCTCGCCCCAGCCCTCGCTCCCGTCGTCCAACCGACAGCGGATGACAAGCGAATCGGTTTCGCTGCGGGTGTGAGACGCGTGTCGGATCGTTCTCTTCAGCGGGATCCGCACATGCCAGGCTGTCAGGTCGTTGATTCGCATCGAACTGCTGTGCCTCGCCGAATTCCCGCGGCCTGACCGGAAATCTCCAGCGCGGGTTTACCCGAAGCTGATCCAACCGACAAGCCCACCTCGATTGCCATTTGCGGGTGACAATCGCCAGGCTTCGTGTTATCAACCGGCCACGCGCCGTCGGAGGTTCCACTCCCAACATCGCGGTATTTCTCGAGGATCCGGCCATGGGTGCCGCTGCTTCACAGCCACAGGCAATAACCACCTGCTGTCCCGCTCGAACGAAGCGGCGACCGCCCCAAGGCGGTGGGGTGTGATCAGCAGTACGGCCAAACGGATTGCCGAGAACCTGGGACGGGTCCGAGCGACGATTGCCGAGGCCTGCTCGCGAGCCGGCCGGGATCCGCTCGACGTGCAACTGGTCTGTGTCACCAAGTACGCTCGGCCCGAATGGATCGACGGGCTGCTCGAGTGCGGAGAGAGTGTGCTCGGTGAGAGTCGGCCGCAGCAGCTGGAACAGCGAGCAGCGGAGTTCCCCGATCACGTGCAGTGGCACCTGCTCGGGCAACTGCAACGCAACAAGGTCCGCCGTACCCTCGCCGCCGCGTCATTGGTGCATTCGGTCGACAGCCTCAGGCTGCTCGAACGGATCGAGACGATTGCCATCGACGAGGGGCGACGGCCAGCGGTCCTGCTGCAGATCAACAGCTCCGATGACGCCGGCCGAAACGGGTTCACCCCCCAGACGCTCAGGGCGGCATGGCCGCGTGTGTGCGAACTGACGCGGACAGACGTGCGCGGCCTGATGACGATGGCACCGCCCTCGGAAGATCCCCTCGTCACTCGTGCCGCATTCGACTCGATCCGTGAACTCGCCGTTGATCTTCGGGCGATCCCCGTCGAAGAGGGCGCAGTCGCACTGCAGGAGCTGTCGATGGGGATGAGCAACGACTACGAGATCGCCGTCGAGGCGGGGGCCACCATCGTCCGGCTCGGGCGGACCCTCTACGAAGGCCTCGACGGCTGAAAGTCCCCGGCGAGAGGCTACAGTCCCAGCATCGGACGCGAGTCGGTCGACGAGGTGACCAGCTGCGGCAGCTCGTGATCCGTCTCCACTTCAGCATCCCATTCCGAGTCGTCTCCGACGCCCAGCGACACCGGGTGCAGTGCCTCGGTTTCCAGGCGAAACCGCGTGTCGGAGATCGGAGCCAGGAACTGGCGGAACCAGATCATCTGCCGAACCCGCTGGCACGGATCGTCGAGGTGAATCGCGGCACCCTGTTCGCTCCAATCGAACAGCATGCCGAAGAATCCGCTGGGGACGAACTTTACGTACGACATGTCCACACCGATCCGGGTCACCCCGTCACGTTCGACCAGCCGCGCCAGCGTCTCACGCAACAAGGCCAGGTCCGACCCGTCCCAGATCTCCATCGGACCAAGTTTGATCAAATGGTAACCGTGGCGTTTCTCGATGATCATTCGATGCTTGCGGGCCATGGGAGATTCCTCGGGCAGGGGCGGAGGGGCAGGGGGAGCTGATTCGCTTTGAAGGTGGCTGGTTGTGCAAGAGACCGGCGTCTCATGTTGCACTGGCACACCAGCGACACTCACCTACAGCATTCCCCGGACCGAACGTCACAAAACAGAGCCCCGCAACGTAACTGGTGCTGCTGAGCGAACTTGCGAGTCCTGGCGGTTGACCGTACCTGGCCGCGTCTGTGGCGTTGTCGCAACAGGTGTTGCCGAAATGCCACACGGCGACGTAAGCGGCCTGCCGCGGCGATCAGCTGGCAGATCTGCCCGAGATCACTCGTCGGATTCTTCGGCGAGGTAGAGCAGGCGACCGCAGTTGTTGCACGAGATGATTTGGCCCAGCGAGAGTTCCACCACGAGCTGTTGCGAGAGCCTGATCGAGCACGAGGTACATGATCCTTCTATGACTTTGGCCATCGCACCAGGTCCGTGCGCCCGGACCAGCCTCTGGTAGCGTTCAGCGACATCCTGCGACAGGATCGACTCGGCCTCGGAAATCGCCTGCTCGAGCTTCTCGCGATCCTGGTTCAGGCCCGGCTCGGCGGCTTCTACCTCCGCAACCGACTGCTGATGCTGGGTCTCTGCCGACTCCGTCTCGGTTTCGATCTCGCTCATTCGCGTCTGCGCCGTGTCGACCCGTTCGAACAGCTCGAGGATTTCGTCCTCGAGCACTGCATTGGCGGCGAGATCGGCATCGATCTGCCCCTTGATGATGTCGAATTCCTTGTTCGAGGAGGCCGCATTGAGCTTGGAGCGGAGGTCTATGAGCCGGGTTTCATTGGTCTTCAGCTGCAGTGTCCGTTCGTCGGACGCCTTCCTGAGGTCGGTCACCACCTGTCGCTCGGCATCTGCCTCACCCTGCTTCTTGACCCTCAACGCCTCGCGGGCCCGCACCCGCCGCGGCCCGGCCTCGAGTTGCTCCAGCACACCGGTGTGCTCGACGTGCAACTGGTGGAGTTCCCTCAGTCCACTTGCAGCCGTCGTCATCCTGTCATCTCCTGGCGTGGCACTCTTGGCCATCTCAAAAAAAAGAGCCGGTCGAAAGTCGACCGGCTCGAGGCATCAGTTTGCGGTGCCCGTCAGGACCCCTTCGAGGAATCCTTTCAGTTGTCGGCTCCGGACCGGGTGTTGAAGTTTCCTCACGGCCTTCGCCTCGATCTGCCTGACCCGTTCGCGAGTCACCTTGAAGATCCGTCCGACTTCTTCGAGCGTGTAGGTGTATCCGTCGCCGAGCCCGTAGCGCAGCTTGATGATTTCGCGTTCGCGATAGGTCAGTGTCTTCAGCACCGAATCGATCTTGTCCTTGAGCATCTCCTGGGTGGCGGAGTTGACGGGACTGTCGGTGCTGTGGTCTTCGATGAAGTCACCGAAGTAGCTGTCCTCGCTCTCGCCCACCGGGCGGTCCAAGCTGATCGGATGTCGAGAGATCTTCAAGACCCGCTGAGTCTCCTCGAGACTCACGTCGGCCGCCTCGGCCGTCTCCTCCATCGTCGGCTCGCGTCCCTTTTCCTGCAGCAGCTGCTTGCTGACCTTCCGCAGCTTCGACATCGTCTCGATCATGTGGACCGGGATGCGAATCGTGCGGGCCTGGTCTGCGATCGCGCGCGTGATCGCCTGCCGGATCCACCAGGTGGCGTAGGTCGAAAACTTGTAGCCGCGGCGGTACTCGTACTTGTCCACCGCCCGCATCAGGCCGGTGTTCCCCTCCTGGATCAGGTCCAGAAAACTCAGGCCCCGGTTGCGGTACTTCTTGGCGATCGAGACGACCAGCCGCAGGTTGCCCCCCGAGAGTTCTCTCATGGCCTGCTCGTAATCGGCAAACCGCCCCTCGATGATCTCCATCCGCTTCCGCAGAGTCTCCGGCAACTCCAGCGTCAGCAGGACCAGATCCTGCAGTTCCCGCTGCAGGTTGGCCCGTTCGTCCTTGGCCGACTTCAGACGACGGATGCTCTTGAGGTGTCGCTGAATCTCGGTCATCCGTTCGCAGATCTGTTCGAGCCGCTTCATCACCGGCTGCATCCGCTGGGTACGGACACTCAGCTCCTCGACCAGCGTCACCATCTTGCGTCGGCGACGGTCGATCTCGGGCACCAGCTTGCCCCGCGTGATGTCTCCCACTCGAGGATTGACCATCTTCTCGGCGTCGGGCAGGTACTCCTGCCGCAACAGGTCGATCGTCCTGAGGTTGTGAGGCATCCGGCCCAGGATCTGTGTCTTTTCGAGCCCCTCGGTGACCGAGACCTTGATCGTGCGGTCAAACGGCAACTCGCCGTGATGCACCTTGCGGAGGATCTCGATCGCGGTCCGCAGCGGGAAGTCGCTCTCGAGCAACGACCTGCGGAACCGCTTCCGGGTCACCTCGATCTTCTTGGCCAGCGAGATCTCCTCGGCGCGGGTCAGCAACGGGATCTCACCCATCTGCGTCAGGTACATCCGCACCGGATCGTCGATCCGCCGCGAACGATCCTCGCCGATCGGCGACTTCTGCCTCGAGTTGCGGGTCTTGCGTTTCCCGAGGTCTTCGGGTGGGTTCTTGTCGGCGATGACATCGAGCCCCAATTCCTCGGCACACATCAGCAGTGCATCGAGTTTTTCCGGAGTGGCGGCCTCGTCGGGCAGATAGGCATTCACCTGGGAATAGGTGAGGTACCCCTGTGCCTGACCGGCTTCGATGACAGCCCTGAGTTCTTCAATCAATCGGTACACAATTCCAACCTCCCGCAGATCAACGAATTACGCCCTGGCGTGTTCGTTTCTGGTGGTGCTCGAACGCCCGTCTCAGACGGGCCTTGTCTTCGTCGTCCAGTCCACCGGTCGACTCATCGCCACCGGCCCGGCCGCTCCGTTCGCTTTCAAAATTCTCACGCTCACGTCGCCACTTCAACACCTGTATGGTTTCCTCGACGAGGTCGAATTCCGAGTCGTTCAACCGCAGCGACGTCTCCTTCAACCGCGATTCCTCATCGATCTTGACCAGCAGTCGCTTCAACTCGGGGTCCTCCATCGACGCGGCCACTCGCTCAAACGTCGGCAAGTCCCCGTTGTCGTGGATCTGGTAGCAGACGTCCAGCAACCGCCTCAGAAAACCATCCCGAATCTCCTCGGCCCGCACCTGCTCGTGGATCCGCTCGATCAGCTCCGGAGACGAGAGCAGGATCTCGATCAGTTCCCGCTCAGCCCGCTCGACCCGAGTCGTACTCCCGATTGACCGCTGATCCCCATCAGCGACGCCACCCCGCTCAGCACCCGCGTCGACACGTCGAGCGACGCCATCGGGCGCCGAGTCGGCGGCACGATCCGGTTGCCGCTGCTGCTGGTTCTGCAGCAGGTTGCGTTGTTTCTTCAGAGCCGACCGCAATTCGGTTTCGGCAATCCCCAACCGCTGGCTCACCAGCCCCAGGATCACCGCCTCACGCGGCGTCCCGGCCAGCCGAGGCGCGGTGACAATCAACTCGAGCATCTCGGCCAGCAGCCGTTGTCGAGCATCCACGGTGGCCGTGCCGATGCGAGCCATCGAGGCCTGCCACTTGAAGTCGAGTGCTTCGGGTGCCTGTTCGCACAGTTCGCGAAATGCGGACTCGCCATGACGTTCGAGAAACTCGGCCGGATCCAGGCTCTCGGGCAGCGTCAACACCCGCAAGTCGACGTCCTGGGCCAGGAAGCGGGGCAGGGCACGCTCGGCGGCCTGCTGACCGGCCTGGTCACCGTCGTAGACCAAAACCACCTTCTCGGAAAGCCGCTTCAGAGCCGTCACGTGCTCGTCGGTCAGAGCCGTCCCCAGCGTGCCGACCACGTGGTCGACTCCGTACTGGTGAGCCGTCACGCAGTCGGTGTAACCCTCGACCACCACCGCCGACTTCTCGCGGCGGATCCCGTCGCGGGACATGCCCAGCCCATACAGCAGGCTCTTCTTGGAAAACACCGGGTTTTCTGAACTGTTGAGATACTTAGGGGCGTCGGCGTAGGCGTGGTCCGGGAGAATCCGACCGCCGAAACCGACCGTGCGGCCACGCAAGTCGTGGATCGGAAACAGCACGCGGTCGACGAAGTCGTCGCGGAGACCCGAGCCATCCTGCCGCTGACGCACCAATCCGGCCGCCTCCAGCTCGCTGCCACGATAACGGCCCTGGGCCCGCACCTGCAGCCAATCCCAGACGGGAGGATGAAAGCCGACGCGGAATTTCGAGACCACCTCCGGGCCCAGATGGCGCTGATCGGAGATGTACTCGCGGGCACGGGCAGCTGAGGGATCATCCAGCAGGAATCGGTGGAATTGCTCCTCGGCCCAACCCAGCACCTCGTACAGCCGGCTCTTCTGGTCGCGATCCGGCCCCGCAGGGCCCCGTCGGCGAGGCACCTCGAGATGGGCTCGCGCGGCCAACTGCTCGAGCGCCTCGCGGAACTCCACGTGTTCGAAGTGCATCACCCACGAAAAACAGTCGCCTCCGGCATCGCACACCCAGCATCGATAAGTCTGCCGGTCGGCGTAGACGTGCATCGACGGGTTGTGGTCGTCGTGGAAGGGACACAATCCCACATGATCGCCGCGCCCACCGCGCGCCGACAAAGAGACCGTTTCACCGACCAACGAGACGAGATCCGTTTGGGAACGGACCTGCTCCTTGAATTCACTCGGGGAGCCGCCTGCCACAGGACACTCCTGCGATGCCTGTTCCGGCTACCCGCCCCGTGACGACCACGTGACGAACTACCAGACCCCGCTCGCCAGTGAACCTGGGGGCCATGGCGACCTACAAATCCACGCGAGACACGACAATACTAGCTGCCCGAATCGGCGGGTCAAGTTACCGCGAAAGGCTCTGCGGAGTCTTCGACCCGCGCAACCGGTACAGCCGGAGATGACGGGCGCGATCGCTGTGACCCACGCCCGCACGACTCACTCGCCGTCGGCCCCCGCCTCACCCTCGCCAACCGCCCCCTCGTCGACAGCAGCCTCCTGGTCAGCTGCCGCATCACCGTCGAGCGTTTCGCTCTCAGTCGCCGATTCGTCCTTCTGCGGCGACGTGGCCTCAGCCTGAGCCCCGGCCGATGCCTCGCCCGATTCCTCGCCCGTTTCCTCGCCCGTTTCCTCGCCCAATTCCTCGCCCAATTCCTCGTCGGAACCGATCAGAGTGATCTCGTGCAACGGTTTGTCTCCGAAGATCCGCTTGCACTTGGGGCAGACCGCCTTGGCCATCCCCTTGCCCGACTTGCCCCCGATCTTTTCCTTCTTCCGGGATTCCTCGCTGACGACCAGTCCGCAACCCTCGCAGCGGTACCCGACGCGAGTGACCTCGTAGGCCTCGTCGGCCTCGTAGTACGTCGCGTCCTCGACGATCGTCATCGTCGTCTCTTCGTTGTAGTGGCAGGTCACTTCCTTCGTGGCATCCTCAAGCGGCACGCCGACATCGGCTCCGAAGTTGACAATCCCGTACAATTCGCCGAACCGCCTGGAGATCCGTCGGAATTCGCTCAGCGACAGGGATAGGAAATCGATCGTCTTGGACTCGGGATCCTCGGGCAAGCGGATGCCGATCCGCCCCGCGCCGAAGACATCAATCCCGGCGAACATCGATTCGTGAGCGTAGGGTGCCGGCTGGACGATCCGCATCGTCTCGCATGTCTCGGCCGCAAGGCTGATGAATTCCGCCGCAGGCAAACCGTCCGTGGCCTGAACCTCCTCGAGATGTTCTCGCACAAGCTCACGCACCTGGGAAACCTGCTTGCCGCCTCCGCCACCAAACAGCCCGCCAGCCTTGATCAGTTTGACCAGCAGCAGGATCTCGGCCGAGAGTCCCACGTCGACAACGTCGAACTTGGCGGCCAGGCTGCCGACCTTCAGCTTCAGCGAACCCGGGTCCACCTGGTGCAGGTGTACGTCGTCGAGCCACTCGACAAACAACGTGTCGGCAGCCGACTCATCAACCCGCTCCTCGGTCTCTGATTCGCCCTGCGACGGATCCCAGTTCTGTTGCGGGACCAGGAACGGAGAGTGGCACTTGGGGCACTTGCCCGACTTGCCGCGGTGCCGCTCCTGCACCTCGATCGGATGCCCGTTGGGGCAGAACACGATGAACCCGGTCTTGGCCGTGGCCCGGACCCCACCGCGGGTGACCGATGCAGAGCCCTGCTGGCGGCGTGTCCGCGTCTCGGCCTCCTCGCTCATCGCAATATCCAGCAACGCATCACCACTCTCAGCCACCGGATGAGCCGTCTCCTCAGACTTGCCCGACCCGTCAGAAGACCCGGCCTCCGCCTCGGCACCGGACGCGGCGGACTCAGACGGCTTGTCCTCGGCCGAGACCGGCTGAGCGTGCTTGAGCAGGTCATCGTCGAGTTCAAAATCGGCACTGTCTGACATGTTGACACCGTCGGCGAGTTCGAAGTCCTCTTCCTCCGCCATGGTCGTCGCAACTCCCGGCGAGGTGCTGGATTGCTGCTCCGTGACGAGGGCAGTATCCTCGGGCTCGCCGGCTCCATAATCCTGGCTGTACATCACCGGCGAGGGATTCCGTTGCATCTCCTGGTAACGTGCCGCGATCTCGGGACGCAGAAACGCCCCGCATCGCCAGCAGCGGACAAGTTCCGGGCGGACCACCTCGCCGCAGTCGGCACACTCGATCCCACCGCTGCGATTCTCGACAACCACCACGTCGGAGAGTTCGCCCGCAAACTGCTCGGCCGCCTCCGGGTCCACCACGTGCTGACAGAGCGGGCACTGGACCGTATCGCTCAGCAGCAGAGTCCGACAGGACGGGCAGGATTGAATCGAGACACTCATGAAAACAACACGCAGGTGACCGGCGTCCACAGACCGACATCTCGGTCCCTGCCTCCACAATAACACACGTTCGGCCCCCTTGGCAGGGTTTCTGCTGCCCACGCCCGGGACCACTTTTCACCGGCTAATACCGACGACGTCCGCTTCGATCATCGGCATCGGGGTCCCACTTCTGAAACCGCGGCCTCGCCGCCCATGCCACACGCCGTTACGACCCGGATCATCCGCATGAACTCACCCGTTGACGCACTGCTGGCCGCGGCAAAGGATCTACACGCCGAGGGTGTGCCCGACGTCGTCGATGGGCTGCTGGAGGCCGCCAGAGACCGAGGTGCCAGCGACCTGCACATCGTCCCCACCGAAACCGCGCTGGATCTGTCGTGGCGAATCGATGGCGTCCTGCAACACGTCGGCCAACTGCCTCGACGTGTCGCGGGCAACGTCGTGGCCCGCCTCAAAGTGCTCGCCGAATTGCTGACCTATCGCACCGACGTTCCCCAGGAAGGCCGCATCCGATCCGGTGACAGCACGCTCGACATGAGAGTCAGCACCTTCCCCACGCTCTTTGGCGAAAAAACTGTCGTGCGACTGCTCCGCACCAGCGATCGGCTCACTCACGTCCACGAACTCGGACTGCCACAGACCCTCGCTGAGCAATTGCGCGAGACACTGGGCCGCCGCAGCGGTTTGTTGCTGGTCGCCGGACCCGCCGGCAGTGGCAAGACCACCACGCTGTATGCCTGCCTGCGAGAACTCGTCGGCACCGGTGATCAGCCGTTGAGCCTGGTCAGCCTCGAGGACCCCATCGAATCGGTCGTCACCGGAGTCGCCCAATCCCAGGTCAACCCCGCCGCCGGTTTCGACTACGCTACCGGCTTGCGGTCGCTGATGAGACAGGATCCGGAGGTGATCATGGTCGGAGAAATCCGCGACCGTGAGACCGCCGAAACCGTACTGCAGGCCTCGCTGACCGGACACCTGGTCCTGACCACCTTCCACGCCGGTAGCGGGGCCGAAGCGATCGGGCGACTGGCCGACATGGGCATCGAACCCTACCTGATCCGCAGCGGACTCATCGCCATCCTCTGCCAACGACTGCTCAGACGACTCTGCTCCTGCAGCAAACCGGCCAGCAAACCGGCCAGCCAAACGGCCGACACAACCCCGCAACCGAGTCCGAACCCGCGTACCGCAACCGGGTGCAGCCATTGTCACGGGACCGGGTACCTCGGTCGAAGCGTCATCGCCGAGTGGTTGGACCCGTCGGAACCGGCCATCGCCGAGGGCATCCTCCAGCAACTCGACAGCCGGACTCTGCACCAAACCGCACTCTCAACCGGCCACGCCGATCTCGCCTCCGCAGCACGCGACGCGATCGACGCCGGGTGGACGACACCCGAGGAGGTCGTCCGCGTGCTGGGGCTGAGGTGCTCAGAACCCCCGGCGGGAGCGGTACCCGGAGACGCACGATGAGCTCCGAGAATCAGCCATCCCTCTCGCTCGAAGATCTCGCCGTGCTCAACGACGAAATCTGTGCTCTCACCCGGGCCCGGCTGCCGTTGGAACTGGGATTGAAGTCCGCCGCGAGTGGACTCAGACGGCAGGTCGCCGGCGTCGTCGAATCGCTCGCCGAGAGACTCGCAGCGGGTGCCTCGCTCGAAGAAGCCCTCAACGAACAGCAGCAGTCGTTCCCGCCGGTCTACCGCGCTCTGGTCACCGCCGGACTCAAGACCGGCCGACTCGACCACGCCCTCGAATCGCTCTCGAACTTCTCCCGCTCGCTCGAAGAACTTCGCCAGAAGATCGGCCTGGCCCTGATCTATCCCACCCTGGTGCTCGTGCTCGCCTGGGGCCTGTGGTCGCTGTTTCTGGCCTCACTGTTCCCCAACTTCGATGCGGTGCTGGTCGACTTCGGAGCCGGGCAGGGCCTGATGCAGCGGATCATGAGGACCGCGTCGGTGACCATGCCGTTCTGGATCCCGGTGTTGCCGTTGGGGCTGTTCGTGATCGGCAGCTCGTGGTGGATGTCTCGCAAATGGATGCTGCATCCCTCCGGAACCGGCAACACCTGGCACCCGGGTCGGCTCGCGGCAGCGGGACTCCGCCGATTGCCCTGGATCGGCTCGGTGCTGATGAACTTCCACCGCGCCAACTTCACCGAACTGTTGGCGATGCTGCTCGAGCACGAGGTGCCGCTGGAGGAGGCCGTGCCGCTGGCCATCGACGCCAGCGGCGACCCGCAACTCTCGTCACATCGCGACCAGATCGTGGCAAGACTCCAAGCCGGTGCCCCCCTCGGCGAGGTGCTGCAAACGGTTCGGGCCATCACGCCCTTTATCCGCTGGATGATCCAGTCGGCCGAAACGCAAGGAGCACTGCGGCCGGCACTGGTCCAGGCCGGCACCATCCTGCGACGACGAGCCGACTACCAGGCCGAATGGTTTCAGATGGCGTTTCCCGTCCTGATGCTGGCCGTCGTCGGCGGAGGTGCGGTACTGATCTACAGCCTCTCGCTGTTCCTCCCAGTCGTCGACCTCCTCGACGTCCTCTCGCAACCCTGACTCCCCCGCCCGCCCCCCCCTTCAGCAACATGTGACGCAGCATGACCCGGTTTCGCTACCAGGCCACCGACGACAACGATCAACCCCTGAAGGAGGGGACGATCGAGGCGGAAAACCGGTTCGTCGCCGTCGCACGGCTGCTGCAGGACGGGATGCACGTCACGGAACTTGAGGAGCTTGAGGAGCTTGACGAAAACGAGGAGGGGGTCGGGGAGGTGCTCGAGCCGGAGAATGTCTGGATAGTCGAGGATCGGCGGATTGCGGTCGTCGACGGGATGGCCGAGGTC
>CAUZEQ010000102.1:0-14588 GCA_963578885.1 Planctomycetota bacterium
GCATCAGTGCCGGCAGCCTGGTCGAGCAGGCGGGGCTCAAGGGAGAATCGGTGGGTGGGGCCGAGATCAGCGACCGGCACGCCAACTTCATCGTGACCGCCCCCGAAGCCACTTCCGGCGACGTGCTCGAGCTGATCGAGCGGGCTCGCGGGCAGGTGACCGAGCAGTTCGGTGTTGATCTGGAGCTCGAAATCGGCATCTGGTAAGACGCTGGGGTGCCGGTTCCAGCCCACCACTTCGACTCGACCTCGGACCCCGTTGGGTCTCGAATCAGCGTACTCGCCGGAGGCGACTCGCCGGAACGCGAGATCAGCCTGGCCAGTGGCCGGGCGGTTGCCTCGGCGCTTCGCGACCTGGGCGAGGAGGTTCGCGAGCTCGACCCGGCGGTGGTGCGGATTGCGGATTGCGACTGGCAGCCCGGCGAGGTGGCGTTGCTGGCCTTGCACGGTCCGGGTGGAGAAGACGGTCGGATCCAGTTGGAACTCACGGACCAGGGCATCGCCTACACCGGATGTGGTGTCGAGGCGTCGCGGCGGGCGTTCAGCAAGAGCCGTGGGAAGGCCTGTTTCGAATCGGCTGGCGTGCCGACTCCCGAAGCGGTCACCCTCGACCGCGGGTACGACCCGGCGGCGGCGGTCGGGTTCGTGGCGAGTTGGGGTCTGCCGGTGGTGGTCAAGCCGGATGCCCAGGGCAGCAGTCTGGGTGTGCGGCTGGTCGAGACTCCCGCGGAGTATTCCGAGGCGCTCGACGGGGCATTCCGGCTGGGATCTCGAGTGCTGCTCGAGCGGGCGATCGCGGGCCAGGAGTGGACCGTGGGTTGGCTCGACGGCCGGCCGTTGCCTCCGACGTTGATCGAGACGCCGCGTGGGTTCTTTGATTTCGAGGCGAAGTACCGGGACGAACGGACGGAATTGAGTTTTCCGGATCCGGGTCCGGGTTCGACGGCAAAGCGGGTGCTCGAGACGTCGGGCCGGGCCTGCCAGGCGATCGGGACCCGGGGCCTGGTGCGGGTTGATCTGATGGTCGATGAGTCGGGGGATCCGTGGGTGCTGGAGGTGAACACGATACCGGGCCTGACCGATCACAGCCTGGTGCCCCGGGCTGCTTGTTTCGCTGGGCTCGGGCTGGGTCAACTCGCCCTGGAGATGATCGCATCGACGCGGACCGGGCCGCGTGGCTGGCATATCCGTCAGGACCAGATGCTCGAGTCATGGCCCACGCCGGTTTGCTGATCGCCGACTCGTGGGCGGATCGCAGGGTTGTCGAAGCTAATGGATACGTCGGTGTGCAGCCGGGTTTGCGTTGCTGCAACCGGTGGAAGACAGCCGGGTGAATCGGGAGTGTTGCGTGATGGTCGAATCGCAGGAACAGCACGAAGTCGAGACTGAAGCTGGCGGTCGGGGCGGGATCGCCGGGGTGCTCTTGCGACCCGGGGTGCTGGTGCTGGTCGTCCTGATCCTGGTCGGGACGGTGGTTGTGCCGAAGATCATCCAGCGGTTGCCCGAGCTGGGTGATCGTCCGGAGTACCAGTTGAGTCGTGATGCGGTCGAGGTGATCCCGTCGCCTCCGGAGTGGGTGCCCGAGCATTGGGTGAGTCGCGTGACTTCTTCGGAGACGTGGCCGGTGGAGGGGACAAGGGTGTTCGAGCCGGACCTGGTCAAGCGGGTGGCCGAGTCGTTTGCGGCCCAGCCGTGGGTGGCGGAGGTGGTCCGGGTTGAGCGTCGTATTCCGGCGGGCGTAGTGGTGAGACTGGTGTACCGACGACCGGTGGCTTGGATCGAGACGACCGGTGAGTCGGTGGCGGTGGATGTGACGGGGGTGCGGTTGCCTCGTGAGGACCTGCTGGGTGAGGACTCGGTGAAGCTGCCGGTGGTACGAGGCGTGACCAGTGAGCCTCCGGCGAGCGATGCTCTTGCGTGGGAGGATCTCGGCGTGGTGGCGGGGGCTCAGCTGGCGGCGGCACTCGAGGCACACTGGGAGCCGTTTGACCTGGAGGCGATCGTGGTCAAGCGAGACCAGGACCGCGTGATGCTGGAGCTGTTGACTCGAGGTGGCTCGCGGGTGGTGTGGGGTCGGCCGCCGGGGACACGGCATCCGGGCGAATTGACGGTGTCGCAGAAGATCGGCCGCATCGTGCAGTTCATCTCGCGCTTTGAATCGCTGGATCCTCCGGAGGGGCCTCTTGAGATCAACATCCGGCACTGGCGTGAGATCATTTATCGGCCGTTGAAGTCCGAGAGTGCTCGGAGCATGACGTTGCGGGTTGTGCGTTGAGTGGGCGGGTGTGGCTGCGGTGTGGGTGTGCCGCCGGGGTCAGACGCCCGCCACGGATGGTCCGTGCTCCAGCTCCAACGGCCCGCCCGCGGGGGCCTGAACCCTTTTGTTCCAACCGCGGTTTCTGGCCAAAGGGTTCAGGCCCCGCTTGTGGTCCGCCTCCGGCGAACCACAGGCGGCGTCTGACCCCAGCTTGACCCTTGTGGCACACCGGGTGTCTAATGTGGCGGCAGGCTGGCAGGCCGAACATCGCTTGTGGGAGTGCGGGCTGATGGCGGAACGGCGTATCGAGGACATGCCGCTGCGGGACGTGTTCACCGAGGCCGAGCGGCTGGCTCGGGACCTGGTCGACCATCTCGAGAACGGGTTTCTGCCCAAGGCGAGCGGTTTGAAGGAGTTGGTTGAGGTCAACGAGATGGGGATCGGTTCCGACGATGTCCACGACGTGACCGTGCGGAACCAATCGGCTCAGCTGCTCGAACGTGCCCGTTTTTCCGACAAGTTGTACTCGCGATTCGACGAGTGTGTTGAGGCGATCGACCAGAAGGTCTCGCGAATCACGATGGGCGAGTGAGCGGCTCGAGGGTTTGAAGCGGTTGGCCGCGGGGAAAACCTTTTGGACCGCCTCGAAGTGTCGGGTATAATCAGGTGACCTCTCCACGGAGGTCGGAGATTCTGTCCGACCGGAGTCCGATTCTCGGTCGCCACCCAGTTGTTCCCATAGCATTCGCTCGCACGTTCATGGATTCACCCAACCTGACACCCCAGTCGCCGGGCGGTAGCCCGGGCGTCGGTCCTGCCGGTTCGTCTGCCGGCGAGCCTGGTGATGCGCGGCTTGGTGTCGGGGGGTTGCCCATCGACGGGGCGGCGACGGTGATCAGTGCCGAGCAGCAGTGGCTGGGCGATGCGATCCCGATGGGTCCCGGTTCGACACTCTGCGGTCGGCTGTTTCCTCTGGTTGCGACCCCAGTCGAGGGCGTTGCCGCGACGGTGCCGGCCACGAGTCCGGTCGGTGTGGAGCTGGATCATTTCATCATCGACGAACGGATTGGTGTAGGCGGAATGGGCGCGGTCTTTCGTGCTCGCGACACCCGCCTGGGCCGCGGCGTGGCGTTGAAGGTGCTCAGTCCGTTCCAGTCGCTCGATCCGGGTGCCGTGCAACGGTTCCGCAACGAGGCTCGTGCGGCAGCGGGTCTGGATCATGACAACATCGCCCGGGTCTTCTATGTCGGCGAGGACCGTGGGCTGCACTTCATTGCGTTCGAGTACATCACCGGGACCAACGTGCGGGACCTGATCGCCGCCAGCGGACCTCTCGATCCGGCCGACGCGGTCAATTACACCCTGCAGATTGCCTCGGCACTGGTCCACACCAGCGAGGTCGGAGTGGTCCATCGAGACGTCAAGCCGTCCAACATCATCATCACACCGACGGGTCGAGCGAAGCTGGTCGATCTGGGCCTGGCTCGCAATCCCGAGCTGAACCAGACGTCTGAGGACCTGACGTCGGACGGGACGACGCTGGGCACGTTTGACTACATTTCGCCCGAGCAGGCTCGGGACCCGCGGGGCGTTGATGTCCGCAGCGATATCTACTCGCTGGGCTGCACGATCTACCACATGCTCACCGGCGAACCGCCCTACCCCGAGGGCAACGCGTTTCAGAAGCTGCTCGATCACCAGGGCAAGCAGCCTCCCGATCCCGCCCGCAAGAACCCTCGCGTTTCGGAACGACTTTCGAGCGTGATTCGTCGGATGATGGCCAGCGAGCCGGACAAGCGGTTTGCGACTCCCGAGGCATTGATCCGCGAACTGATGTTCGTGGCCGAGGAGTTGGGGCTGACGGGTGTTTCGTCGGAGGGCATGGTCTGGATGTCGGCCGGAGCACTCTCGGGTCGCAGCTGGGAGAAGCACATTGGCTGGATGGCGACGGTGGCGTTGCTGTTGATCGTGGTGGTTGTCTTGAGATTCCAACCGGTGGATCGGGGTGACCCGTTCCCCGGGGGTGACTCGATTGCCGGGTTCGGCGCCGGGCCTGATTCCCCGGCAGCCGTCGCGGGGGTAGGCACGGCGGGCGACACGGTCGACCCCACGAGCGTGCCGACATTGAGCGACGCGGTTAAGGGTGCCGCCGCTGATCCACGAGCCGGTGCCGCAGTGCCCTCGGTGGACCCTGCAGGCGGTGACACGAGGCCGGCCGGCGGAGCGGCGGCAGTTGGTGGCGGCGGTGCCGGCACGACCGTGCCGTCGGTCAGCGAACCGGTTCGGCCGGGCGTTGCGGCGAGCGACACCAAGGCGGGCACGAGTTCTCCGAAGACGGCTGGCGGTGCGGCGACGGTGCCGGACCCTGCGACCGCCGAGACTCCCGCGGTTACCAAGCCCGCCGCACCCGCGGCCGTGGCAACTTCCGATCCGCCTCCGCCACCGGTGGTGGTGATTTCCGTCGACGGGGCCCGCCAGCGGGCCTACCCGACTCTCAACGCAGCCCTGGTCGACGCGGTTGACGGCAGCCAGGTGGTATTGCAGTACAACGGAGTGCGGATCGAGAGTCCGATGCGGGTGGCTCGGAAGAACATCACGATCAGAGGTGCCGAGGGCTTTCGGCCGGGGATCGAGTTTCGGCCCAAGGGGACCGGAGGCGACGGCGTTCAGCCTCGCATGATCACCGTCACCGCCGGCCCGCTGCAGGTGATCAACGTCGAGTTGAGGATGGTGGTTCCGCGAGGCGAACAGGCGTCGCTGGTGATGTTCTCGCTGCAACGCCCCGAGCAGGTTCGACTCAGAGACGTGGTGGTCACGGTGGTCAACCCCGCCCGACGCCAGGCGTCGGTGATCGAGTTGACTCCCGAGCCGGGTGCGATGCGGAACATGAAGAAGATGATGAAGAAGGGGATGGAGGCCGAGCCGCTGGAGCTGACGATCGATCGCAGCGTGTTCCGCGGTCATGCCGACCTGGTTCACGTCAGGCAGACCGATTCGGCGGAGGTGTCGATGAGTCATTGCGTGGTGGCATTGGGCGGGTCGCTGTTGCATTCGGTGGGAACCGGCGGCACAGCGCCCAAGCAGCGAGGCGTCGTCGAACTGAACCTCGTCCACGTCACCGCCCTGTTGGGCGAGAACCTGATTCGGCTCAACAGCGGTGAGGAACGGCGGCACATGCCTGCCGTCCGAGCCCATTCTCGCGACAGCATCTACTCGCACGTTTCCGATCGCCCGCTGGTGTCGATGGCGGGGAACACCGACATCGAGATGTTCCGGGGCCTGTTGGCCTGGCGCAACGGCGAAAGGAACTTCTTCGACGACTACTCGATCTTCTGGTGGCTGGGATCTGACCAGGACACGATCGATTTTTCCGGTTGGAAGCAGCAGTGGGAACCGGCCGGGTCCCGCAACGCCGTCGTCACCTGGCAGACGCCTCGTGCCCCCGGCGACGACCTGGCCTGGGATCGGCTGGGGCTGTCGGACTTCCGGTTGGCCGACGAGGCGGCTCCGGAGAACCGTCCGGTGGCCACTGATGGCACCGATGCGGGTGCGAACCTGAGCCTGTTGCCGGAGGTGTCCGGCGTGGTGGTGCCGCTACCGGAGTGAGCCCAGATCGGCTGGGGTCAGACGCCGCCTATGGAGGACTGAAAGTCCGACATGGGCGGGGGCCTGACCCCTTTTTTCCAACCACCGCGGCAGCTGCACTCGGGACAGGCACCTTCGGAGCCAGTCCCTGGCCCACGCCGGTCGCTGTCAGGAAGGCGTCTGACCCCCTGACCATCGCAGGACTTCGTCCGGGGCGATCGGTTCGGCCAACCGGGCACCCAGTTGCGAGACGATTCGCGCGGCGGCGTGGTGAGCCAACCGGGCGGACTGTTCGAAACTCAGCCCGTTGGTCAGCCCGTAGAGCACTCCGGCGGCGAACATGTCGCCGGCCCCGGTCGTGTCGATCGCCTGGGCAGCGACCCCGGGCATTCGAGTCAGCTGCCCGTCTTCGACCAGCAATGCCCCGTCGGCTCCGAGCGTGACGGCGACCCGGGGCACCCATTGACCCAGTTGTCGAGCACATTCGGCGGTGTCATCGAGTTCGAGCAGGCTGCGGGCTTCGTCTTCGTTGCAGAACAGCAGTTCCACCGGCCCGCGGGCGAGCTCGAGGAATTCGTTGCGGTACAGGTCGACGAGGAAGGCGTCTGAGACGGTCAGGGCGAGTAAGGCGTCGGAGTCGGCCGCGAGTTGAACGGCACGGTAGGCGGCCTCGCGAGGCGTATCGGCACTGAAGAGGTAGCCTTCGACGTAGACCGCCTGGGAGCGACCCAGCAGTTGCGGGTCGACATCATCGGGTCCGACGTCGGCCGAAACGCCCAGGAAGGTCAGCATGGTTCTCTGGGCGTCGTCGGTAATCAGCACCACGCACGTCCCGGTGGGTCCGTCGGAGAATGGGATGTCGACGGTGACCTGGTTGTCTCGCATGTCCTGAAGGCAGAAGTGCCCCAGCGGGTCGTCGCCGACCTTGCCCGCGTAGGCCGTGCTGCCGCCCAGCCCGGCGACGCCCAGGATGGTGTTGGCCGCCGAGCCCCCCGCACACTGGTTCCGAGGCAACTCGCCGAGCGCTGCCAGGACTCTCTGCTGAGTCTCATGGTCGACCAGCGTCATCATCCCCTTGGCGAACCCGAGCGATTCGAGCAGGCTGTCGGAAACCTGGACCTGGATGTCGACCAGCGTGTTGCCCACGCCGTAGACGTCGAGTGTCATGCCGGGTCCTCGTCGGAGGCCGATTTTTCGCGGGCAGTGGTCTCGGACGTACTCGAGTCGTCAGCAGTCCTGGGAAGATCGGTGAACAGGAAGGTGCCGCTGGCCGTCGCCACCAGTTCACCACTCTCGCAGCGGACCTCACCGGTGGCCACTACCGACTGACGACCCGCGTGGCGGACCCGGCCGGTTGCCAGCAACCGCTCGCCGGGAAAGGCCGGGCGAATGAAGTTGATGTTCAGTTGAGCGGTCACGGTCAGGCGGTCCGGCGGTGCCACGGTGTTGGCGGCGACGCCGAGTGCCGAGTCGAGCAGCGTGGCGGTGACGCCTCCGTGCAGGATCGGCAGGTTGCGGAGATGTCTGTGGTCAACCGTCAGAGCCAGTTTCGAGCGGCCCTCGCCCCAGTCGATCGGTTCGATGCCGAGCAATTCGACCAGGTGGTCACCAAAGGGGACGCTGGAGTCGGAGGGATACGAGCCGGATGCGTTCATGGTTTCATGGTTTCATGGTTTCTGGATCGTGCCATCGGGATTGCGGATGTTGCCCCAGAAGAGGTCGAATGGAGGATCGTCGCTGGCGGGGAATCGTGCAGCAAGTGTCTCGTCGATATCGATCCCGAGTCCCGGTTGATCGTTGGCGTGGAAGTAGCCGTCTCGGAGTTCCGGGCAACCGGGGAAGCAGTCGATTTCGGCCTGGCAGAATCCGTGTGCTTCCTGGATGCCGAAGTTGGGGACGGCCAGATCGAGGTGAACGTTGGCGGCGTGTCCCACCGGCGAGACGTCTCCGGGCCCGTGCCACGCCGTGCGGACCCCGAAGAACTCGCACATCGCCGCCATCTTTCTCGCGGGACTGAGGCCTCCGATCTGAGAGATGTGGACGCGGATGAAGTCGATCAGCCGTTCGGCGACGAGCCGGGTCCATTCGTTGGGGTTGTTGAACAGTTCGCCCATCGCGATCGGGGCAGTGGTCTGTTGCCTGAGGTTGTCGAAGTAGCCGATGTCTTCGGGAGCGAGTGGGTCTTCGACAAAGAAGGGGCGGAACTGTTCGAGGTCGCGGCAGAGCTGGATGGCCAGCACCGGCGGGATTCTCTCGTGGATGTCATGCAGCAGCTCGACCTGGTCACCGAGCTGGTTGCGAACATGTTCAAACAGCTGGGGTACGAGGAGTGCGTAGGGCTTGTGGGTCCAGGTCTCGGTGCGGCGATTGGCCGGCAGCGAGTCTTTTGCGGGGGTGGCGGGGGTGGTTGGTGAACCGTAGGTCGAGGCACCCGGGACGGCGACCTGGATCCTCACGTGCCGGTATCCCTGTTCCAGGAACCCACGCACCGACTCCTCGACCTCCTCGAACGTCTCACCACTCGCGTGACGGTAGGTATCGACGGCATCGCGACACTTGCCGCCCAGTAATCGGTAGACCGGCAGGCCGGCGTGCTTGCCGAGGATGTCCCAGAGTGCCATGTCGACGCCACTGATGGCGTTGTTGAGCACCGGTCCGTTGCGCCAGTAGGAACTCACGAACGACGACTGCCAGATGTCTTCGATTTCGAGAGGGTTCTTGCCGAGCAGGAAGGGTCTGAGGTATTCGTCGATGGCGGTGACCACCACCCGTGCCCGCTGGGTGAAGGTGGCACAGCCGAGTCCGTAGAGGCCCGGCTGGTTGGTGTCGACTCGGACGACCACCAGCCGGATTCCCGCCGGAGCGGTCAGGATGGCTCGAACGTCGGTGATCCGGGTGTCGGCAGCGGCCATCGAGTTTCTTTGAAGCGTATCGAGTCTTATCGAATTGATTGGAAACGTATCGAAAAGAGGATTCCGGGTGCAGCGGGGTGTGCGACTCAGAGACTAATCGCTGGAGCGGGATCCGTCGAACGTGGAGACTCAGGTCCAGCGGCCGGCTCGTTGTGAGGTCTCCTGAGGGTGAGTAGGGTAGGTCGATCCAGTTGGTGAGCCTTGGTGAGTCCTGGTGAGCCTTGGTGAGTCCTGGTGAGAAGGTGCGGGAATGAGTGCACAGTTGCCGAGCGAGTTGTCGGTGGAGGTGGAAACCGGGGTGGTCTTCCGCAATCCCGATGCGCACATCATCAGCCGTCACGCCTATTTCCCATCGGCGATTCCGCTGGGGGATGGGGAGGTGCTGGTTTCGTACAACGTGGGGCAGGCGTTTGAGTCGGAGGACCAGCGGATTCACCTGTCGCGGTCAACAGACGGCGGCCGGACGTGGTCGGATGAGGGTCGGCTGGGGGTGCCCGAGATTCCGGAGGGGGTTTCGGAAGGAGTCAAGATGGTCGTGGTCGGCGACGGCACGATCGCGGGTCTGTTGCAGAGGCATGATCGGCGTGAGCTTCCCGGCGAGGGGCTGACTCACTCGGAGACACTGGGTTTTGTGCCGACTCGATTCGAGACGACCTCTTCGGCCGATGGGGGTCGGACGTGGAGTGATCCGCTGGAGGTCGTGCCTCCGATCGAGGGTCCCGAGTGGGAGCTGTGTGCTCCGCTCACCGAACTCTCCGACGGCCGCTGGCTGCTGATCAGTTCGACCTGGCCCGACTGGCACGGTCAGCTGCCCAACGGGCACCAGCTGGTCGCGTTTGTTTCGAGAGACCGAGGGGCGAGTTGGCCCGAGTGGTTCTCTGTGATGAGTGAACCGGAGTCCGAGGCGGTAAACTTCTGGGAGTCGAAGATCGTGGAGTTTTCCGACGGTCGGCTGCTGGCGGTGGCTTGGTGCCACGACCTGCCCGCATCCAGCGATCGGCCCAACCAGTACGCGATCAGTTCCGACGGGGGAGCCAGCTGGACGCGGCACCGTTCGACCGGCCTGGTCGGCCAGACTCAGACTCCGCTGGTCATCGGCCGTGACCGTGTGCTGGTGGTCTATCGCCGCACCGACGAGCCGGGGTTGTGGCTGCAGGATGTGCGGATCGAGGGTGACGAGTGGGTTAACGGTGCGAGTGTGCCGTTGTGGGGCCGGAGTGTTGAGGGGTCGACGAACATGGCAGACTCGATGGCCGAGAATTTCCGCACCCTTCGGTTCGGTGCCCCGTCGGTCGTCCGACTTGACGACGGTGCGGTCTTTTTCGTCTTCTGGTGTTACGAGGACAATGTCAGCGTGATCCGCTGGTTCCGGCTGGAGCTGGATCCGGCGGACTGAACCGCGTTGTGAGTGAAGGGAAGTGCCTGATGGCAGAGGATCCGACGGCGGCTGGTCCGGGGGAAGAGCCGTCCGATGACCGGGCCGAAGAGCCGGTCGAGGCGACATCAATAGAGCCGGCTGAAGAGCCGGCTGAGGCGGCTTCAGTCGAACCGGTTGAAGAAGCCGGGGCCGTTGCTGCCCAGTCGCCAAGGGGCACGAGGCTGTTGCGGTGGGGCGGGCTGCTTTGCGTGGGGGCGGTGGCGTTCATGGAGATCAGCTCGCCGCTGTGCAGTGGCTACTCGCTGGGTGCACTCGAGCAGGCGTTTGACGGCCGTCCGAAGAGCGGATTGACGCTCACCGCGGCACAGGGTCACCTGGTGGGAATGGCAACGATGTCGTTCCGCGAAGAGCCGAATCGGTCCAAGAGCAGCCGTTCGGTCCATTTTGCAGTCTTCGAGTGGCCGACTCTGTTCTTCTTTATTCGGAGGCACAAGTTCGAGGTCGAGATCGAGCGTGTTGCCGACAAGAATGTCGAGGAGGGAGTGATCCTGGTCCGCTCGCAGCCCTACGTCCCAGTTGAGAGCAACTACAAAGTGGTGCAGCCCTATGCCAAGCCCGATCCGCCCCTGATGCAGCTGATGATGCTCGACCACGAACCCGACTCGAAGGGCACATACCGGGTCGAACGCTGGCAGGTGGAGCGGGCGATCAAGAACAAGAAGGCCGAGCCGAGCCTGCTGGTGTACTTCGACAAGAATGACAAGAACAAGGACGGCGTGGTGACTGCCGGAGAAATGGGGCAGCAGAAGGGGATCGGCAACACCGGTGGTGGAGGCAAGTCCAAGAAGGCTGCCGGGGGCCGTTGAATCGGCACTGTCCCCCTTCATACCGGCTCCGGCAGCTGTGCCGGAACTACTTGGGCGCCACGACGGGTAACTCGCCAGCAGTCACCGGCGCGGTGGCTGGTTGAGTGGCCACCGGGCCTGGTTGCGGTGTGGGCTGCGGTGTGGGCTGCGGTGTGGGCTGCGGTGTGGGCTGCGGTGTGGACTGCGGTGTGGGCTGCGGTGTGGGCTGCGGTGTGGTTGGTTGAGTGAACAGTGGTGTGGGTTGCACGGCTGAGCTGTAGACGGGTGCAGCGAAGTGGGAGTTGTTGGCCAGGGAGGTGGATTGTCCGATCCCTGCGCCCTGGTCACGGATCGAGGCGAGTCGCGAGCGGACTTCGGGCTGGTACCAGTCGCTGAAGAGTGATCTCTGGTACATCGCGGTGGCCCGTTTGCTCTGACCGGAGTCCTGGTAGAGTTGGCCGAGGTGAGCGGTAACGACGGGGTGTGAGGGGCTGGTCTTGAGTGCGTTGAGCAGGTGCCGTTCGGCACCTGCGGAGTCTCCTGATTCTCTCGAGAGCCACGCCATTTCGATATGCGGTTCCGGTCTCCAGGCCTCGGCCGTGGCCCAGACCCCCAGCAACTCGGCCGCCTCGAACCCTCGACCGCTGTCGACCATCAGTCGAGCAAGCCCGTGGTAGCTGGGCTGGTGTCCGGGGTCCAGATCGAGGGCTTGTCGATAGAACTGTTCGGCCTTGGCGAGTTGTCCCTGCTTTCGGACGGCGCTGGCGAGGTTGTAGACGTAGTCGGGGTTGTCCGGGTAGTCGGCGACGGCTCGGTGAAACTCCTTGCTGGCGGCGGTATAGTCGCCCGATTCGTAATACGCCAGCCCGGTGCGGTTCATCAGGAACGCGCTCATGGGGTTGCAGCCTGCGATGCTGACGATGAGTCCGACGGCCAGGAGCAGGCCGAGGGTACGAGGCTGTCGTGAATCGATACGCATCGGAATCCGCCCTCCGTGAGCGTCACCGGGGAACCGGTCGGGAATGGGTATTGTGGGGTTGAGGTGAGAGTGAGGCGACGAGGCGTTGCCGGTCTGCTTGTGCCGGGGCCATCGAGGCGGCGGAAGTTAGTTTCTGTCCCGATCTGCCGCAAGGCCACAATCTTCGGACCTGCGGCGATTGCGAAACGAGGGAGCTGAGGCCGTGGCGGGGCCGCTTGTTCTGGCCCAGCGGGTCGAGTAATCTCCGTGACTCCCCAACTCATCTCACCCGGCCCGCTCATTGGTCCGGTCCCCGCGACCTCACCTCCAGTCTCCATTCGCTCCGGATCCGCCTGGCATGTCGTCGTACGTTGACGAGCGCATCGTGATGACGGGCATCGGCCTGACGGCTCCCAACGGCAATTCGCTGTCGGAGTTTCGCGAGAGCCTGCTGGCGGGTCGGTCGGGGGTGGTCCGCTTCGAGACCCGTCACATGGGCGAGGTGTTGGCCGGCGTCTGCGATTTCGACGCGCTGGCTCACCAGGACCGTCGCGAGGTACGGCGAGGCACACGCAGCGGTTCGATCGCGATCTACTGTTCACACGAGGCTCTTGCCGATGCGGGTTTGGAGCTGTCCGATTGCGACCGGTCGCGTGTGGGTGTCTACCTGGGGATCACCGAGCACGGCAACGTGGAGACGGAGAACGAGATCCACGAGATTTCTCAGTACGACTACGACACCAGCGTCTGGTCTCACCATCACAACCCTCGAACGGTGGCGAACAATCCGGCCGGCGAGGTGACCTTGAACCTGGGCATCACCGGGCCTCACCTGACCCTGGGCGCCGCGTGTGCCGCCGGCAACGCCGGGTTCATCCAGGGCGCGCAGATGCTGCGGCTGGACGAGGTGGACCTGGCGGTGTGTGGCGGGGTGTCGGAGAGCATTCACACGTTTGGGATTTTCGCGAGTTTCAAGAGCCAGGGGGCCCTGGCGACTCACGAGGATCCTGCCTGTGCGAGCCGTCCGTTCGACGCCGATCGCAACGGGATCGTGGTGGCCGAGGGCGGTGCCATCTGTACTCTCGAACGACTCCCCGACGCATTGGCTCGCGGCGCGACGATTTACGCGGAGATTGTCGGCCACGCGATGAATTCCGACGCGACCGACTTCGTGCTCCCCGATGCCGGGCGGCAGGCCCAGTGCATGAGATTGGCGTTGGCCCGGGCGGGGATTTCGCCCGAGGACATCGATATTCTCAGCAGCCATGCCACCGCGACCGACCAGGGCGACATCGCGGAATGTCGTGCGATTCGCGAGGTTTTTGGTGATCGCGAGTCGTTGGCGGTCAACAATGCGAAGAGCTTCATTGGCCACGCGATGGGGGCGGCGGGTGCTTTGGAGCTGGTTGGCAACTTGCCTGCCTTCAAAGACCAAATCGCACACGCTACAATCAATCTCGACCGATTGGATCCCAAGTGCGGCCTTGTACAGATCGTCGCCAACTCGCCTCGGTCATTGGGTCGAGTCGATTACATTCTGAACAACTCGTTCGGTATGCTCGGGATCAACTCGGTCGTAATTGTGCGGAGATACGAGGCGGACGGGTAGAGTCGAGAGCGGATCGGAGCTAGGCGGCATGGTCGCGGATGAAATCCGGAGGGTGATCCTGGACATCCTGTCCCGAATCCAGCCCGATGAAGATCTGTCGGGACTGGTCGATGGGGTTCCGTTCCGCGACCAGTTGGAGTTGGACAGCATGGACTTTCTCGATATCGTGATGGAATTGAGAAAGCAGTACCGGGTGCAGATTCCTGAAGAGGATTACGAGCACCTGGCGTCGATGTCTGCAACAATCAGCTACCTCGAGCCTTTGCTCAAGGACGTCCAGAGCCCGGTTTGACCGGGGAGTCCCTCCACTGATCCGCCTGATCCGCCTGACCTGACTGGGCCCCAGCTACGCATGCGCTACGACACGGTCATCATCGGCGCCGGACTCTCGGGCCTGGCCGCCGGCATCCGGCTGGCCTACTTCGACCGCTCGGTCTGCCTGCTCGAGCGGCACACCACCATCGGCGGTCTCAACTCGTTTTACCGTCTCCGCAAGCGGAACCACGACGTGGGCCTGCACGCGGTGACCAACTACGCCGCCCCCGGCACACTCACCGGACCACTCTCCAAGCTCCTCCGCCAACTCAGGCTCCGCTGGGAGGACTTTGCCCTGGTGCCTCAGCGGCAGTCCTCGATCGTCTTCCCCGGCTGCACTCTGCGGTTCACCAACGACTTCGAGTACTTCGAGCAGCAGGTGATCGAGAGCTTTCCGGGCGAGAAGGACAATTTCGCGAGGCTGGTGCAGCGGATCGCCGAGTACGATCCGATGGCGTTGGACCAGCCGTTGATTTCCACTCGCGAAGTGCTCGCCGAAGAACTCGACAACCCGTTGCTGATCGAGATGCTGTTGTGTCCGACCATGTTCTATTCCAGTGCCACCCCTGACGACCTCGAGTGGCCTCAGTTCGTGATCATGTTCCGCAGCATTTTCCAGGAGGGTTTTGGTCGTCCGCTGGAGGGTGTGCGGCTGATTCTCAAGAAACTGGTCCGCAAGTTCCGCGGCCTGGGTGGCGAGTTGCGGTTGCGGTCCGGCGTGCAGAAGATT
>CAUZEQ010000103.1:0-14548 GCA_963578885.1 Planctomycetota bacterium
GTGTCCTTCTTGTGGCCGAGAGTTGTCAGCCGATTCTTCTTTTCAGCAAGCAGTGTCTCGAGCTGGGCGACCGAGAGGTCTGAGCCCTTGCGCCTTGCCATGGTGTCCCTCCTGTAAGGCTGTTCTGAGGAATGTGAAGGACACAACACTAATGGCGTCAATCAGGCGATGTCAACCGACTACTAAGAGGATGGGAGTGTGTTCAGGCAGATCACTAGTGGGTCCTAGTACGCGCGGGCGAGACGATTGAGGGAAACCGGCCGCGGCTGGTTCAGCGATGGGCCTGGGTGGGGTGGGGGTGGGGGTGGGGGTGGGTTGGTGCTGCGTGAGGGGGCTTGAAATCGTCTTGTGGCAGGCACGGGTGGCGGCTAGGATCCCGCGTCCTGTCGGGCGTGGCCTGCGCGTGGGTCGGCTCGGACGGGCAACAGGGATGGACTCCGGCGTGCGATTTCTGAAGACGATCATCGGTGCGGCTCAGCGTATCGGCCGCACGGTGCGGACCGTGCTGCAGGCGGGGGTGCTGCTGGTCGTGCTGTTGTGCGTGATCGAGGTCGGCGTACGGTTGTGCGAGCCATCGGCCGAAGCGGGGGGGGTGCCGGGAATCGACGGTGTGCTGGTTCGTCCGTCGTGGACGTCCGGCCAGACTCTGGGTCGGTTGCTGCGACATGAGACGGTGGTGGGGGAGCGGTCGGTGTCGTTGCGGACCAACAGCCTGGGGCTGCGGGGCGGTGAGCCCGCTGTGCCGAAGCCGTCGGGAGTGCTGCGAGTGGTTTGCCTGGGTGACGAGCGGGTGCTTGCCGCCGGGGTGCCTCATGACGAGACATTCTGCCACCGTCTGCAGGTCGCGTTGCAGAAGCGGTCGGCTCGTCGCATCGAGGTGATCAACGCGGGAGTGCCCGGCGATTGTCCTCTGCTGTCGCTGTTGCGAGTGCGGCACGACCTGTTGGCACTCGATGCGGACCTGTGGCTGCTGAACTTCGACATGACAGACGTCGCCGACGACTACCGCGTGCGGCCTCGGTTGATCACCGACCGCAGCGGCCGGCCCTTGGCCTGCCCTCACCCGTCGCTGGTGCTTCGGCAGCAAAATGCCTGGCAGCAACTGTGCCAGCGGTCCCGGCTGGTCGACTGGAGCAGCCGGCAGTTGGGCAGTCTCTGGACCCGGACCCTGGTCGAAGCTCCGGCCTCGGATCCCGGCAGCTCGCAAGGTCAGTACGCCTGGCTCGAGGACGCTCCGCCCGACTGGACACTTCACATCGAGCAGGCCTTGCAGCCGATCGCCCGACTGCGGGCCCTGTGCGGCGGCAAGCTGGTGGTGGCCGTCTGTCCGGCACCCTGGCAGGTGGCTCGAAACGAGACCCGCCAACCCGGTGCCCGGGCCCGGCTGGGGGTCGCCGAGGACTCGCTGTTCACCAGCGACGCACCGTTTCGGATCCTGGGCGATTTCACCCGCCGCCATGACATACCGCTGTGTGATCTGTCGGAGGGTTTTCGGACGTCCGAGGCAGGGGTCTCGTGGTTCCAGGGGGATCGAGCCGAGTTGAGTCCGGCCGGTCACGAGCTGGTGGCTCGGCTGCTGGCCGAGCGGTTGACCGGTCCACAAATGGCGTGGTGGGTGGTGCCTGAGGCGGGCGGAGAGATTGTTCCCGCGGCGCTGGAGCGGCCGGTCGGATCCCGCTGACCGGAGGGTCTTGACGGCTCGTTCGGGGTGCAGGATACTCCACGCCCCTCGCGCCCGGACGTGGCCGAATTCTGGCGGATTCGGCCACGGGTTGTGTTCTGATCCCCTTCGGCTTCGATTCTCGTGACCGACGACCTGAAGCAATACGCTCGCGAAATGGCCACTGCGGCCCGCGGGGCCGCGTTGCGTCTGGCCGAGTCGAGCGGTGAGTCTCGAAACGGCTGGTTGGAGCGAACGGCCGAGTTGTTGGGCTCTGAGCGGGCGGAGTTGACCGCGGCCAATCGCCGGGACATCGAGCGGGCTCCCGAGTTCGGGCTCAGCGACGCGGCGGTCGACCGCCTGCTGCTGAGCGACGAGCGGATCGATTCGATGGTGGCGGCTCTTTACGAAGTGGTGGCGTTGCCCGATCCGGTCGGTGAAGTGTTCGAATCGAACGAGCGTCCCAACGGCCTGCTGGTGACCCGGGTCCGGGTCCCGCTGGGCGTGGTTTTCTTCATCTACGAGTCTCGCCCCAACGTGACCGTTGACGCGGCGGCGTTGTGCGTCAAGAGCGGCAACGCGGTGATCCTGCGTGGTGGCAAGGAGGCGATCCACAGCAACCAGGCTCTGCACGCGGTGCTGGCACGGGCGGCAGAGGACTGCGGGTTGCCCCGCGAGTCGGCTCAACTGGTAGCCACGACCGATCGCGGGGTGGTGGGGGAGCTGTTGGGGATGGCGGAACTGATCGATGTGACGATTCCGCGGGGAGGCAAGTCGTTGATAAGGCGGGTCGCCGACGAAGCGACGATGCCCGTGATCAAGCACTTCGACGGGATCTGCCACGTCTATGTCGACCGGGCTGCCGACCTGGAGATGGCCGAGCGGATTGTTGTGGACAGTAAGTGCCAGAGACCGGGAGTCTGCAATGCGGCGGAGACGGTGCTGGTGGATCGGGAGGTGGCCAGAGAGTTCCTGCCGAAGGTGGCCGGGTCGTTGTTGAAGCGGGGTGTGATGCTGCGGGGTTGTGAGGAGACTCGGGAGCTGGTGCCCGAGGCCGAGGTGGCCAGCGAAGAGGACTACCGCACCGAGTACCTCGACCTGATCCTCTCGGTCCGAGTCGTCGACGGTGTCGAGAGTGCCGTGGAGCACATCCGCGAATTCGGGTCCGGCCACACCGATTCGATCGTGACCTCAGATCCCGCGACCTCACAACGATTCACTCATGCGGTCGATTCCGCGGCCGTGATGGTCAACGCCAGCACGCGGTTTCACGATGGCGGCGAGTTCGGTTTGGGAGCCGAGATCGGGATCAGCACCGACCGGTTTCACGCTCGAGGCCCCTGCGGTCTCAGGGAGTTGACCAGCTACAAGTACGTGGTGCATGGAACCGGCCAGTTGAAGTCGGATTGAGACTCATGGGGCCCGGTTCCTGGGGACTCGGTCACCGGATCAGCAGACGTCGAGGCGACGCAAAGGAGAGACTGGGGATGGGTGTTGTGTTGAGTCGAACCGAGGTCGAGGCGCTGTTGCCTGGTGGCTGCGAGGCGTCGGGCTTGTCACGGCCGGGTCACGGCGACGGGTTGCCCGGTCCGGGGGAATCGAGCCCGTGGCCGCTGGTGACGTTGCAGAGGTTGGAGTCTCGATTGCAGGCTGCGGCTGCCGAGTTGACCGAGGCGATTGGTGAGCGGATTGCGGGCGACTCGGCCAGCTCGAGCGACTCCCCTGCGGCGGTCACGATCGGGTACCTCGGCCTGGCACCCGGGGCCCGCCTGCCGGGCAGTTGCGACACGGTGGGGACCTGGGTGATCCAGGGGCCACGTCCTCGGGAAACCGGGCGGATAGCGATCGAGGCGTCTCTGGCAGTCGGGCTGGTCGGCGGGCTCCTGGGTGGTGACACCGCTTCTGCGACGGCCGAGCCCGATCGTCAGCTCAGCGGGCTCGAGCGATCGCTGCTGACCCGCTTGGTGGAGTTGATCGCGGCGGTGCTGTTGTGTGTCCGCGACGAGCGGCACAGCCGGCAGTGGGAGGCGGCTCGGGCCGAGTTGAGCGTACGGGCTGAAACGGCGTTGGCAGCAGCCGATCAACGCTCGGGCTGCGTCCTGGCAGGTTTCGGGTGGCAGCTGCGTGATTGCCAGGGTTTGGTGCACGTGGAACTGTCGACGGGTTTCATCGAACGGCTGACCGAGCCGGATGCGGCCGAAGCCCAGGCGGCTGCGGATGATGCGGTTGCGTCGAGATCGCGGTCATCGACCGGCCTGGTGGTGCAGTTGCCGGTTCGCGGTTTGAGCCGGGACGCCATCGAGGGGTTGGTTCTGGGGGACGTGATCCTGACCGGTCGGGCTGTTGATGCACAGACGGGCGAGGCGTGCTGGGACGTGCGAGTCGATGGAGTGTGTCGTTACGTCGGGCATCCGGGTATATTTGACGGGGCTCGTGCGGTTGTGCTTGAGCCATGGGAATGAGTCGAATAGTGGCTGGTTCTTGACGCCCGCTGGAGGCGTCTATACAAGATAGGATGATTGGCCCAGTCGTCTGGGCGGATGGATCAGGGGGAGACGTTGCGCCGAAGAGGATTACCACCGGTACCTGCGGAGCAGATGCACCGGATCAACGACCAGATCCGGATCACACCGATCCGCGTGGTCGACCCGGACGGCAACATGGTCGGTGTCCTTCCTACCGAGGAGGGCTTGAAACTTGCTCAGGATTCCGGCTTGGATCTTGTTGAGGTCAGCCCGAACGACCGACCGCCGGTCTGCCGGATTATGGACTACGGAAAATTCAAGTACGAGCTGAAAAAGCGAAAGACCAAGGGAGGCAGGCAGCACACCGTCCAGGTCAAGGAGATTCGGTTGCGGCCGAAGACGGGTGTGCACGACATCGAGTTCAAGATCAAGCGAGCGCGTCGGTTCCTGGAGAACCGGGACAAGGTGAAGATCAACGTGATCTTCCGTGGCCGTGAAAACGCTCACCGGGATCGTGGTCACGAAATGCTGAAACAGATCATCGAGATCCTCGAGGACATCGCCAAGGTTGAAAAGCCTCCGGGGATGGAGGGGGGACGGACGATGTCGACGGTGTTGGCTCCGAAGGGTTGAATCGCCAGGAATTGCCAGGACTTGTCGGGACTTGTCGGGACTTGTCGGGAAGACGTGAGATGCCGAAGCAGAAGACACATAAGGGAATGAAGAAGCGATTCAAGGTCTCGGCCAACGGCAAGGTCAAGCACCGTAGTGCATTTCGTGGCCATCTGTTGAGCAAAAAGTCGGGCAAGCAGAAGCGGCAGCTGCGGCAGGACGGCGGGCTGAGCGGAGCTGACGCGAAGGAAGTTCGCGACAACTTGGCTCCCGGTTCCTGATCTCCCGACCCGCCCAGCCAGCGAGCGATCCAGCGAGCCGGACCCACTAACGCAAGAGACGACCGCGGCCGATTGCGGCCGATTGAGAGGAAGAGGATGCCACGAGTTCGCAAGGGATCGGCCCGTCGCAAGGCCAAGAAGCGGTTGTTCCGCGAGGCGCGTGGCAACCGGGGTGGTCGCGGCAAGTTGTTGCGGACGGTCAAGGAGACGGTGGTCCGGTCGCGGGCGTACGCCTACCGGGACCGCCGCACTCGCAAGCGGGTCTTCCGTCGGCTGTGGATCACTCGGCTCAGTGCGGCCTGTCGCCAGCGAGGCGTCCGTTACTCGCAGTTCATCCACCAGCTGCAATCCGCCGGCATCGAACTCGATCGCAAGACTCTCAGTGAAATCGCGATCTCCCATCCTGGGGTCTTCGACGAGATCGTGTCCGCTGCGTCTTCCGCGGCCTGACCCCCGTCTGAGGCCCGCCTGACTCACCGATGACCGCCGACGCCCAGGCTGCATTTGCGAGTTACCAGGCCGAGTCGCTCGAGGCGATCGCTGCGGCATCGTCCGAGGATGCACTCGAGGCGGTCCGCGTCGAGTTCCTCGGCAAGAAGCACGGCCGGCTCAAGGATCTGCAGTCATTGCTGGGCCAGGCCGCACCCGCGCAGCGGCCGGTTCTGGGCAAGGTCTTCAACGAGGTTCGGACCCAGGTCGAGTCGGCTCTGGAGGCACGGCGGGCCGAGTTGTCTGTGCCCGAGGTCGCCGTCGCCGCGGTCGATGTCACTCTGCCGGGACCCCGGCCGGTGGTCGGTCGCCGACACCCGATCACCCGCACGATGGACGATTTCAAGGACATCGTCGGTCGCATGGGCTTCAGCGTCGCGACGGGTCCCGAGCTTGAGGACGACCACCACAACTTTGTTGCTCTGAACATTCCTCCGGTGCATCCCGCTCGAGACCCGCTCGAGAACTTCTACCTCGCCACCGCCGGCCTCGGGCGCGACGACGGCCTTGGGGCGGTGTTGATGAGGAGCCAGACGTCGACGGTGCAGATCCGGGTGATGGAGCAGACGGCTCCGCCGTTGCGGATCGTCTCCCTGGGCCGTTGCTACCGGCCGGACACGATTGACGCCACTCATCACTGCATGTTCCACCAGATGGAGGGCCTGGTGGTCGACGACGACATCACGATGGCGGATCTCAAGACGGTGCTCAAGCACTTCGCCACCGCCTACCTGGGTGACGACGTCGAGGTGCGATTCCGTCCGAGCTTCTTTCCGTTCACCGAGCCATCGGTCGAGGTCGACGTGTTGTGGCGCGACCGCTGGCTGGAACTGGGTGGTGCGGGGATGGTCGATCCCAACGTGCTGAAGGTGGTGGGCTATGACCCCGAGCAGGTGACCGGTTTTGCTTTCGGGCTGGGGATCGAGCGGTTCTGCATGATGCGGTACCAGGTCACCGACATCCGTCGCTTCTTCGAAAACGACATCCGTTTCCTCTCGCAGTTCTGAACCCCGGACCGCGAGACCCGGACCGCGAGACCCGGATCAGTTCGAGGCGACCATGGTTGAGCGTCCCGCAGCGCCCGGCGGCCGTGCGGTCGGGAGCCGGATCGGTACGAACTGGATTCGGCCTCCACAGAGCTTGCAGGCAACTCGAGACTGCCGGTACCTCCAGTCGGCTCGAAGTTCTTCCAGGCAATGCGGACACTCGGCGAAGAACCCGACGACTTGCGTGTTGGGGTGGTCGGGTTCGAGCAGGAAGCGGCCGTGGCAGAGCTTGCATTCGACGTGGGCCCCGGCGTACTTGCCGGCCACGCGGAGTTCCTGCCGGCAGTGGGGGCATTCGAGCAGGAAGCCACCGGGTTCGACCTGCGGTGTGTTGCCAGCTGGTGACATGGTGTCGCTCCTTTCGGGCCGGGCCGGGCCGGGCCGCCGCGCTGTCACTCGCCGGGGGATCGGGCTTCGAGGCACATCAGCCGATGGAATGTGCGGAAGTAGACTCGTCGGCCGGCGACCGACGGTGTCGAGTGGCAGGGATCCGAGAGTGGGACTCGTCCGAGCAGCTGAAAACGGGGGCTGGCCGCCACGATCACCACCTCGCCCCGTTCACTGACTCCGTAGATCTTGCCGTCGATGCAGATTGGTGATCCGCTGTAGTTGCCTCCGATCCGCTTGGTCCAGACATCGCGTCCGCTGGCCAGTTCGACGCAGCTGAACACACCTTCATCGTTCCATTCGTAGAGGTGGTCCTTGTAGATGATCGGTGTCGCGACGTAGGGCAGAAACCGCTCTCGTGTCCAGACCACTCGCCCGCTGGTGTCGACGGCTCGCTGCAGCACTCCGAAGCGACCCCCCTGGCCGCAGCTGGCGACGACCAGTCCGTTGCCGTAGACCGGCGAGGCGACGGTACGGAGCGGGAAGGGGTCGGTGGCCCAGTTCTGGCGACCGGTGTGGGGATCGAGGCTGCTGATGCCCGATTCGCCGCTGACGCAGATCAGCTGCGGCGGCCGGTTCTCTTCACGGATGACCAGGGGTGTGGCGTAGGAGGTGCGACCGGTCTTGAATCTCCTCAGCCGGCTCCAGACCGTCCGCCCGCTGTGCCGGTTCAGTGCCAGCACCGAGCTGGGTCCGTCCTGGTCGTTGGGAACGATCAGCAGGTCTTCGAAGATGATCGGCGAGGCTCCCAGCCCGTGCTGGCTCTGGTAGGGACCCAGCACCCGTCGCCACTGCAGCTCTCCGGCGAAGTCGTAGGCCGTGACGGTGTAGCGTTCCTTGTCGGCAAACGCGACGTAGACCCGCTGGTCGTCGATGCAGGGGGTGCTTGAGGCCCAGCTGTTCCTGAGGTGCTTGCGGCTGCGGTTCATGCCGATCCGACGCGACCAGCGGGTGTTTCCCGATTCGGCATCCAGGCACAGCAGGTGCCGGGTGGCGCCCTGGTCGACGGCGGAGGTGACAAACAGCAACTTGCCCCGGATCACCGCCGCCCCGTGTCCTTCGCCGGGCAGCTTGACGTTGAAGATGTAGTCGCCGGGGCTCCAGGTGGTGGGGATCCCCTTCAGCGGGCTGAACCCGGTCCCATTCGGGCCTCGATAGCGAGTCCAATCGGCGGAGTGTGCCGAGGGGGCCGACAGCAAGGCGAGGCACACGGCCAGGACGCAGAAAAAGATCCTCCGCGGATCTGCAAAGCGGACTCGAGGCAGTTGGCCGGTCATCAGTCGAGTGGCTCCACGAGCGGGACGAATCCGTGACGGGCCTAGGATGGCCGATGCCCGGCGGTGTTGCAAGAGCGTCCCTTGCGGCTGCTTCTGGCGGTCCAGTATCCTCAACGGGCTGCCCGCGTTTGAGCCGGCCGCAGGAGGATTCGAGACGTCGATGATGAACCAGACCGACATAACGGCCTCGTATCTCGTCGTACGTGATGGGAACCAGTGGCGGGACGTGTTTCGCCTGATGCCCGCGCAGGTCACCACCGTCGGCCGTTCGGCGACCAACCGGGTCGTGGTCCGTGACGAGGTCTGTAGCCGGAACCACTGCGAGGTCTTTCAGAGCGGCGAGAGGTGGGTGTTGCGGGACCTGGGCAGCCGCAACGGCACGCTGGTCAACGGTGTCAATGTCGAGGCGGACTGGCCGTTAGAGGAGGGCCAGATCATCCAGATCGGCGAATGCGATCTCGGCTTCACCTCCGATTTGCTGCACGCGTTCCCCGAGTCCGATTCCTTCGCCCACGTGAACACGGCCGACACGTCCGAGATGATGGTCTTTGACGATCCGTCGCCGGAGTCCGAGCCGGAGATCGTGGACCGTCGTCGGGAGAATCGTTTTCGCGGTCAGCAGGACTCCGTCGATCGGGAGGCATCGGGTCCGGATCGGATGCGTCAGGACCTGACATCCTTGTATCGCCTGGCGTTGGAGATGGGGACGGCCCGCCACGCCGAACAACTCGCCAGCGTGGTTCTCGATGGGCTGTTTTCCGGGACACGAGCCGACATCGGAGCGGTGTTGCTGCTGCCCAAGGGGCTCAGGAACCGGCCTCGTTCGAGTGAACTTCGCGTGGCCGCCTACCGGTCGCTCAAGGATCTCCCCTACCAGAAGGTCTCTAACTATCTCTCGGGGACGGTGTTAGCCGAGGCCGAGGCGGTCCTGGCGCGGGACGTGGCCGACGACAGCAAGCTGGTCGACCGCGACAGCCTGGGCCAGATCCATGCCGAGAGCGTCATCTGTGCTCCACTGATCTGCGGGGAGGTCACCTTTGGGGTGCTGCATCTGTACGCGACCGATCGCGAGAACCTGCTCGAATCGAGCGACCTGGAGTTCACCCTGGCGGTTGCCGACCAGTTGGCCGTGGCCCTGGACGGGCTGCAGGACCGTGAGTCTCTGGCCAACGGCCTGGCCCAGGCCCAGGGTGAGAACGAGTCGTTGCGGAGCCAGCTGGGGATCGACAGTGAGCTGATCGGTGACAGCGAGGCGATGGACCAGTTGCGGAGCATCATCGAGCGGATTGCCTCGACCGAAGCGACGGTGCTGGTACGTGGCGAGAGCGGTGTGGGCAAGGAGCTGGTGGCTCGAGCCATCCATTTCCGCAGCCGTCGTCGCCAGGGTCCGTTCGTCTGCCTGAACTGTGCGGCGTTGTCCGAGTCGTTGCTCGAGAGCGAGTTGTTCGGCCACGAGAAGGGTGCGTTCACCGGCGCGACGGATATGAAGCCGGGCAAGTTCGAGCAGTCCGACGGCGGCACGTTGTTTCTCGACGAGGTGGGCGAGATGCCCGCGGCGATTCAGGCCAAGTTCCTGCGGGCTCTGGAGGGGCATCCCTTCGAGCGGGTGGGGGGGCGGACGACCGTCGATGCCAACGTGCGAGTGGTGGCGGCCACCAACCGCAATCTCGAGGAAGCCATCGCCGAGGGCGCCTTCCGCAAGGATCTCTACTACCGACTGTTCGTCGTCGAGATCCAGGTGGCTCCTTTGCGAGAGCATCCCGAGGACATCTCGCAGCTGGCCCACTTCTTTCTCGAGCAGTTCGTCCGCCAGTCGGGGCGGGAGATCAACGGGTTCACCGCCGGCGCGCAGGCGGCGCTGGTGGCCTACGACTGGCCGGGGAACATCCGCGAATTGAAGAACACGGTCGAGCGAACGGCGATCCTGTGCACCGGCAACCAGGTCACCGAGGCCGACATCCAACTCTCGACACTTGTCACCGCCGGTGGCACGGCCCCGTCGGTGGGTGTTGCCAGCGGCGGCAACGTGTCGCTGGAAACTCTTGAACAGCAGCACATCGTGTCGGTGCTCGAGTCGACCGATTGGAACAAGTCGCAGGCGGCTCGGATTCTGGGCATCGAGCGATCGACTCTGGACCGCAAGCTGAAGCGATACCAGGTCGGCCGACCCTAGCATGAGGGTGCGGTTGTCCCGGCTCGATCGAATCCCCCGCCGCGCTGTCGGAATGCCTCGGAAAGTGTTTGACTTTCTCAACACGGGGCGGGACAATTGGCTCTGTTGGCACGGCAAAACTGCCTCGACACGACCTCCTTGGTTCTCCTCACCACCGCCTCTTCCCCTCTTCGCACGCGAATCTCCGACCTCTCTGTGTCGCGTGCTGCGGTTCGGTGTCAGTGGAACCCCGGTCGGGTCAGACAGTTCGAGTGGATTCGAACGAGCGGGCCACTGGCTCGGCAATGAATCAGGCGGTCGTGCTGGCTGGCGTCCGGTTTGCGGGTGTTGCGGCGTACGGCGTGAGTTTCCTGCGGGAGATCTCGCCCGCCGAAGTCACCGTGGCTGGGTGCCTGATCGATTCTGTGTTGGTTCGTAATGATCTGAGTTGATCTGCAGGATCATGGACCGGGCGGACCACGCGTCGATCGACAGCCCTGGGACGGGCTGGTTCAGGAAGGAAGAGGGCGCAGGGAGGCGATGGACGACAATGATCTGCATCAGAGAGTGGAGCGTGCCGGATGCCGACGCCTTTCAAGTTGCCCCAGGGGCTGGAGACCGAAGCCGGTCTTCCATTGAGTTATCTGTTTGCGGCCGCGGATCGGCCATTCAAGATGGAGCCGCTTGACGAGATGGGGTTCAACCCCTTCGAGAAGACCGTGGCGAAGCCGGGATCGGAGGACAAGGTCCAGGTCCTGGCCGCTCGATACGCAGCGGGTTTGCCGCTGTGGCATGAGGGAGACTGCGTCGATCACGGGCCCGCACGGGTCCTGTTCGGCGTAGACGCCTGAGAGCGGTTGCCGGGTCCCGTCAGGACAACTCAGCCGATTGCCACCACGCGAGTGTGTGGTCCGGCGGCGGTTGTATCCGTCGTGGACGCCGACTGCGCGCCGATCACTTTTCGATCCGGAACAGCCGGGTCTCGGTCCGAATGAACAGGGCGTTGTCGGCCACCGCGTAGCTGGCGAACGTGCGTCCCTGCAGCTGGTTTCGGCCCAGTTCGACGAATTCACGACCCGGCTTCAGCACGAAACCGCGTCCCGCTTCGCTCTGGATGTAGATCTTCCCGTCGGCGAACGTCGGCGAGGCCGAGTACCTGCCACCGATCCGTTTGCGGTAGTGCAGTTTGCCGGTGCGGGCATCGAGTGAGCTGGCGATGCCGGTGTCTGAGATCAGGAACAGGTCGTCCTGGATGAGCAGTATCGAGGGCGTGTGCGGCACGTTGGCCTTGGAGGTCTGTTTCCAGGCGACGTGCGTGTCGGTGACGTCTCCGGTGCCGGTCGGCCGGATGGCGAACAGTGTGGGCACTCCCCAGCCGCTGCAGACGTAGACCAGTCCGTGCCCGAAGACCGGCCGCGGGATGACCGAGTAGCCGTCTCCGTAGAGTACCCGCCAGATCTCCTTACCGGTCTTCGGCTCGTAGGCGGCGACCAGCCCGGTACCGGGGCAGACGATCTGCTTGCGACCCTTGACCTCGATCACCAGCGGAGTGGAGAAGGAGAATTTGCGAGGCAACTCGAGCGTGCGGTCGGTCTTCCAGGCGATCTTGCCGTTGCGGGTATCGAGGGCTACGACGTAGTCGACGTCCTGTCCGTCGCAGGTGACCACCAGCAGGCCATCGACCAGAGCGGGAGATCCGCCGCTGCCGTGCCGGGCCACGTAGGCCAGGTCCTGCATCTTCCAGGCGACGCGTCCGCTGGCCAGGTCCAGCGCCGCGGTGCCCTCGGTTCCGAAGTGCACGTACAGCTGCTTGCCGTCGCTGATCGGAGTCGGGCTGGCGTGGCTGTTCTTGGAGTGCAGCAGGCCCTGAGTCGAGACGTGGTTGCCGGCAAACACCTCCTGGTCCCAAACCGTCTTGCCGGTCTTGAGATCCAGGCAGAGTGCTCTCAGGGACTGGTCGTCCTGTCCGCCACCGGTCTTGGATACGGCGGTGGTCAGAAACAGCCGGTTGCCGACCACGATCGGGCTCGACCAGCCCTTGCCGGCGACCGGGACCTGCCAGGTCACGTGATCGGTCGCGTTCCAGTTGACCGGCAATCCGGCTGCCTGGGCGTGTCCGTCGCCTGCGGCGCCGCGGAACTGGGAAAAGTCGGCCGCGGTGGCGGTGAGTGTCAGGACCGCGAGAGCGGCGAGGAGTCCGGGGGCGTGGCGGCGGAGCGGCATGAGGGTCTCCAGGCGGCGGGGGTGGGGGGGAGTGCTGCCGAAGATAGTGGCAGCACGAGCATGGCGGAAGTGGGGACGGGTGGTTTCAGGAGTCTTCGAACGAGATCACTTCGTAGCGGAGGACTCCGATGGGGGCTTCATATTCGACCTGGTCGCCGACCTTCTTGCCCATCAGGGCGCTGGCCAGCGGACTGTTGGTCAGGATCTTCATCACCTCCGCTGAGTAGTCCTCGTCGCCGGGCCCGACGAACTCGTACTGTTCGACATCGCCGTCGTCGAGGTTCTTGACGGTCACGCGGCTACCGAAGGTGATGATATCCTTGGGCAACGTGCTCTTGTCGACGATTTCGCAGCCGGCGAGCTTGGATTTGACCTGGTTGAGCTTGGCCTCGAGCATCCCGAGCGTTTCTCGCTGACCGTGGTACTCGGCATTTTCCTTGAGATCCCCTTCGGCCCTCGCCTCGGCCACTTTCTCACGGACGTCCGGGATCCGCTCTTCGAGCACCCGGATTTCCTCACGCAACTTGGCGTAGCCCTCTTGGGAAATCGGCTGACGGTCCATCGTATGGGATCCTGTTGAAATGTGTCCGGGTTTCAGACGTCGGTCCACTGACCGCTCTGGGCGCTACTGAGAACCGCGTCGCAGATCTTCTGAGTTTCGAGGGCGTCGCGGAAGGTCGGTGAGGCGGGTTCACCGGTCTCTAGGCTCTCGAGAAAATCGGCGACCTGGTGGACGAAGGTGTGTTCGTAGCCGATTTGCAGTCCCGGCACCCACCACTTGTCCATATAGGGCATGTCGCCGTCGGTGACGTGAATCGATCTCCAGCCCCGCACCAGCGAGTCGTCTCGGTGATCGAAGTACGAGAGTCGGTGCAGGTCGTGAAGGTCCCAGGCGATCGAGGCATGTTCGCCGTTGATTTCGAAGGTATAGAGTGCCTTGTGTCCCCGTGCGTAGCGGGTCGATTCGAAGGTGGCCAGCGACCCGTTCTCGAACCGGGCCAGGAAGGCACAGGCGTCGTCGATTCCGACCTCCTTCAGCTCCCCGGTCAGCTGGTGCGTTCGCTCGGTGATGAAGGTTTCGGTCATGGCCGTGACGTTCGAGATGCCTCCATTGAGCCAGATGGCGGTATCGATGCAGTGGGCCAGCAGGTCACCGGTGACTCCACTGCCGGCCGCTTCGACATCCAGTCGCCACAGCCCCTCGCCTCCCTGGGGCAGCTCGGCCGAGATGGTCCAGTCCTGCAGGAAGACCGAGCGGTAGTGAAAGATCTTGCCCAGGCGTCCCTCGTCGATCAGCTGCTTGGCCAGGGAGACGGCCGGCACGCGGCGGTAGTTGTACCAGACCATGTTGGCCACACCGGCCGCCTCGACCGCCTGGCACATTTCCTCGCCCTCGGCGGCATTCATCGCCAGTGGTTTTTCGCAGAGGATCATCTTGCCGGCCTCAGCAGCGGCCAGGGCGATCTCGCTGTGCAGGTTGTTGGGCACGCAGATGTCGACCACGTCGATGTCGTCGCGTTGCAGCAGTGCCCGCCAGTCGGTCTCGATCGACTCGTACCCCCAGTTGTCGGCAAACGCCTGGATGCGGTCCTGGCTGCGGGCGCAGGCGGCCTTGAGCACGGGTTGGTACCTGGTGTCGAAGAAGTTGCCGACCTTGCGGTAGGCATTCGAGTGGGCCCGGCCCATGAAGCCGTAGCCGATCATGCCGATGTTCAGCGGGGTCTTGTCACTCATCTGGAGATCTACTTCTCGAAGGGCAGGGAGGCGAATCAGTCGGCGTTCCAGCCATGGGCGTCCCGGACATCGATCATGGCTTTCAGGATCGCGTTCCAGGTCCCGGGTGTCTCGAGCACCTCGTTGGGGAACATACAGCCATCCCAGCAGATGTGTTCGATGCCTCGAGACGGGGCGTCTCTCAGCCAGTATTCGGCGGTTCGTGTGATGTCGAGTTTTCCG
>CAUZEQ010000104.1:0-14519 GCA_963578885.1 Planctomycetota bacterium
GGTGCCTCCCGAAATCAACCAGTTCTATACCTCGATCGTCACGCGGCTGAAGATCATGTCGCGGCTGAATATTGCCGAGCGGAGACTGCCTCAGGACGGGCGGATCAAGCTGCGGATCCGCGGTCGCGAAATCGACGTGCGGGTCTCGATCATCCCGATGATCCACGGCGAAGGAGTGGTGCTCAGGCTGCTCGACAAAAGCAAGATGGTCTTCAACTTGGTCAACGTCGGGCTGCCGCCTGAGATCATCGTGGTCTTCAACGAACTGATCGAGCTGCCTCACGGCATTATCCTGGTCACCGGCCCGACCGGCTGCGGCAAGACCACCACGCTCTACAGCTGCCTCAACGAACTGAAGTCAACGACCACGAAGATCATCACGGTCGAGGATCCGGTCGAGTATCAGACCGAGGGGATTAACCAGATCCAGGTCCATACCAAGATCGGCCTCACGTTTGCTCACGGGCTCCGCAGCATCCTGCGGCACGACCCCGACGTGATCCTGGTCGGCGAAATCCGGGACAGCGAAACGGCCAACGCGGCGATCCAGGCCTCGCTGACCGGTCACCTGGTCTTCAGCACCCTGCACACCAACGACGCCGCGAGTGCCTTCACTCGGCTGATCGACATGGGCGTCGAGCCGTTTTTGGCGGCGAGCACGGTCGAGGGCGTGATGGCTCAACGGCTGATCCGTCAGCTGTGCACCGAGTGCCGCGAAGCCTACACGCCGGTGGACTCGGAGCTGCCGGCCGATTTTCCCAGGCCGTTGCCCGAGCTGCTTTATCGACCCGTCGGCTGCCGGAGTTGTCGCGACACCGGCTACTCGGGCCGGACCGGGATTTTCGAATTGCTGCGGACCGACGAGGGCGTACGCGACCTGTGTGTCGAGCGGGCCAGCTCGAGCCGCATCCGCAAATACGGATTGGAGAACGGAATGACCACGCTGCGGCATTCGGGCTGGCTGAAGGTCGCCGCGGGGATCACGGATGTCGAGGAGATTGCGAGGATCACCAAGGGAGACCTGGTCTGATTCCGGCTGCTCGAGGGCAACCGAAATCCCCATCCTGGAACGCGTTTCCATATCTCTGACCCATCCCGTCGGCAGCAATGCCCGCGGGGCCGAGTGCTCCGATGGCCGAATTCCAGTACACAGCTCGAGAGCTGACCGGTCGTGAAGTGACCGGTGTGCTGAGTGCCGGCAGCCAGGCCGAGGCGGCCAGTTCGCTCGCCGGACAGAGCCTGTTTCCGCTCTCGATCGCGCTGGCTGACGAGGAAGTCCGGCAGCGGAAGTACGCCGGGCGGAAGGTCAAGTCCCGGCTGCTGGCCACCTTCTTCAGTCAACTCGCCGACCTGCTCCGCTCGGGTGTCCCGCTGCTGAGATCACTCGATCTGCTTGACCGCCAGATCAAGGTCGGATCGCTGAAGCTGGTGCTCGGCGAGGTGCGGAACCAGGTCGCCGACGGGACTCCGCTGGCCAGTGCGCTGGGGCGGCACCCGCGTGTCTTCAACGACCTGGTCGTCAGCATGGTGCGGGCCGGCGAGGAAGGCGGGTTTCTCGAAGACGTGCTCAAGCGGATCGCCACCTTCACCGACCACCAGGAAGATCTCAAGGGACGCGTGCTCGGAGCGATCGCCTACCCCGCCTTCCTGGTCGCGACCGGCTTCACCGTGGTCACGGTGATGATCGTCTGGTTCGTGCCCAAATTCGAACCGATCTTCGACAAGCTCAAGACCCAGGGCGAATTGCCCTGGGCCACCACCACCTTGCTGGGGATCAGCGGATTCCTGCAGCAGCCGTTGGTCGAGGGCAGTGGGGCACAGGTCTGGATGCTGATCCTGCTGGCCCTGGCGGGCATCGGGTTCGGAGGCGTGATCTGGTCGCGGACCGAGACGGGTCACTGGGTCACCGACCGGTTGCGACTGAAGCTCAACGTCATCCGTAGCCTGGCCACGGCGCGGTTCTGCCGCATCCTGGGCACGCTGCTGCACAACGGAGTCCCGATCCTCAACTCGCTCCGCATCGCCAAGGATGCCTCGGGCAACCTGGTGCTGGCCGGTGCCATCGACACCGCCGCCAACAGTGTCCAGGACGGCAAGTCGCTGGCCGGGCCGCTGGGCGCCAGTGGAGAATTCTCGGATGAAATCGTCGAGATGATTGCCGTGGGCGAGGAATCCAACAACCTCGAACAGGTCCTGATCAACATCTCCGAAAACCTCGAACGACGCACCTACCGCCAACTGGAACTGGGCGTCCGCTTCCTCGAACCCCTGATGCTGATGATGATCGCAGCAGTGATCCTGTTCGTGGTCGCCGCGCTGCTGTTGCCGGTCTTTCAGAGTGCGGGGAACGTCTAGCCAGGACGTCGACTCACAGCTCGCCACCGACACGACTCAATCACAAGACCTCACGGGTCTCCTACCCAACGGAGAGACAGAGAATGCAGATTTCACTCAAACCCGAGACCGACCCAGTGCCACGCCTGCGGGGCGGCTTCACGCTGCTGGAAGTCCTGCTGGTGCTGGCGATCCTGATCGCGATCGCCGCGATGGTCGTGCCCAATATCGTGGGTGCCGCCGACGAAGCCAACAAGGACACCACGCGGCTGAACATCAAGGCCTTCGAACAGGCGGCCCAGATGTACAAGATCAAGAACAAGTACTGGCCCGAGGGCGGGACCGAAGACGTGGTGATGCTGTTGATGATGACCGAGGACGATCGGGGACAGCAGCAGGCCGCCTTCCTCGAAAAGATCCCCGTCGATGCCTGGGGTGAGCAGCTGCAGTACCAGTACCCGGCCGACAACACCGGAAACACCGGCAAGCCGCTGATCTACTCGTTCGGTCCCGACCGCGACGAGGGAGGCATCGACAACATCTCCAATATCGATGACCTGATCGAGCAGAACCTGTAGGCCCGGCGGCATCCACCGTGGAGCACCATGACAGCTCACCTGCCCAATCGACCGGCCAGCCGACCCCCAGCGGAAGTCTCCCGCGGACGGAACCCGCTGCGCCGTGCGATGACGCTGATCGAGGTGATGCTGGTGCTGTCGATCCTGGTGGCACTGGCCGCGTTGTCCTATCCCTCCGTCGACAGGATGCTCGATCAGCTGGCCATGGACGAGGCAGTCTCTCCGGTCCGTAACCACCTCTCGAGCACCCGGACCCGTGCACTCGATGCGGGCCTGACCTGGCAATTCCGATTCGAACCCGGCGGACGCCGCTACGTGGCGGTGCCTTACGAATTCGACGAGATCGAAGGCGACGATCAGCAGCAGCAGTCGCAGTTGGAACTGCTGCCGCGAGTCTCGGGGCAGCTGCCCGAGGGCTATACGTTCAGCCCCGCCGACGAGGCCACCTCCGGCACCGAAGCCATCGACGAATTGGCCCTCGCCGGACTCACAGGGCAGCAGGACCTGCAGGGATCCTCGTGGTCACCCCCGCTGTTGTTCTTCAGCGACGGCACCTCCCGCAACGCATCCTTCGACATCGTCGATGAACAGCTTCGCAGTCGCCGTCTGAGCGTGCGGGCGCTGACCGGTGCGGTCACCGTCAGCGATCCCCACCAGGCATCAGCCCCGGGGCAAAGGGGGGGCCGATGACCCGCCGATCCGGTTTTACTCTGCTGGAAGTGATCGTCTCGCTGTCGATCTTCGTGGCCGCGTTCGCCGCACTTTCACAGCTGTTCTCCCTGGGCGCCCAGGCCGCCGTGGATGCGGCCTTGCAGACCCAGGCCGCCGTGCGGGCCGAGGCCAAGATGGCCGAGGTGGTGGCGGGGATCGAGTCGTTCGAGGCGGCTGGCGAGACGCCGTTCGAGGACGACCCGAACTGGAGCTGGAGCCTGGAGCTCAACGTCAGCGATGCTCACGTCGACGTCTACGAGATGATCGTGACGGTCGTGTTTCAAAGCGGCAGTGGTCCGCCGACGAGCTTCTCGCTGGTCCGCTTCCGTCGTGATCCTCAGCTGATCCTCGACGCGGCCGCCGCGGCTGCTGAGGAGGACGAATCATGAGAGACTTAATGCCGCGGGGGCCGAGTCGGCGACCGTCGGCGGGATTCACGCTGATCGAAGTGCTGGTGGCCGTGTCGATGGCACTGTTGCTGATGACGGCCGTCTACTCGGCCATCGACATGCACTGGCGATACCAGAGTGCCGGGCAACTGGAATTGCAGCGCGGGCAGGTGGCCCGGGCCGTTTACGCCCGGCTGTCGATCGACATCCGCAGCGTGCAGTTCTCACCGCCGGATCCCGAGGAAGCCGAATTGGAAGACGAGGAGGCCGCCGATCAGGAGGCTCTCGACGACGTCGATGCCGACGAGCTGTTGCAGACCCAGAGCCTGGGGGTCACCGGCACCTCGACTCGGCTCACACTGCACATCAGCAAGCCGGTGCCGCCGCGGATGTTCAGCCTCAACAGCAGCGACGACGACGAATTCGTGCTGCTCGAGAGTGAACAGCGGTCGGTGACCTGGTTCCTGGCCGACCTGGCTGGAGGTGAACTCGAGGGACTCGCCGCGTCTCGCTTCGCCGGCGACCAGGCGATCGTCGCGGCCGGGTTGATCAGCAACAGCTCCGCTCTGGACGGGCCGCTCGGGTTGGCTCGCAGCGAGGTCGACCGGCTCGCGGGAACCATCGATGCCTCAGCCGAAGACGAAGCGTCGCTGGCCCAGGCGGCCGAGTTCCTGGCTCCGGAAATCAACTCGCTTTACTTCCGTTACTTCGACGGGGTCGACTGGCGGGACGAGTGGAACAGCCAGGCCTTGGGTTCGATTCCGCTGGCCATCGAAATCGTGATCGGTTTCGTGCCGCCGGTTCCCGATGATCCCCTGCAGGCGGTGGCTCCCGATGCCATCCCCACGACCTATCGCTTCGTGGTGGCACTGCCGGTCGCCGAAGCGGTGGTCTCCGAAGACGACTTCTAGCCCGTTTGCCTCCAGCCCCTCCCCAAGCCCCTCCCCAGCCACACGAACAGCCCCCCAGCTGATTACCAACACGCTCATGCAAGTTCCGCCACGCACCATCGCACGACAGATGCCGTCACCGCGGCGAGGTTCGATCCTCGTCATCGTGCTGGTCGTGATCGCGCTGCTGTCACTGGGGGCCTACACGTTTTCGCAGAAGATGATCGTCGAGTCCGAAGCGACCGGGATGTACGCCCGCCAGGTCCAGACCCGGGCGATGGCCGATTCGGGGGTCGAATTGGTCTCGGCACTGCTCGGCGAGTCGCTCGATCCCCGCGACATCGGCCTGTACCACGACCGTGGCCAGTTCCAGGGCATCGAGGTCGTGGCCCATGAGAACCCGGCACTCAGCGGACGCTTCTCGGTGGTGGCTCCGATCGAGGCCGATCCCGAGTTCCGCCAGATCCGCTTCGGGCTGATCGACGAATCCTCCCGTATCAATCTCAACGCCATCCTCAGCCTCGAACTCGATACCACCGACTTCGAACTCGATGCGACGACCGAGGACGGGGACGAGGACCTGAATCGGCCGAAGGAGTTGGCCCAGAGAGAGCTGCTGATGGGGCTGCCGGGGATGACCGAGGAGATTGCCGATTGCATCCTCGATTGGCTCGACGACGACGACGACATCCGCGAGTTCGGGGCCGAGCTCGAATACTACGAGGGAATCGGGGTCCCCTATCCTCCTCGCAACGGACCCATCGCCTCGCTCGATGAACTGCTCAAGATCAAGGGCATCGACAGCTGGCTGCTCTATGGCGAGGACGCCAACCGCAACGGGTTGCTCGATTCGAACGAGGACGATGGCGACGCGAGGCCGCCGACTGACGACGCCGATGGGGTCCTCACGCTGGGTTGGAACGCACTGCTCTCGACCAACGCACGAGAGATCAACCTGCGAGCCGATGGCGACGAGAAGCTGAATGTCAACCAGGACCTGCTGACGGAACTCTACGACGCGCTGCTCGAGGAGTTCGACGAGGACGTGGCGAGTTTCGTCGTGGCCTACCGAATGTACGGGTCGACCGACGATCCGGAAACGGGAGACTGGCCGGTGCCAGAGCCGCCGGATCCGGTGACCCGCGGCGATCTGAACCTGGCACGAGGATACCGCCGCGAGATCCGGTCGGTGTACGAGTTGATCGGGATCACGGTGACCGCCAATGAAGCGGGTGATAACGGCGATGAGACGTACACGTACGAAAGTCCCTGGTCGGGTGAACCGGGGACTATGGCATCCTACCTGCCGGACCTGATCGATACGCTCAGCGTCAGCGACGGCCCCTACATCGATGGACGAATCAACGTCAACCAGGCCCGCCGCGAGGTGCTGCTGGGGGTGCCGGGGATGACCGAGGAACTGGTCGAGGAGATCATGGCGGCCCGGGCGGTCGATTCGAAGACCGGCGAGCCGCCCGAGGACCTGCAGGAACAACGGGCGACAACGGGGTGGCTGGTCACCGAGGGGCTGGTGGAACTGGAGACCATGAGGATTCTCGATCCGTTCCTGACCTCCCGCGGTGCCGTCTTTCGGATGCAGGTCATCGGGCATTTCGACGCCGGCGGACCGTTCACGAGGATCGAAGCCGTGATCGATGCGACCGGAGAACTGCCCAAGGTGATATTCGTAAGAGACCTGACGGAGTTGGGAAAGGGCTACTCGTACCAGTTGCTGATTCCGAATTAGGCACAGAGTGAAGATTGTGACGATCGGGCGATGACAAACCGGATTTTTCCCAGCGGGCCGCGTTTGAGAGCGACTCGGAACCGGCTCGGGCCGGGTTGAGAAGCAAGATTGAGTAGCGGGTAACAAAGAGACCGGACAACACAGAAACCACACGATTTCAGGTACGCAGTCATGGCCGATTTCCTTTCCCTGCATTGGGGCGAACGGGTTGTTGGTGTCGAGGCGTCGGTTTCAGGCGGTTCGATCCGCGTACGGACCACGTTCTCGGCCGATCGATCCACAGCCACCGCAGCCGACGAGTCGTCGGACTCCGGTGCCGAAGTCCCCAACGATGCGGACTGGTTGTCCTCAGCCGTGTCGGCGGCCGGTGTGTCGGCTCGGCAGGCCTTCGTGGTCCTGAGCCAGCAGGACGTCGTGACCCGCTGGCTGGAATTGCCGGCGGTGTCCGACGAGGAGCTGCCCGATGTGGTTCGCTGGCAGGCGGGCACCAAGTCGACTCTGTCGGTCGACCAGCTGATCGTGGATTTCCTGCCGTTGCCGGTGGCCGAGGGCGCCGAGACGCGTTCGGTGCTGTTGGCGACGGTAGCTCGCGAAACGGTCGACGAGATCGGCCGGGAACTCTCGGCCGCGGGGCTGGAATTGCGAGGAGTCGGTGTTGGCAGCCTGGCACTGACCGACCTGGGACTGAGACTCGCCGGCGGGCATGATACGTCCGATGGACTGGTGATCGCCGCCGACGGCAATCAGCTCGAAGTCACCGTCCACCAACAGGGACTCACCATCCTCACCCACTCGGCGTCGTTGTCCGGTGAGTCCGACCCGGTGCGAACTGCCGGCCAGGCGATCAGCCGAGCCCTGTTTGCAGCCGACAACTCGGTCACCGACCTCAAGCTCGAATCCGCCGTCCTGCTCGGCTCCCTGGGAGCCGAGCTCGCCGAGGTGGTCCGCGGTCGACTGGTCCAGGGCGAGGGCGAGGGCGAGCCCAGGGTGGATGTCGTCTCGCTGAGCGACACCCCGATCGTCAGTTTCCGGAAGGCTCCTGAAGAGGATCTTGCCGGTTCACCCGCCCTGGCCGCTGCTGTCGGTGGTCTGCTGACGGCGGCCGGGGAGGTTTCCGAACGGATCGATTTCCTGGACCCGCATCGGCCGCCGCCGCCGCAGCGCCGCGTGTCGAACCAGATGATGGTCCGGGTGGCGGCCGGAGTGCTGCTGCTGGTGGGGCTGGTCTACGCGGTGCGGGTGATGGGATCGCGTGAACTCGAAGCAGACATTGCCAGGCTCGAGGCTCAGATCGCCAGGGAGAAGAAATCGTTTTACGGCTCCCAGGACACCGCGAGCCGCGGGAAGCTGCCCTCGACCTCCACGGTGGATCGCTGGCAGGCTGCACGCGTGCAGTGGCTCGATCAGCTTCATGAACTCTCGCCGCTGATCGGCGAGAGTGACGAGTTGATCCTGACCGAGGTCGACCTGAGCCAGGACGTGAGGAAGGGGCTGGGACGGATCACCGTCACCGGGCTGACCAACGACCCGGATCCGGTCACGCGGGTCACCAGCCGGATTCGAGATCACAAGAACTACAATGTGCGACCCTCGAAATTCGACCAGAACAAGGATCGCCAGGCGGAGTACAAGTGGCGGTTCAGCAAGGTGAACATCCTGCTCCAGGGCAAGGCTCCCGCACCCCGAAACAGCGACGCAGACGACACCCGGGCGGCCCAGGCGGCCCAGGCGGCCCAGCAGGTTGACACGGGAAAGGCCGGATCATGAAACGTTCAGAATTGATGCTCGCAGGCGGGTTGCTGCTCGTCGTGGTGGGATGGTTGGTCGGACCGTTATTGCTGGACCTGGTGACCGGGTCGGGTGCACGCCTGACGACCAGAAAGCAGGCGCTGACGCGTGAGCTCGCTCAACTCAAGAAGCTCAATCGATGGAAGTACCAGAGCCTGGCACGACCCGAGGGCAATGGAGCCGACCGGGCCGAGGAACAGTACCGCAACTGGGTCTGGTCGCTCGCCGAGTCGATCGGGAAGTTCGAAGAACTCAACGTGACTCCCAACAGCCGAGGCCGCAGCCGGCGGAGTCGTGAATTCGTGCCGGTGCAGGTGCAGCTGACCTGCGTGGCACGATACGGAGACATCCAGCGGTTCCTGTTTCACTTCTATCAGGCCGATCTGCTGCATCGCGTGGTCTCGTTGAGAATGAAGTCGAAGTCACAGGACCACGACCCGCAACTCGATGTGGCGCTGATCGCCGAAGGACTCAGCCTCCCCTACGCCGTAAAGGAACTCTCGAATCGCGATACCCTGTTTCCCCAGGCCCGCCTCACCGCCGATGCGGCCGACAAGACGCTTGTTGTCGAACAGGCCAGGGGATTCCCGGTCGAGCCGGGATTCCTCGTGCGGGTCGGTGACCAGTTCCTCGATGTGACATCAACCGAACAGGCAGAGGATTCTGAAACCGGGGACACGAACACCCGCTGGGTCTACGAGGCCGTCAGCCCCGAAAAAACCCTCGCTGCCGACTCGACCGTCGAACTCGTGCGGGTCGCTGAATCGATGCAGAAGATCACCCTGGACGACTACAGGCTGATCAACCCCTTCGCTCGCTACAACGCCCAGGTGATCGTCGCCGGCAGCAAGACCATCACCGTCGGCGAAGCCTTCAGCCTGACGGCCCGAGTCGAAGGAGCCCGGTCGGGGATCCGCATGACCTTCGAACTCGGATCGCACCCCGACGGGATGACCATCGACCCCAAGACCGGGAAGATCTCGTGGCAGACCGAAACGAGCCAGGTATCAGGCAAGGCCACCGTCCTGGTGCTCGCCAAGCTGGAAGGGCGAGAGGCGAAACTGGCCGCCAGCCCGACTTCGCTCGAGTGGAAAGCGGTTCCGGTCGCGGTGGTCCGCAACGAACCACCGACGATCGCAGCTCTGAAATCGATCAACGCGGTGGCCGGTTCGCCTGTCGAGTTCACCGCCACGGGGACCGACCCCGAACAAGGCACTCTCGCCTTCGCGCTCGCGTCGGGATCGCCCAGCGGAGCGACAATCGATGCCAACAGTGGCCAGTTTCGCTGGGTGCCGCAGGCGCCCGGTGAGTTCAAGGTGACCGTTGAGGTCCGCGACAATGGGTCGCCTCCTCAAAAGGCCAGCGGCAGCGTCACCATCCAGGTCTCACTCGACTCGGCACAATTCACCGTGCTCACCGCCTCGATCGTCCGCGATGGAGAACCCCAGGCGTGGCTCTATGATCGACTCAAGAACCAACGGCTGGTCCTGAGACCGAAGACACGTTTTCGCTACGGAGAGATCGAGGCCGTGGTGGTGAAGATCGAGGACCGGGCGGTCGTGTTTCGTATCGGTAAGGTCGAGCGACGGCTCGCTCTGGGCGAAAGCCTCCAGAAACTCAAGCCGGCCGCAAAGAAGCCCTACGATTCGGATCCCCAACCCGTGAAGACCACCGATGGGAAACCGGCCGAATCCAAGCCAGCCGCCACGAAGGCCGCTGATGCGAAACCGGCTGATGCGAAACCGGCCGCCAAGAAGACGGCTGACGACAGGTAGGTCGGATGTCTGCGTCGCAAGTCAGGTCACGGCCTACGGTTGCGCTGGTTCGTCGATCCGGGAATCCGAGCAGGTCGGGTTGAATTGGTTAAACAGTCTGTAGCGATTGTGCCGATGCTACCGGTGTAGTCGGTGTAGTCGGTGTAGTCGGTGTAGTCGGTGTTGCCGGTTGCGCGCGTCGTTCAATGAGGGTTGGCGGCACTGGATCGTCGGTCTGGTGACATGCCGGCGGGAAACGACATTTCATCGTCAAGAACGTCAAGGATGACACTGTGTTCACCTCACATCCCAGCACACGATTGTGGTTGACGATCCTCCTGTGTGGCGGACTGACCGTCACGGTCGCAGGCCTGGCCTCTGCCAAGGCACCCTGGTCGTTCCGTACCCAGGCGTCCGACAAGAAGCCGACGGCCCAGGCCGAAGCTGTGCGGTCGAAGCTGAATCATCCGATCGGACTGAGGTGGGACAAGCTCATCAATGGTCTGGCCGCCGAACATGGGATGACGGCGGTGATCGAGCGAATTCCGTCGGGGAACTTCAAGCGATTCGACCGCCGCGAATACAACCTGACCGACGCGCTCAACCTGCTCAACGAAGAACTCCAGCAACAGGACTTTCGCCTGATCCGACAGGGCGACTTCCTGGTGCTCCTGCACCTGCGCGAAACCCGGACCCGCTACCGCCGTCCGCGTCTGCCACAGGCCAGCAGGGCCATCACCGCCACCGTCGTAGCGGCACGCAAGTCGATTCCGATCCACCGGCCCGATCTCCGCTTCCAATCCCACACGATCCGACCTCGAAGCTCGCAGCCACCGCAGCCACCGCAGCCACAGCCGCAGCAGCCACACCAACTCCTGAAGCCGTCGGTACAACGTGCGGCGTTCCAGGACCATCCGGTGGTTCAGTTGATTCAGACTCCGGTCGTGCCCAGGAACCGCTCGGTGTTGCAGCTGGCTCGTCGTCTGTACACGGCCTTCCTGTCGCACAGCGAGTTGGTTGATACCGGCCCGGCGGGGCTTCCCGCCTTCCGGGTCATGGATCGTGCGACGCGGTCCGAGGACGGCAAGCCGCTGCCCGCCCACGGCAGCGACACTCGCGTTGTCCGATTCAGTGTCGGCATCGACAGCAAGAACAACCGGCTCGTGGTTGAAGCCCCTGCAACGACCGCCGGCGCGGTGGTACGGATGATTCGATTGCTCGATGTTCCCGAGGCGAATGAGCAGCCTCAGATCACGATCCGCGAATCTCACGCAGACGCCGACGTGGTGGCTGCCAAGGTTCGCCCGGTGATCCGTCAACTTGCGAACGCCAATCGCACGAAGACTCCGACCGCAGGCCCCAAGCTCGCAGCCTCCACCAAAGACACCCTGGCCCAGCTCACCGCCCAAGCCCAACCCAAGGCCCAACCCAAGGACCAGCCCAAGGACCAGCCCAAGGACCAACCCAAGGCTCAACCCAAGGCTCAACCCAAGGCTCAACCCAAGGCTCAACCCAAGGCTCAACCCAAGGCTCAACCCAAGGCTCAACCCCCCCTGCCGCGTCAGCCGGCGACCCCACCAGCCATCGGGGACGCTCCTGCGGCACGTCAGCCGGGGATGGGGATGGGGATGGAGGCGATCCTGGGCGGTCTGAAGGGCGAGGTGAAGATCGAGGTCTTGCCCGATGGTCGGTTGGTGGTGATCGGCAACCAGGAAGATGTCGACAAGGTGATGAAGCTGATCGAGTTGCTCGAGAGGTACGGGGCCCCGACGGTCCCCGATCTCGAGATCATCATGCTCGAGCACGTCAATTCCGAGGCCTTGGCCAGCCTGCTGACCTCGGTCTACGAAACGCTCAACACCGCCCGCACCCAGGCGGGCCAACGCAGCCAGTCGGTGACGGTGGTGCCGGTGGTCAAGCCCAACGCGGTGCTGATCCTGGCCCCTGGCGGAGATCTGCAGTCGATCGTCGACCTCGCCATCGAACTCGATCACCCGGTCGATCCGTTGACCGAGTTCGAAGTGTTCCGCCTGAAGCATGCTCCGGCGGGACAGGTAGCGACGATGATCGAGGACCTGTACGAGGACACCGAGGATCGTCCCGGGCTGGCGACTCGCGTGGTGGTCTACCCCGACGTCCGCACCAACTCGATCGTCGTCCAGGCCCGGCCTCGCGACCTGCAGGAAGTGGCCGCGCTGGTCAAGCGGATCGATCAGGACAGTGCCAATTCGGTCAATCAACTCAAGGTGTTCCAGCTCAAACACGCCCTCGCCGAGGAGCTCTCCGAGACGATCAACCTGGCGATCCAGAGCGTGATCAATCCGGCTCGTCAGCCGACGGGGACCGGTGTCGGCGGGTTTGGTGGTGGTGGGGCGGGAGGTGCACAGTCGGCGCAGCAACTGCGTGACGTCCGCAGCGCCGTGCTCGAACTGCTCCCCGACGCCGGCAGCAAGGACTCCAAGGTCGTCTCCGGCATCCTCTCCGAAATCCGCATCAACCCCGACCCCCGGACCAACAGCCTGGTGGTGACCGCTCCGGAACGCAGCATGAAGATGATGCAGAGGTTGATCGAAAGACTCGACCAGCCGACCAGCGTGGTCGCGGACATCAAGCACTTCCTGCTCGAAAGTGCCGATGCCAGCAGCGTTGCTGAACTGCTCGCCGAGCTGTTCATCACCGACGATACCGGAGCGGGCGGCCAGCTGGGAGTGCAGTTGGCTGGAGCCGAGGACGCCAGCAGCAGCATCGTGCCACTGAGATTCAGCGTCGATGTCAGGACCAACAGCATCTTTGCCGTGGGGGGCCGCGAGGCCCTGGAGGTGGTCGAGGCGGTCGTGGCGCGGCTGGACCAGGGTGACGTGCGGCAGAGGGGGACCACGGTCTACCGGATGATCAACCGGCCGGCGACCGAGATCGCCGCCGCGGTCACCCTCATGCTGCAGACCCAGAGCCAGCTGCGACAGAGCATCCCTGATCTGCTGAGCCCCTTCGAGCAGTTGGAGCGCGAGGTGATCGTGGTGGCCGAGCCGGAAACCAACACGCTGATCATCAGCGCCACGCCACGCTACTACGAAGAAGTGATGGAGATGATCGAGGCGCTCGATCAGCCGGCCGAACAGGTCACCGTGCAGTGCCTGATCGTCGAAGTCGAACTCGACAACGCCGACGAATTCGGAGTGGAACTCGGGTTCCAGGACTCGGTGCTGTTCGATCGAAGTACGGTGGGCAGCATCGAGACGATTTCCCAGACGGTGCAGACGGCCGGCAACGACCAGACGATCACCGAAAACATCATTTCCTCGGAAGGCGTACCCGGCTTCAACTTCAACCAGCCCTTCCTGGGCAACAACACGCTCGGGACGTTTGCCAAACCCGCCTCGGCGGGCAAGCAGGCACTGAGCAGCTTCCAGATGGGCCGGGTCAACGGAGACCTCGGCTTTGGCGGCCTGGTGCTCTCGGCTGGGTCCGAGTCGCTCAACATCCTGCTGCGGGCGCTCTCCGAAAGGCGGCGGGTCGAAGTCCTCAGCCGCCCCATGGTCCAGGCACTGCACAACCAGACCGGCCTGATCCACGTGGGCCAGACGTTTCAGCAGATCAACGGCGTCACCCCCGCCACCGGCGTCGGAGGAGTCGCTCAGCCGAACCTCGAAGAGCGGGCTGTGGGGATCCAGTTGACCGTCACACCCCGGGTGTCGCCCGACGGGACGATCGTGATGGAAGTGGTGGCCACCAAGGACCAGCTCTCGCCTGTCCCCGGTGTGCCGGTCTTCTTTGATCCCCAGACCGGAACGACATTCGACTCGCCGGTCATCGACACCGCGACCGCCCAGGCCAGTGTCAGTGTCCGCGACGGACAGACGATCGTGCTCGGCGGCATGATCACTCGCACCGAAGCCACCGTCGAACGGAAGGTGCCATGGCTGGCCGATCTGCCGGTGCTCGGAGCCGTGTTCCGCTACGACTCGCACACCCTGCGACGCACCGAACTGCTGATCTTCCTCACGCCGCGGATCATGAAGACGCCGTCGGATTACGAGGAGCAGAAACAGGTCGAGGCCGAGCGGATGAGTTTCAGTGTCGAGGATGCCGAGGAAATCCACGGACCGCTGTTCTCGATGCCCGAGCCGGCGACAGAGGACATCAAGAAGTCCAAGGCAACCCGGGAAAAGACCAAGACGAAACTCAAGCCGATGCCTCAGTCGAAAGACCCCCAGCCGGCCAGGAAGCCAGGTGAGAAGCCGGGTGAGAAGCCGGGTGAGAAGCCGGGTGAGAAGCCGGGTGAGAAGCCGGGTGAGAAGCCGGGTGAGAAGCCGGGTGAGAAGCCGGGT
>CAUZEQ010000105.1:0-14495 GCA_963578885.1 Planctomycetota bacterium
TTGTTGATCCGCGTACGGGTGAACTTGCCGTCGGCATCGCGGTCGAAGATCACCACCGCGATCCGGGTCTCCTTCTCGACCACGTGGTAATTGGTCACGCACAGGCCCTTCTTGTTGACGATGAACCCCGAGCCCAGTCCGCTGGGCGTCTGCACCAGCACGACGGCGGCACCGAAGTCGCGAGCCAACTCCTTGATCGGCTTGATCGGCATCTTGCCGGTGGAATAGATGCGGTTCTGCTTGACCTGGGCCTTGGCTGCTGCCGCCGCGGCGGCGTTCTTGGCCCGCGAGGCAATGTTCTCCAGAGGCACCTTGAGCACGTCGACGCCGACGTCCAGGAACAGTGCGGTGTCGGTTTCCTTGAGCACCGGAGCGTCGATCTTCTGCCCCGACTTCAAGGTGATCACGTCACCGCGTGTGACCAGGGCCAGCCCGGCCACCAGCACCACGACCAGCAATCCTCTCGAGCGACCCGGTGTCGTTGATTCCCGCATCGTCTATCTCCGTCCCATGTGGCATTGCGTGCAGAGCTGGTCGATCTTGGTGATCGCCTTGTCGTAGTCGGCGAACGCCTCGGAGCTGACCGCCTTTTCGACACTCAGGCAGGCGTCGAGCATCGCATCGGCGTGCTTGACGAAGTCCTCGTCGTCATTCCACCCATAGCCCTCTTCCTTGATCACCCGGGCCAGCACCCCCATCACCGCCGCCTCGTGCCGAATCTTCACAGCGTGTTCCTTGTACGACTCCTCGTCCCGGGCATTGCCCTGGATCCACTTGAAGCCTCGGTCCATCCGCTGCATCAGGTATCCGAACTCGGCGACATCCGAAAACGCCGCCTGGTCCTTCGATGCGGGCAACTCGGCCGGGTTGCCTCCGTCGAGAATCTCCACGATGGTCTCAAACGGAGTCTTGACCTGTTCGAACGACTTGCGTCCTCGTGCGAGTTTCTCGGTGAGCATCTGGCCGGCGAGGTCGCGGATGAACTTGGCGTTCTTCTTCCAACTGACCTCCCCGGAATGCGACGCGGCCACCGAGGCCAGCACCGCCAGGGTGGCTCCCTCCGAGGGGATCGCCTTCAGGCCCGAGTTGAACTTGCCGACGTTCTGCAGGTGGCCGGTCAGGCTGTTGCGGATCGCCTTCACCTCGGTCTTCAACGGCTCGATCCCGATCACCGTCTTCCAGTCACCCGCCGACGCGGTGGCCGGCGGCGTGTCCGGCTCGGTCGACTTGCCGACACTCTTGCCGGCAGCCGGATCGGTCGTCGGGGTCCCGGCCACCGCAGCACCCGCAGCAGCCCCCACCGGCCGCTTATCCGCCGCCACCGACAGCGGATCATCGAAGTAGATGTCCCGGGGAACTTCACCGATCCACTGCTTGCCGCCGATCGTGCGGATGATCGGTTGGGCTCCGACGGGAACCCCCGCCGCAGCGCCGCCTCCGGCCGCCTGCCCGCCTCCACCCCCGCCGGTTGCCGGATCGCTGCCCCCGCAGCCGGGCAGAGACCAGGCAGCAGCCAGCACGAGACTCAGGACCAGGCAGGCTCGGCTTTGCATCGGGATCGGGTCGTCCTGGGGCGTGAGTGGTGAGGCGGCGGTCGGGACCTCCGACGGCTTCAGTTCCGATTATGTGGGGCGAAGACGAGTGAGGCAACAGGGGGTGAGGGGGCTTTGGTCCTAGAATCGCTACAACCCACACCCACCCTCGCCCATGACGCGGTTTCCCCGACGGACACACCTCCCGCCGTCTCCCCAACCGGCTGTAAAATGGCAGCCAGTCCACACGTAAAGCCTGATCCGACAGCCGAATCACTTCGCAGGACTCGACGCGACGTACAACACAGTGACCCGGGTTGACCGGGGACGGGAGAAAAAACCATGAGCGAGTTTGCCAGCTTCGAATCGACTTACCGACTCGTGACCCGAGGCCTGTGCCTGGTTGCGATGGCGGCGTTGGGAGTCTCGAGTGCCGCCAGTTCCGCCTCTGCGGCCGACGGTGTAAGGTCTCCGCAGATTCCTCGGGTCCTGGCCCGACCGCTCTTCGTGCCGCCCGGGGCACCACCGGCGACGTTCACGCTCGGGCAGGCTCCCACCCCCAAGCCCAAGGCTCAACCCGATCCCAAGCCCAAGGTCCAGCCCGCCCCGGCTCCACCACCCAAGTCGATCCCCGCCCCCGCGGCGAAGCCTGCCCCGAGAACCGCTCCGCGGGCGCCCGGCTGGGTGCCTCGTGGCAGTGCAATTCCAGCCGCCACCGTGAGGCTGTACGGCTGCGTGAAGTACAAGGACACCGACGAGATTCCCGAGGACGCGATCCCGCTGGTGATCCAGGTCCCCGATCCTCGCGAAATGCCCTCCCTGATCGACTCGCTGAGTCCCTCATCGATCTTCGGCTCTGCCTATCCGCGAGGCAGTGCGTATCCGAGTGGATGTCCCTATCCGCGTGGATGTCCCTATCCGCGTGGCTGTGCTCGTCCGCAGGGGCCTCGGATGGTCAACATCAAGATCTGTGTTCCGCGGTGTGGCATCGAGTGTTTGAGGGTGGGACGGCACGTCTTGAGCAGCCGTCGGATCCGCTACGACTTCGGCGACTTCAAGGTCGACATCCACCTGGGCAGCGACGGCTGGATCAAGGTGAAATACGACAGCTAGCCGCCAGGGACTGGCTCCGGAGCCTTTGGTCCGCCGCGGGCGGATGCCTGTCCCGGGCTCCTCTGCCCCCCGCTCCCTGTCCCCTACGCGCTGCGATTGCGTTCGGGACAGGCACCTGCGCCCCACCAAGGGCGAGGCTTCGGAGCCAGTCTCTGTGCTAGAACGGTGCCTGGCTGCAGTGTACCGCACCCTCGAGGACCCTGGCTCTCAGGTCGGCCCAGTCGGCCGAGCCGTCGTTGGGGATGTGTTCGAGATTCACGCCTCGTGGGAAGAACGGCAGTCGGCCGCGGTGCCAGTCTTCCCAGTACTGTTGGCAGTGAGCGTAGTAGGTCGTGGTCCCCGACGGCCATCGCAGTGCGATCACCAGGTCCGGGTGCGGGTAGGGCTTCTCCTTCGGCTCGCAGCCGTACAACTCGATCGCCTCGGGGTCCAGCTCGATCCCCAGCCCCGGCCCCTCGGGCACACGGCAGAGTCCATTGGAGACTTCCAGCGGAGTCGCCACGCAGTCCCGCTCGAATAACTGGAAGCAGTTGACCGACGGCCAGCGTGCGTGCTCGAGCACGGCGCCCAGGTGCAATCCGAAGGCGGCGGCGATCTTCGAGCCGACCACCTGCAGGAAGAACGACTTGTTGAACTCGCGGCAGACAGTCGCGTCCTGCCCGATCTTGGTTGCGCCTCCGGTCACCACGAACCCGTCCACCATCTCCTCGCGGATCGCCGTCTCCAGCGAGGGTTCCTCGGGGTGGTTCTGAGTGTGCATGGAGATCGGGACGTGAGTGTGTTGTCGGAGGAAGGTGTAGCCGGCCACGTCGTTGTGCGGGATCGGGCTCTCGAACATCACCACGTTGTGGAACGCTTCGAGTTCCTTCAGCAGGCGGGTGCAGTGTGCGGTGTCGATGCCGAATCCGTTGAAGTCCATGTCGACTTCGAAGTGTTGCGGCAGGCTGGCACACAGTTCGCGGGTATTGGCGATCAGGTCCCACCAGGGCCGGCCCTTGGTCTTGAAGGCGGTGTAGCCGCTTGCGGCGGCGAGCCGCGCTTCGCTGATCCAGTCGTCGACCGAGAGATCGATGTCCCACCAGCTGATGTGGCAGCGGTCTCGGACCTGCTGACCCAGCAGCTGCCACAGCGGGCAGTCGGCAGCCTTGGCGGCGGCGTCCATCAGAGCGATCTGCAGCCCCGCACCCAGCTCGTCGTCCCACATGTTCTCGGCCGGGTGCTTGCCGATCACCTGGGCCTTCGACGCGTCGCTGGTCGTCTCGTCTCCCCAGGTGTAGTAGACCATCGTCTCGCCGAAACCGACGACTCCCGAGTCGAGTGTGACCTGGACGATCTCGAAGAGGTTCCAGTGAGGAATCTCGCGAACCATGTGCCGGGCAGGCACCTCGCGGATCGGCAACTCGACCCAGAACGTCTCGATGTCGGTGACGTTGTGTGACATGGATGTCTCCCAGGGACTGGGTTTCAGCTTCCGATCGTCGCCATCCAGAATGCGATGCCGATGATTCCGAAGCAGACGACCACCGAGATCACAAAGCCGACAATGTCCTCGGTGGTCGGTTTCTGGAATTCCAGCGAACTGCCCGGCAGCAGCTTGACCCTCTCGCACGTCGACGGATCGGCGTAGGCGGCCTCGAGCTTCCTGGCGTCGGCTTCGGGGTCGGGATCGACGGGGGTCTTCATCTTGGCGTAGTAGCGATCGAGTGCTTCGTCGGAGTTCCTGGTGGTGAACAGGCTGGCGATGATCATGACCAGAAACGGCATCACGATCTTGGGGACCAGTTCCAGGGCGTTCAGCGACGAGGTCGGCTGTTTTGACAGGTCGATGCCGACCGGCTTGTAGAACAGCAGGTTCAGCTTCAGGCTGCCCTCGCCAACGAACTCGGTCCCGGCAGGGTATTCGAGCGTTTCACGGATGGTGAATTCGTCGACCCGTTCGCTGGCGACGACTTTCGGCGTGGTGGCCTCGTCACGCGGGACCACCTTGTCCCAGAAGATGCTGCTGGACTTCGACTCGCTGGTCCTGGGCAGCCGGGTCACCCCCGCCTCGATCTCCTGCATCCCATCGGGCGTTTCGATCAGGATCGTTTCAGCCGAGATCCTGCGAGGTTTCCACTGATTGTGATCGTCCAGTTCACTGCCGGTCAGCCCCGCCGCCTTCGAGTTCCACTCGGCAGTCGCCTCGGCCAGGTTCCGCCTCAGCATCGACTTGGAGACGACTTTCTGGCTGATGGTCCGGGTATGAACGGTCTGGGTCATCAGGTCCTGGTTGCTGCGCCAGTTGCTGAAGACACGAGGCCCGAAGTAGGGGATCACGAAGAAGAAGACCAGGCAGTAGACGACGGTGATCCAGGCGGCTTTCCCGGTGGCCTTTCGCCAGTACATGCCGATCCAGAACGGAGCGGCGAAGACCAGGGGGAACCAGAATGTGAGTTTGAGTTGTCCGAGCATGTCGTAGATGGTCAGCGAGAAGACGACCGATCCGGCGACGACGATCACCCCGGTCAGCCGTCCCGCCCACAGGCACTCGCGTTCACTGGCGTGGGGCCTTATGAAGGGCACATAGAGATTGCGGACGATCAGCCCGGCTCCGACAACCATCTGGGCATCCACGCTGCTCATCAGAGCCGCCAGCAGGCAGGCCAGCATCAGCCCGCGGAAGCCCGGTCCCAGCAATTGCATCGAGGCGTAGCCCCAGGTCAGGTCCGGATCCTCGACCAGCGCCGGCACGTCGGCATAAAGCGTCGCTGCGATCAGCGCGGTCAGCACCCAGCCCAGCGTGCAGAACCGTTTCAGGAAGTTGCCGACCACCAGGCCGACCCGGGCGTTGAACTCGGTCTTGGCCGAACCGCCACCGGTGGCGATGAAGTGAGGCTGGACGACGACACCGATCAGGTTGGCCAGCACGATCGCGATCACGTAGTACAGCGAGAACTCGGCGGTGCTCGACCCGATGATCTCGAAGTACGAGTCGGGCAACTGGTCGTGCATCACCTCGAAACCGCTCTTGTCTCCACCGGGGTTCAGATCGGGGTTCTCGCTGAGCGCACTCAGCCCGATCGGGATCAGCATCACCGAGAGTCCTATGATGCACAGGCCCTGGATCAGGTCGGTGTAGTAGGCCGCGGCCAGCCCGCCAGCGATGCCGTAGACCACCACCACCACGGCGATCAACGGGATCAGCACGAACTGCAGTTTCAGCTTCCTGCCGAACACGGTCACCTTCTTGGCCTCCTCGGCAGCCGCCTCCGTCTCCTGGGGCGTGGCCCCCTCGGATGCGACGACCGCCACGGCCGTCGGCGGGATGATCATCGGCTCGGCCACCTTGGCGATGGCCGAGAAGAACATCGAGCCGTAGATCATGAAGAAGAAGACGCCGAAGATGCTGTAGGCGGCACCCAGCCAACGCGACTCGTATCGCTCGACGTACCAGTCCCCCAGGGTCAGGAGCCGCATCCGCCGGTACCAGACTCCGGCGATCCAGTAAAACGGCGTCACGAACAGCCAGAACATGACGCTCCACATGCCGCTCATCCCGCCGGTGAACGTCGTGCGACCGGTGTTGACCGGATCGCTGGACCCGGTGCCGGCTCCGAATGCGGCAAACGTCTGCAGCAGCTTGCCGAAGGATCGCCCGCCCAGGAAGTAGTCCTCCTGCTTCTTGATCCGCCTGGCGCAGTACACGCCGATGCTGATCATCATCACGAAGTAGCCGCCCAGGACGAGGTAGTCGGCGAGAGTCAGAGTCATTTCAGAGAGGTCCTTGGGCTTGGGGCCGAAGCCGAGACGCGGCGTGTGGCCCGGCGTGATCCGAGCAAGGTAACCGCGGCCCGGTCCGGTTGCAATCGGGCCGCCGTCACCGTTTCCTCTTCCGCGCCGACCCCGAAACGGGTATCTCAGCCGTCGTGAACCCTAGCAGCCTCATCACAGACCTCCACGGACTCCCCGTCACCGTGATGGGCCTGGGTACCTTCGGCGGTGCCGCCGGTGCCGTCGAGTTCCTCTGCCGACACCAGGCCCGGGTCACCGTCACCGATCTGAAGGATGCCGACGAACTGGCCGACCAGGTCGCAGAACTCGATCGGCTGACCGCCGGGGCCATCTGCTGGCGGCTGGGTGAGCATCGGGCCAGCGACTTCGGCGGGGTCGGACTGGTCGTGGCCAACCCGGCGGTGCCGCTGGCGAGTGAGTGGCTCGAGTTGGCTGAGGCGAGTGGTGCAGCTGTGACGACGGAGATGGGCCTGTTCTGGGAACTGTGCCCGGCGCGTACGATCGCCGTCACCGGCAGCAACGGCAAGTCGACCACCTCGGCGATGATCCACTCGATCCTGGAAGCCTCGGGGCAGAAGGCCTGGCTGGGTGGGAACATCGGAGGCAGCCTGCTGGGCCAACTCGAAACGATCGGCCCCGACGACTGGGTCGTGCTCGAACTCAGCAGCTTCCAACTCGAACACCTCAACCGACTGCACGCCGCTCCCGACATCGCTGTGGTCACCAATCTCACGCCCAATCACCTCGACCGACACGGCACGCTCGACGCCTACCGCCACGCCAAGCAGGCGATCCTCCGCTGGCAGTCCCCCGATGCGGCCTGCGTGCTCAACGAACTCGACCCCGACGTCTCGACCTGGACGGTCGCGGCCAACAGGCTGGGGTTCGGGATCGATCGCGGGGCCGGTGCGGGAGTCTTCCTGCGAGAAGAGGATCTTGAGACGGCTGTGGTACGGATCGGAGATTCCGAGGTGGAGATCCCGCTGGGTCACTGGGTCGAGGGTCCCGGTGCACACAATCGGCTCAACGCCGCCGCCGCAACCGCCGCGGCGATCGTGGCCGGTGCCGAATTCGCCGATGTCCGCAGCGGTTTGCAGAGGTTCCACGGGCTGCCGCACCGGTTGCAGCTGGTCGCACGGCGAGACGGCAGAAGCTTCTATAACGACTCGCTGGCGACGACTCCCGAATCGGTCGAGGTGGCTTTGGCGTCGTTCGATTCGCCGGTGGTGCTGCTGGCTGGAGGCTATGACAAGCGGGTCCCGCTGGAGGGCCTGGCGGGGACGATTGCCCGGGGGACCCGGGCGGTGGCACTGATGGGGCAGACGGCCGAGGAGGTGGATCGGTTGCTCGACGAGATGGGCTTTGCAGGATTGCGTCGGGTGTGTGGTTCGCTGGATGAGGCTTTTGACTGGGCGGTTGAGCAGTCCGAGACCGGAGACAACGTGGTGCTTTCGCCTGGTTGTGCCAGTTACGACTGGTTCACCAGTTTCCGCGAGCGGGGTGATGAATTCTCTCGATTGGCCGGAGCCAGTCCCTGAGTTCACAGCCGCACCTTGCCGGCGGCTCCGGGGATCTCCTGCACGTACCGCGGCACAGCGTACCCAGGCAGCCTCTGGGCCAATTCCGCAACCAACCGTCGACCCACCGACTCGGGCACCTCGAAATGCAGCGTGCCGACGACGCGGTCGAGCTGGTGCAGGTAGTAGGGCACGACTCCGAGGTTGGCCAGTCGAGTGCACAACCGGGCCAGCGTGTCGGTGTTGTCATTGATGCCGGCCAGCAGCACCGACTGGTTGAGCACGGTGAGTCCGGCGCGGACCAGCTGTTGCAGTGCCGCGGCACAATCGTCGACCACTTCGGCGGGGTGATTGGCGTGCACGACCACCACCGACGTCAGCCGCCCTTCGCGCAGCCGATGGCACAGTCCGCTGGTGACCCGGCTGGGCAGCACCACGGGCAGCCGAGTGTGCAGTCTCAGCCGTGCCAGGTGGGGGATCGATTCGAGTCGGCTGATGAGTTGATCGAGCCGGGTGTCGGTCAGCATCAGCGGGTCGCCGCCACTGAGGATCACCTCGTCGATCGACTCGTCGCTTTGCAGCAGTTCGATCGCCGGGTCCCACTCGTCGAGCCGCCGAGGCTCCTGGCCATAGGGGTAGTGTCGTCGGAAGCAGTAACGGCAATGCACGGCGCAGCTCCCGGTGGCGATCAGCAGCGCCCGGCCCTGGTACTTGTGGATCAATCCCGGTGCGCGTCGCGAGTCGAGATCTCCGACCGCGTCCCGGGTCACTCCGGGCCCCGCTGACTCGGCCAGGTCCCTCGATTCCGCCTCGATCGGCAGCACCTGCTTCAGCAGCGGGTCATCGGGGTCGCCAGGCCGCATCCGTGCCAGAAAACTCTCGGGGACCATCACTGCGAACTGTCGTGCCGCCTGGCGAGCAGCGGGTGCCAGCGAACTGTCCAGCCCCAGTCGACTCAGCAGGACCTCGGGATCCCGGATCGCTCGGGCCAGGTCGTCGTGCCAATCGCCGATGGTGAGATCGGACGGCGAAACGGGGGGTGAGGGCTGCGGTGTGGGCGGGGCGGGGGTCACGTGGACCTCGGTTCCGTCGTTAATCCGGATGTGCTAGTGTGGTTCCTGTTGGCCCGCAGAGGGGCTCGGACAGGGAAAACAGCGGCCGCGGTCGGCAAATTCTTCGCCGCCGGACGGCTCAGCATAGCCAGTGCAATCGGAATCGACCAATGCCTCAAGTCAGCACCGGCGACTTCCGCAAGGGCATCAAGGTGACGCTCGACGACGAGCCGTACGAGATGATCGAGTGCAACTTCGTGAAGCCCGGCAAAGGACAGGCTCTCTACAAGACCAAGCTCCGCAACCTGCTCAAGGGCACGATTCTCGATCGGACCTACAAGAGCGGCGACAGTCTCGAGGGAGCCGACGTCCACCGCGGTGACGGTCAGTACCTCTACCGAGACTCCAGCGGCTACGTGTTCATGGACAACGAGAGTTTCGAGCAGTACACGCTCGAGGCGGCTGTCTGCGGCGACCAGGTGGCATTTCTGCTCGAAGGGGCCCCCGTCGGGATGCTCTACTGGAACGGCCAGCTGATCTCGATGACCCCGCCCCAGCACGTGGTGCTCGAGGTGAAACAAACCGAGCCGGCTGCCAAGGGGAACACGGCGACCAATGTCACGAAGGCGGCGACGGTCGAGACGGGTGCCGAGGTGCAGGTGCCGGCCTTCATCAAGGAAGGCGACAGGCTGAAGATCGACACCGAGGCGGGTACCTACATCGAACGCGTTCGCGACTAGACTTGGGACTGGCTCATCCGCCCGTGGCGGGGTGCCTGTCCCGATTGGAAACAGCACTGCACTGAGGATTGGGGACAGGCACCCCGCCACGGGCGAGTGAGCCAGTCCCTGGAGAATCTCTGATGTCGGAGAGCCACAACCGACTGCTGTTCATCGAGACGGTCGGTTGCCAGATGAATGTGCTCGACAGCGAACTGGTCGTGGCGGCGTTGCGTGAACAGGGGTACGAGTTGACCGATCGGGTCAGCGACGCGGACACCGTGCTGTTCAACACCTGCAGCGTCCGTGAGCATGCCGAGCACAAGATCTACAGCCAGTTGGGACGGCTGAAGTACAGCAAAAGGAAACGACCCGACCAGGTGATCGGTGTCTTTGGCTGCATGGCTCAGAAGGACCAGGAGCTGATCTTCCAGAGAGCTCCTCATGTGGACATGGTTGTCGGGACCGGTCAGCTGGCCGAGATTCCTCGATTGGTTTCCGAGGCGCGACGGGACCGAACCAGGGCCCTGGCCGTCAGTCTCGACCGCCGTGGCGGCAGCCGCGACGAGGTGGCTTCGAGTTTCGAGAGCTACGATCCGCTGCGTGACCCGACGATGCGGCCCAGCCCATACCAGGCCTTCGTCAGGATCATGATCGGCTGCGACAAGTTCTGTACCTACTGCGTGGTGCCGACCACGCGAGGTCCCGAGCAAAGCCGCCCGCCGTCGCAGATTGCCAGCGAGGTGCGGATGCTGGCCGGACAGGGGGTCCGGGAAGTCACGCTGATCGGCCAGACCGTCAACAGCTACTCGCACGTCGAGGACGGCCGCACCTGGAGGCTGGCGGACCTGCTGGAGTTGATTCACGACACCGAGGGGATCGATCGGATCAAGTTCGTGACCAACTTCCCTCGTGACATGGACACCCCGCTGCTCGAAGCGGTCAACGACCTGTCCAAGGTCTGCCGGTACCTGCATGTCCCGGCCCAGTCGGGCTCGGACGCGGTACTCGAACGGATGAAGCGGGGGTACACCGTAGATGAGTACCGGGAGATGATCGGCCGGATCAACGAGATCGTGCCCGGGTGTGCGGTGTCTAGCGACTTCATCGTTGGGTTCTGCGGCGAGAGTGACCAGGAATTCGAGGCGAGCGTGCGGCTGGTCGAGGAGTGCCGTTTCAAGAACAGCTTCATCTTCAAGTACAGCCCTCGCTCGGGGACCAAGGCTGACGACCGGCTCGACGACGACGTGCCCGAGGCCCAAAAGCGTGAACGCAACGCGCGGTTGCTGGAGGTGCAGACGGCGATCTGCGAAGAGGATAACGCGCTGTTCATCGGCCGGTCGGTCGAGGTGCTGGTCGAGGGTCTCAGCAAGATGACGCTCAAGCAACTGAAGCGACAGCACCGGGGGACCCCGCATCCGATGCCCGGTGTCGAACTCTCTGAGGAGAGCGATGTGGACCTGGTGTCACTGGAGCCAGGTCCGGTGCCCGAGAACGCCGAGGGGTCCGATCCTCTCGCCGGCCCGATCCAACTGGTCGGCCGCACCGACTGCGACCGGATCGTGGTCTTCAACGGCAACCCGCGTCTGGCCGGGTCGCTGGCATCGATCTCGGTCGAGGACTGCACGGCGACGACGTTGATCGGTCGGATCATGACCCGCGAAATCCAGCACGCCCCCATGATCGAACTCCCAGTTCTCTGACCAGTTCTCTGAATTGGGGTCAGAGCTTGAATAGTGAATAGTGGCTTGCCCAGTCCCCGTGGCTTGTCTCGATGCGGGGCCATTTGCACTAGTCCACTCTGGTCAATCTGAGTGGCGAGGAGGTGTGATGAAGTACGGACTGTTCACCGACAACCTGTCGGACATGAAGATCGAGCAGGTGTGCAGGGAGGTGAAGAAGCGGGGGTTTGACGGGTTGGACCTGACGCTGCGGCCCGGTGGTCACGTGTTGCCGAAAGACGCCGAGATGGGGTTGGCTCACGCTCACCAGGTGGCGATGAAGGAGAAGGTCGAGATTCTGATGGCGTCGACGGCGATCACCGGGACCGACAGTCCGTTCGCCGGGGACATCGTCGCGTCGTGTGCTCATTACGGCGTCCGCCAGATCAAGCTGGGGTACTGGCGTTACCAGCCATTCGGTTCGCTGCTCAAGCAGATCGACACCGCCCGCCGGAAGCTCGAGGGGCTGATCAAGCTCACCTCGCGGTTCGGCATCCAGCCGTGCGTGCATGTCCACTCGGGCGAGATCCTGGCCAACGGGGGCTCGATCCTGTACCTGATCCTCAAGGACTTCGATCCCGAGACCGTCGGTGCCTACGCCGATCCGATGCACATGACGGTCGAGGGGGGCCTGTCGGGTTGGGAGATGGGCCTAGACCTGATCGCACCGTGGGTGAGCCTGGTGGGGGTGAAGAACTTCGTCTGGAAGCCCAACGGTCGCGACGGACACGGCCAGGCCCGCTTCCGCACAATCTACGTCCCGCTGGCCGACGGCCAGGCGCCCTTGCCGAGATTCGTGTCTCGGTTGAAGGAACTGAAGTACGACGCGACGGTGTCGTTGCACAGCGAGTACAAGGGCGGTTCGAGTTTTCGGAGCCTCAGCAGCGTCGAGCTACTTGACCAGTCGGCCGTCGATCTGAAGTACTTCAAGGGGCTGGTGAAGTGAACCTCGCTCAGTGGATCTGACGTCTCAGGTGGGCAATGCGTCCGGCAGCATTTCGAGCCGAGCGACATCAAGACCGGCGGCTTCGATTTCGCTGATGGCCGAGCGGATTGCCTCTTCCAGCGATTCGGCTTCGCGATGAAAGTGAACCTGTGAGACTCCGGAAATGGTCGCAATCGTACCGTCATTGAACGACTCGTACAGCCGGTCGGCGTCTGCTTCGCCCGGCTCGGATGTCAGCACCAGCGTGAATTCGTGCAAGCTCATTCGATTCTCTTGGCCCAACTGTATCGGGCGTTACCGCAGACAATCCACGTGAGGGCACAAACCAACGATTCGGCGAATATCGCGAGCGTGGGCTTCGGGATGCCTGGGAGTCGACATCACTCGAATCCGGCAGCCGTCTCGTTGCCGATGTGGGCACAGCAGGCTCCCCCAGATATGTGCTCGAGGGCCCGCCTTGATCACGATCCAGCCCCGCGACACGGCGAACCGAATTGCATGACGTATCGTCTTGTTGGAGTGGGCGACCACGACGAACAGTCCGTTGCCTGTCGCCTCCCCGCTGGTGATCATACCGGTGAGAACACCGATGGCAACGCCTCATTTCCAGTGATTCAGCGGGTGATCCCGTGATCGAGACATCAGCAGCATCAAGCAGCTCTCTGATGGTACGGTCGAAGTGATGACCGGCGACTTTGGCACCGCCAGTGGGGAGATGATCGTATTGAGGCGCAACGGGTCGGATTGGCAGATCGAGAAGATCGGCAGTTGGGTCGAGTAACCTCGACGTCCCTCATCATTGGGGTCAGAGGTTGAATAGCGAATACTGGCATAGATAGAGCGTGATAAGACAGGAGGCTTAGGGGAGCTACTATTCACTATTCAAGCTCTGACCCCAGTTTTGTCTGGAGTCGGGAGCGAGGCGATCGCGGTGTGGGAGGCGATGCATGTTCAAATGGTGGCTCGAAACTCCCAAGTGGTTGCACTACGAAGTGGCGGGGGTGTTCCTGGCGGCCGCGGGAGTGGCTTGGGTGATGGGGTACTTCTGGCCATGGGCGATTGGGATCGGAGTCGTATAGCTGGTCGCGGCGATCCTGGTTGACTGATGAGGCACTGCCGGGCGTCGGAGTCGTAATGACGAGATTTCTGGAGTCGTGTCGCGAGGCGATTGCCAACGACGAGATGGACGCGCCCGGAGCGTACACTCCGCCGACGCAGGCGGAGATTTCTGCGAGCGAGGAGGCGTTGGAGATCGAGTTTCCCGACGACTTCCTGCGGTTTCATGCTGAGTGCGATGGGCATCATCTTCCGTTCTGGGAGGTGTTGACATTGTCGGGATCGGCCAGGGCGGGCACTCATATCTCGTGGCCGTCAACCGGCGGTTCCGGCGGAAGGCTCCCGACGGGGTCGGACTGCCCGAGCACCTGGTGGCGTTCCACGACGATGGCACCATGAATCTACATTGCTTCGACACCAGTGAACGGGACGAGGATGGGGAATACGAGATCGTCTGCTGGGATCACGAGTCCGAGGAGGACGACGAGCCGGCCGTCTGGGGCGATTCGTTTGCCGAGTGGCTCGAGGATCAGGTCGAAGGATTCGAGTAGGTCAGGCTGATGTCCGTCGTCGATCGCAGCTCGCGCCGGCAATTGGCCCTGGTGATCGCCACCGGGCTCGTGCTGGGTCTCTCGCTGATCGGCTCACCCTACCCCCATAACCAGGCCCTGCAGCATGCTCCGAGTGTGATCGCCCTGGCGTTGCTGGCGGTGTCGGCCCGGCGCGGCTGGCTGACCAATCCGGCCTCGTACTGCCTGGTCATGTTCCTGTGGCTGCACATCCTGGGTGCCCGCTACATCTACTCGTTCGTGCCGTATGACGACTGGTCGAGGTCGGTGCTGGGTTCGGGCATCTCGGAGTGGTTCGGTTGGGAGCGGAACCACTACGACCGGCTGGTGCACCTCTGTTTTGGCGGGTTGTGGATGGTGGCGGTGTCCGAGATGGTCCTGGATCGTGGCCGCATGTCGGTTGGCCAGGCGGTGTTGTGGTCGTTCCTGGTGGTGACGACCATCAGTGGCGTGTACGAGATCTTCGAGTGGCTGTTGACGGTGGTCGTGTCTCCGGCGC
>CAUZEQ010000106.1:0-14492 GCA_963578885.1 Planctomycetota bacterium
CCTGGCCCACAGCGATCGATCCAAGACACCGATCGAACCCTGCCTGTCGGACCAGTGGTTCGTGAAGATGGACAACCTGGCCCAGGCCGCCATCGATGCGGTCAAGGACGGACGCGTCACCTTCTTCCCCTCACGCTACAGCAAGACCTACCTCGACTGGCTCGGCGAAAAACGCGACTGGTGCGTGTCGCGTCAATTGTGGTGGGGCCACCGGATCCCGATCTGGTACTGCCGCAGCTGCCGGGCCGAGGATCTCGAGGCGGCGTTTGCCGAGCGAGACGATGTGTGCTGGCACGAGGACCTGGAAAACGGCGGGTGGCTGATCTGTGCCGAAACGGACCTGGTGGGCGATGAACTGGGGGATCCGCACGAGCTGGTCCAGGACGAGGACGTGCTCGACACGTGGTTCAGTTCGGCGCTGTGGCCGTTCTCGACCCTCGGCTGGCCCGAAGCCACCGAGAGCCTCGACTACTTCTATCCCGGCAGCGTGCTGGTCACCAGCCGGGACATCATCACGCTGTGGGTGGCGCGGATGGTGCTGAGCGGCCTGTACAACATGGGCGAGGTCCCGTTCTCGCACGTCTGCGTGCACCCCAAGATTCTCGACGGCTTCGGCCAGACGATGTCGAAGTCGAAGGGGAACGGGGTCGATCCGATGGACCTGATCGACCGCTACGGTGCCGATGCGGTGCGGTTCACGATCGCGTCGTTCGCCGGCGAGACCCAGGACATCCGCCTGCCGGTGGGGTACGAGTGTCCCGAGTGCGGTCACGTGACGCCCCAGGAAATCAAGCACCAGCAGGCGACTCCCGGTGGCGGCGAGAAGCCGCGGATCGACTGCGGCGGTTGCGGAAAGGCCTGGCAGTACTCCAGCCCGTGGTACGAACCGGACGAGGGCGAAGAGGTGGCGAGGGTGGTGGCCGAGCGGTTCGAGACGGGGCGGAACTTCTGCAACAAGTTCTGGAACGCCGCCCGCTTCGCGATGCTCAATCTCGAAGGCTACCAGCCCGGCCCGGTGCAGGGATCGGGTGATGCCGACACCCTGGCCATCGAGGACCGCTGGATTCTCAGCCGACTCTCCCGGACCGCCAGCCAGGTCACCGCGTACCTGGATCGCTACCAGTTCGACCAGGCCACTCGCACGCTCAGAGACTTCACCTGGAACGAGTTCTGCGACTGGTACCTCGAGATGGCCAAGCCGAGGTTGCAGGGGGAGGATTCCGATGCCAAGGCTCGGAGAGTCGCCCAGCGGGTGCTGGTCGGAGTGCTCGACGCGTTGCTGAGACTGCTGGCACCGATCACGCCGTTCATCAGCGAGGAACTCTGGGAGCGGTTGTCCGAGTGGGCTCCGGTTCGCGGCTTGCCCGATCCGGCCGAGGCCTCCGAGAGCGTGATGCGGGCGGATTGGGTCGAGTTGCCTCTGGAGTGGCAAGACCAGCCGCTGGAGGATCGGTTCGAACGGTTGCAGGAGATCATCGTGGCGGTCCGCAATGTCCGCTCGACCTACTCGATTCCCCGCAGCACGCAGCTGTCACTGTCGGTCCGATGCGGCCCGGGGGTGGCCGAGGATCTCGAGTCGGTTGCCGGTCAGTTTCTCAACCTGTCCAACACCGAATTGATCATGGTGGGGCCCGATGTCAGCCAGCCGCAAGGTGCCGCGAGTTTTGCTCTGGGCGAGGCCGACGGCTACATCGACCTCGAGGGCGTTGTCGACCGCGAGGCCGAGAGGGCCCGGCACCACAAGGAGCAAGAGAAACTGAGCGGGATGATTGCCGGACACGAGAAGAAGCTGGCCAACGAGAGCTTCGTGTCGAAGGCTCCGGCCGAGGTGGTCGAGGGTGTGCGTGAGACTCTCGCCGGGCTCAGAGAACAGCTCGAACGGGTCAACGACATCATCGGTCAACTCGGCGATGCCTGAGTTCCCCCGCCGGAGTCGGAGTCGCTGCAGGTCGTGGGCGTCTTGAACGGAGATTGGGGCGGGCTATAATCCAGCGCGCGGCTGTGGGGTCTTCCTCCTCACCCTGCTCTGCCCATTGGGGCCGATTCCGGTCCGGACGGGTCGCTGCCTGAAAACGGAGTCACCCACGTGCTGGTCCAGATGGAACTCGCTCGGATTGTCATCAACGACATCGGCGATCAGCAGGTCGTGTTCCTGCGAGAGATCGATGGGGACCGCTCGTTTCCGATCCTGATCGGGTTGTTCGAGGCGGGTGCGATCAACCGCCGGATCACCGAGGAGCCTCCGCCGCGACCCCTGACCCACGATCTGTTGAAGGCGACGGTGGAGCAATTGGGTGGTGAGATCGAGGACGTCGTGATCACCGACCTCCGCAACCACACCTACTACGCGGTGCTGAGGATCCGGGTCAACGGCGAGTTGATTGAGGTCGACAGTCGCCCCAGCGATGCTCTGGCTCTGTCGGTCCATTACGACCCTCCGCTGCCGCTGTTTGTCCACGAGGACGTGCTGACGGAAGTCGGCTAGGCGGCGGGCCGAGCGGGGGCTAGTTGCATTCCGGCTCGAGCGGTCCGGCGAGTTCTTCGAGGAAGAACAGGCGGCCGGGTTGTGTGGGCATGAAGGTCGAGGGGATCCAGGGGGTGGGTTCGTGCCTCAGAGTCATCCACAGGCTCAGGCCCTGCCACATCATGCCGCGGGAGAAGGTGCCGTCGGCTCCGCCGATGATCTTGTCGGCACCCAGGAACAGGCCCGGTCCGATCGTGTTGGCAAACGCCGGGACTCGCGTGGTGCGGCTCTTGAAGCTCGTCACCGCATTCTGCTCGATCGTCAGCGGATGCAGCTGCGCCCCGAGCCGGTGTGTATCGGCCTTCCAGTCTTCGAGGCTGTCGTACTCGGCAGCAAACTGCGGTTCCCAGAAGGCGATGTGGCAGACCCGGCCGATCCCAAACAGCACAGTGAGCTTGCCTCCCCCGGCACGGATCTCGGAGATCTGTTCCCCGAAGTTCGGCAGTGCGTCACGGGATGCGAAGTGTCGCTGTTGCGTCGGAACGGTCAATTCGCCCAGCGGTCCATAGAACGCATCCGACATCGCGTTTTCAAACGCGCCGGGGTGATCCGACGGCAGCGTGTTCCCCTCCGAATCACTCCATTCGTCCATGTTGAACCCGTGGACGTGGTCGCAGGAGATGCCCCATTCCTTGAGAAAGTAGACAGCCCAGCGGTACATGCCCATCGGGCCGACCGGGAGGATCATGGCCAGGGCGTGGCCTTCCTTGCGAGCCTCTGCGATCGTCACGGCGATCTCGTGACCGAGCATCGTGTCGAAGTCCCCCAGCGTGTTGCAGGGAACCGGCTCAAACGCCTCGTGCCACCACGGCTGCCGGGACGTGATGGTCGCCGGATCGTCTCCGACGCAAGCGTCGATTTTGGCCAGGTCCCACCCGGCCGGCAGGAACGTCTCCATCAACGATCCGCTCAACGTGCTCAACAGGTCCATCATGCTCTCCGGTTGGGCTGGCCCTTTGCTCCGACACTCCGCCGGATCCAAGCCCCACTGTAGCGATCGACGGTCGGCGATTCGAGCGGCACATATGGGCATTGCCTTATGGGTCCGCTAGCGGTTAAAGTGAGCGGACCCGCCACACCCCACCCTCCTGCTGGCGACGTCCTGTCGCGTTCGAGCCTCGATGAAGTTCATTCTGCTGCCCTGCGTACTGGCTTCGTGTCTGGGCATTGGCTGGGCCGTTTTTGTCGATTCCCAGCACCGAGCCGATCTCGATTTACCGCGGTCCAGAAGCGAGACGGTGGCGGTTGAGGTCGTCGGCCTGCAGATTCGAGATATCGAAGAGTCCCTGGAACTGGTCGGGAGTCTCGAGGCGGGTCGCGACGTGGAGATCCGTTCGCGGGTCAGCGGTCAGATCCAGACATTGAGTGTTGATGTCGGCGACTCGATCGCCGCCGGCCAGGAGTTGGTTCGGATCGAGTCGTCTCAGCAGCAGGAACTGGTCCGGCAGTCCGAGGCACTCAAGAAGGTTGCGATCGCGGAGTTGGCGGCCCAGGACCTGCGTGCCAAGGCGGCTTTGCAGGAATTCGAGCGTGTAGAGGACCTGCGGAGCAAGGGAGTCGGGACCACACAGCAGCTCGAGGCGGCGGAGTCGAAGCTGGAGATTGCCAGGGCCGAGTCGCGGTTGGCCGCTTCTAAGGTGGATCGTGCCGAGAGCGAACTGGCGGGCAGCCGCCTGGCCTTGGCCGAGCGTCGGATCGAGTCACCTCTGTCCGGTCACGTCGCCAGTCGATTGGTCCAGGTCGGTGATCTCGCCAAGACCGACCTCGCGCTGCTGCGGATCGTCGACCTCTCGACGGTGCGGACCACGGTGCATGTCGGCGAGAGTGACTACCGGCAATTGCGTGAGGGCCAGCTGGCGGAGGTGTGTGTCGACACGTATCCCGGCGAGGTATTTACGGGCCGTGTCGAGCGACTGGCTCCGGTGCTCGATCCTCAGACTCGAACCGCGGTCGTCTACATCGCGGTCGACAATCCCCGCAGCCTGCTCAAGCCCGGCATGCACGCTCGGGTACGGGTCAAGCTGGGTCTGCACGAACGTGCGAGCGTGGTGCCGCTCGCGGCGGTGGTCGAACGCGGGGGTCGCAAGACGGTCTTCGTCGTGGCCTCCGACGGCCACAGCGTGCGGCAGGTGGAGGTCGAGCTGGGCCTGGTCGATGGGACCCGGGTCGAGGTCCTGAGTGGCCTGGGGCCGGGTGAGCGAGTCGTGACTCTCGGCAGCCATCTGGTCGAGGATGGCCAGGACGTGCAGGTCGTGGACGAACCCGCGTCGACGGCGGACTGAGCCGACATGACGCTGACCCGCCTGGCCGTAAACCGACCGGTGACGACTCTGATGATCGCCCTGGTCGTCACGCTGTTGGGCTACATGTCACTCGAGCGTCTCGCCGTCGATCTGCTTCCCAAGATCGACTACCCGACCATCCGGGTCGAGACGCTGTACCGGGGTGCGGCTCCCGAGGAGGTCGAGACGCTGTTGACCCGGCCGCTGGAACAGGCTCTCAGTTCAGTCAACGGTTCCGAGGAGATTTCGAGTGTCAGTGCCGAGGGTGCCAGCACGATCCATGTCCGCATGACCTGGGGCGCCGACCTCGATGTCGCGCTGAACGACATGCGGCAGGCGGTGCAGAGGGTCCGGCGGCAGTTGCCCGACGAGGTCGAGGGGCCCTACTTCCGGCGTTACAACGAGAGTGACTCGCCGATCATCTACCTGGCCCTGGAGCCGAAGCAGTCGGGTCCGGAGAGCGATCGGCTGTCGGTCGAGACGACCAAGCGTGCCGAGACCGAGGTCGTGCCGGAGCTGGAGAAGCTGGAGGGTGTGGGGCGCGTACGGCTGCGTGGAGCGGTTCGCCGCGAGATCCAGGTCGACCTCGACCGCCAGAAACTCGAATCACTCAACCTGGGTGTCAACGAGGTGGTGGCGTCGCTGAGGCGTCAGAACGTCAACCAGCCGGCCGGCGACTTCGACGAGGGCAACGTGCAGCGGCTGGTCCGCAGCCACGGCCAGTTCCAGAATCTCGACGAGATCCGCAGGACTGTCGTCCGCCAGTTGGGCGGGGCGATCGTGCGGGTTTCCGACATTGGCCGGGTGAAGGATGGGGTCGAGGAGCGGACCGACGTCAGCCGGGTCAACGGCAAGGAAGGCCTGCTGATCTACATCTACAAGCAGTCCGACGCCAACACGGTGGCGGTCAGCCGCCGGGTCCGCGCAGCGGTCGTTCGGCTCAACCGGCGCTTGAGCGACATGGTGCTCACCGTCCGCATCGACAAGTCCGAGTTCGTGGTGCAGTCGATCGCGAACATCGAGCGGGCGGCCGGCTACGGGATGGGCCTGGCCGCGGTGGTGCTGGTGATCTTCCTGCGGAGCTTCCGCAGCACGATCGTGATCGGCATCTCGATGCCCTTCTCGGTGATGGCCACCTTCGTGCTGATCTACGCCCATGGCTTCTCGCTGAACGTCGTCTCCTTCGGCGGACTCGCGTTGGGCCTGGGCCTGCTGGTCGACAACTCGATCGTCGTACTCGAGTCGATCTACCGGCGTCGGGACGAGGGTCAGCCGATCAAGGAGGCGGCCATCGACGGGACGAACGAGGTGGGTTCGGCGATCGTGGCCAGCACGATGACCACGTTGATCGTGTTTGTGCCGCTGGCCTTTGTCGAGGGAATGACCGGCGTGTTGCTGCACCAGTTGTCCTGGGTGGTCTGTTTTGCCTTGACCTGTTCGCTGCTGGCCAGCCTGACGCTGACCCCGATGCTGGCGGCTCACTGGGGCGGTCGGCCGAAGCCGGGTGCCGGTCGTGGTGCGGGTCCAGGTGCCGAGGCTGCCTCGTCTCGCGGCCTCGTCGCGATCGCTCACGGTGCCTTCTCGAAGCTCGAAACACTCTACGCCGCCGTGTTGCGGCTGGCGCTGCGTCGGCGGGGGGTGGTGCTCTCGCTGTTGCTACTGCTGTTCTCGGTCGTCGTCGGCCTGACGCCTCGGATCGGGACCGAGTACATGCCCAAGGCCGACGAGGGTGACCTGCGGATCCGGGCCCACATGGCCCCGGGCATCCAGTTCCGGCACCTGCATCGCCAGGCCCGTCGGATCGAGCAGAGTATTCTGGAAGCGGTGCCGGCCGAGCAGCGGGAGACGGTTGCGGCGTTCATCGGAGGGGACCGCGACGATTCGGATGATTGGAACGAGTGCTGGATGCGGGTCAAGCTGGTGCCTCGCAGCCAGCGGGATCAGAGCGTCGAAGAGATCCGTGAATTGCTGGCCGAGGCGATCGGGGCGGTGCCGGGCATGAGGATTCGGGTCGAGGCCCAGACCGAGATGATGTTGGCGCGGATGTTGAGATTCGGGGGTGGTGACATCGAGGTCGAGGTGCGGGGCCATGACCTGGACGAGGCCGATCGCCAGGCCAACCAGGTGGCGGACCTGATGAAAGAGGTTCCCGGCCTGATCAACATCAACGTCGATCGTCCCGACCGCAGGCCCGAATTGGCGGTGCACGTGGATCGGGTCAAGGCGAGCCTGTTGGGGGTCAGCGTCCGCGACATCGCCGAAACGCTCGACACGACGATCCGCGGCACCGAGGCGACGATGTTCCGCGAGTCGGGAGACGAGTTCAGCGTGCTGGTCCGCCTGCAAGATTCCGATCGCGACCGGCTCCCCGACATCGAACGGTTGGGGGTTTCGACTGCCTCGGGCCGGGTGGTGGCACTGCGGGACCTGGTCCGTTTCGATACGGGCAACGCGCCGCTGCGAATCACTCGGACCGCACGCCAGCGCGTGGTGCAGGTCTCGGCCGACGTGGTCGACCGCGACCTCGGCAGTGTCGTCGGCGACCTGACCGAACGACTCAACCAGCAGAAGTGGCCACGCGGGTTCAGCTACCGCATCGTGGGAGATTACGAGGAGCAGCAGCGGAGTTTCGAGGAACTGACCAAGGGCCTGGTGTTGGCGGTGGTGCTGATGTACATGGTGATGGCGTCTCAGTTCGAGTCGTTTCGGGACCCGCTGGTGGTCCTGGTGACGATCCCGCTGGGCGCGATCGGTGTGATCCTGGCCCTGTTTCTGACCGACACCACGCTCAACGCCCAGTCGTTCATCGGAGCGGTGATGCTGGCCGGCATCGTGGTCAACAACGCCATCGTGCTGGTCGACTGCATCAAGCAGAGGCTGGTGGCCTTGGAGAGTGACTGGTCGGGGGATTACACCGAATTGGTCGTCGCTGCGAGCGTGCGGCGTTTTCGGCCGATCCTGATGACGACTCTGACCACGGTCCTCGCGATGCTGCCGATCGCCGCGGGCTGGGGCGAAGGGGGTGAGCTGCAGGCTCCGATGGCCCGCGTGGTGATCGGCGGCCTGCTGTCGGGGTCATTGATCACTCTGTTGGCCATACCGATCGTCTGCCACCTGATGCGACCCGGTCGCCGGGTCGCGGATGTCCGCACCGCCAACGCGTTGGAGTCGCTATAATTCTCACGGTTCATTCCGCGAGGATGCGGGGTGGTGAGTGTTGGCAGGAAGGGTGTGGTCATGTCGAGTGATGAACCGGGGCGACGTCAAGGCGGGTCGGCGTCGGCGCGGGAGAGGTGGACTCTGATGCTGGCGGTGGTCCGCAGTTCGCTGGACCCCCGGCGCTGGCTGATCGGGGGCCTGGCCGCGGTGGTGGTGGCTGCGGCTGGCGGACTGCTGGACAACTTTTCGGATTCCGAACCCCAGGCCCAGTGGCCCTGGCAGATCGAGTTGGGTGCCCTGGAGGGAGACCGGCAGGCCGAGAGGTTGCTAAGCGCCGCGGGCGAGCAGCCTCTGGCCACCGCCTTCCGCGTGGCCTGGAATCCTCAACTGGTGGGTCGTCCGCTGCGGGATGTCATGAAACCGGCAGTCCAGGTCGTCGGCAATCGGGAGTCGTGGTCTGAGACGGCGGTCGCCTGGTCACGGTTCCTGGTGGCCGTGGTGGTCTGGTCGCTGACCGGCGTGATGTTGGTCCGCATGACGGCCGCCGACGTGGTGCGTGGCGAGTCGTTGACGTTGGCCGAGGTCAGCGGGTTCGGATTCAGGCACTCCGCATCGCTGCTCTCGGCGGTCCTGATCAGCCTCTCGTGCTTCGGTGCCCTGTGGGGGCTGGCCGCACTCGGTGGCCTGTTCGCGAAGATCCCCTCGGTGGGACCCCTGGTCGTTTCGCTGCTGTGGTTCATTCCGTTGGTGCTGGGACTGCTGATGTCCCTGGTGGCGGTGGGTTTCGTGGCCGGCTGGCCGCTGATGGTGGCCACGATCGGAATCGAGGACAGCGACGGGTTCGACGGCTTCAGCCACGTGCACGGGTTCCTGACCGACCGCCCCACACTGCTGGCCGGACACGCCGTGCTGGGCACGATCGTCGGTTCGATCGCCACCTGCCTGGCATGGTCGGTGCTGTCGCTGACGCTGTGGCTGGCCGCCTCGTCAGTTTCCAGCGGCCTGGATGCGTTCACCGGAGGTGAGGGTGGCCTGCACTCGGTGTCCGGTGGCGAGAGTACGAGCCTGGTGGGTGGCCGAGAGGTGCCGGCAGGGTTGGTGGCTTCGGAGGCGGGACCAGCCGGCGAGGAGAGCAGCGTCCCGTTTTCTTCGACGTTTCTCGTCTTCTGGGTCCGCGTGGCCTGCGTGCTGTTTGTGGGATACACGGCCAGCGTGTTCTGGGCCATCGTGACCGGGGTCTACCTGGTCGTCCGCGAGAGCGCCGACGGGATTCCGATCACGCAGATGTGGATCGCCGCCGACGACATCGAGCCGATGACGGTGGGCACGGCCGAGGACGAGGAGTCGGGCGAGTCGACCTGATCCCCCCCCAGGTGGTCAGGCGGTCAACTGCTCGAACAGCGCCCGGTAGTACCGCATCACCCTCAGCGGGTCACTGGTGGCGGGGCTCTCCGAGAGGCACCAGCCGCGGGAGCCTCGCGCGGCCAACAACCCGAACAGTTCGCCGTAGGGGTAGCGCGTGTCGAAGAGGTCGTGGATGTGGATCACATCTCCGAGGAGATCGGCCAGTCGCTTGAAGTTGGCCTCCACCGATCCGTCGATGGTCTCCCCGGGGTTGCAGTTCCAGCAGACGGTGACACGGGGGTGGTCGGCGATGTTGATGATCTGCCGGATGACGGCCGGGTCCTTGGTGCCTTTGCCGTGGACTTCGAGTCGGATCTGTTGTCCGAGGTCATCGGCCGCCTGGCCGCAGGTCCGCAGCGCCTTGCCGATCCTCTCGATCGTCCGCCTGCGGTCTTCGCCCTTGACGAAGCCGTTGGGTCGCACCTTGACGCCACTGCCACCGACGTCGCGTGAGAGTTCCAGGAAGCGGCGGGTCAGGTCGATGTTCTGCTTGAGGACTCCATGGTCGGCACTGTGATACTCACAGGCCGAGCCCAACCCGACCAGAGTCACCGGCGAGTCGGCAAACCGCGACTTGACCGCGGCCCGCTGCGGCTTGTTCAGAGTCACCTCGACGCCGTGCTTGTGAGTGCTCCGCAGTTCGACTCCGGCAAAACCTGTCTTCTCGCAGTTGCCGATCAATGTCGGCAGATCCCACTGGGCACCCCAGAGATAGGTGACCATGCCGAGTTTGAGTTGGGATTTCGCTTCGGGTTTCATGAGCGGAGTCTCCGGTGGGTCGCCGCCGGTCTCGGCGAGGCAGATTGTCCCCTCGATTGTAGCGACGCGGTCACTCGAGCAGGCGTCCGCGGTCGATTACCAGCGGAACAGCGTCGTGCCCCAGGTCAGTCCGGCCCCGAAGCCGCACATCAGGATCGTGTCGCCTCGGTTGATGCGACCGGCCTGGAAGGCTTCATCGAGTGCCAGGGGGATCGAGCCACCGGAGGTATTGCCGTAATGCTGCAGGTTGTTGAAGACCCGGTCGGGGTCGATCCCCAGTTGCGAAACGGCTGCGTCGATGATCCTCTGGTTGGCCTGGTGCACCAGGAACAGCGAGACATCGTGGATGCTCATTCCTGACTTCGAGAGCACCAGATCGATCGTGTCGGTCAGGACCCGCACGGCCCACTTGAAAACGGTGCGGCCGTCCATCGAGAGGAAGTGTCGTCCGGCCTCGATATCGTCGACGGTCACCGGTTGCCGGGTCCCTCCGGAGACACACTGCAGCAGCGAGCCGCCGCTGCCGTCGGCCCCCATCTGGTAGCAGATCAGGCCCTGGTGCGGCTCGCCCTGGGCCAGCAGCACGGCACCGGCCCCGTCGCCGAACAGGGGTGCGATGCGTTGATCCTGCGGGTCGACGATCCGCGAATTGCAGTCTCCACCAATCACCAGCGCCAGCTTGCTGTTGCCGGTCGCCACGTACTGCGCGCCAGTGACCAGGGCGTAGATGAACCCCGAGCAGGCGGCCTGCAGGTCGACGGCGGGTGCGTCGAGGCCGAGCTTGTCCTGCACCAGGCAGGCGGTCGAGGGGCACTTGAAATCGGGAGTGAATGTGCCGACCAGCACCAGGTCGATTTCGGAGGGATCGACCCGTGCGGCGCGGATGGCCCGTCGAGCCGCCTCGACACACAGGTCACTGGTGGCCTGGTCTGCGGGAGCGCGTCGCCGTTCGAGAATCCCCGTCCGCTGCCGGATCCAGTCCGGATCAAATCCATGCTCGGCCTGCAGGTCCTCGTTGGTGATCACCTGATCAGGAACGTAGGAGCCGCTGGCGACGATCTGGATGCCGAGCAGGGAATTGGTACGCTGGCTGAACACCTTGCGCGCATGCTTCCGGTCGTTGGGAAGTGAATCGGTGGAGGTCGCTGTGACCACCTGGACCTGTGACGAGTCAGAGGGCGAATGCCCCTGAGATGTGGTTGACTCGACAGGAAAATGGGGGCTGGGCCGCTGCATCAGTGAACAATCCCTTGTCATCTTGATGCAAATGAATTTTGCCGGAGTATAACCGCTTGGCGAGAGTGAAACCAGCGGATTCCGGCACGATTGCATCGACTCGGTCCAGAGACCCGCTCGGGAATCCCGGAACCGCTAGACTGGTGGTGACTGGCCGGAGGCGGCTCCGGCGGGCGAAAGGACGCGACTGGTATGAGCGAGCACACCATCCGGCTGGCGGGACCCTGGCAGAGGCTGAGCGAGTCCGACAGCCCGCAGCGTGTGCGGCTGCCCCTCGAGAGGCAGACGGGTGAGGATCTGAAACTGGTGCGACGCTTCGGCCGCCCCGGACGGCTCGATCCCGGAGAACGGGTCTGGCTGATGATCGCCGGCCTCAGCGGACCGACCCGGATTACGCTCAACCAGTCTCCACTCGAACTTGAGACCCGACCCGAGGGCCTGGGCAGCGACATCACCGATCGGCTGGTTTCTGACAATTGGCTCTCGATCCAGTGGCTGGGCAGGGAATCGGGCGGATTGACCGGTCCGGTCTGGTTGGAGTGCATCAGCGGCTGATCGGATTCAGGCGGCTCGGCGGGCCGAGTCATCGAGTGTGACGGAGAGTTCCAGGCGGGTGACCTGGCGTGTGTCGAGGTTCCCGGAGCGTCTGAGTTCGATGCGGGTCCCGAAGCGTTGCACCTCGGCAACTCGAGCCCGCACACCGTCGCCCGCCTCATCATCCTCCTCGCAGCGGCAGGTCACCTCGGGCTTGCCTTCGAACGCAGGTACGAACGGCACGTGCACCGGTTGCTGTCTTTGTCCGGACTCCCAGTGCATCGTGAGGTCCCCTTCGAGTCGGTCTCCGGTCTGATCGCGATGTCGTCGCAGATTCTGGGACAGGTGGGTCGGCTGTCTCGACCGCCCAGGCACCGGGGTCGCAGCGTGCGAGCTTGCCAGCGGTCCGGGTTGCTGTTGTCGGCGGCGGGCTGGGACGAGGCAGCCTGCGTAGAGCGTGAGCGAGACGGCCAGGGCGAGTGCGGTCAGCCCCAACCAGCTGGCGTTGTTCGAGAGGTCGAGCAGGGTGAAGCCGCTGACCAGGGTCGGAGCCAGCGTGAGCGTCGCGACCAGTGGTGAGGTGTTGGGCCGGGAACCGGATCTTGAGTGCCGGAACAGGAGTGCAGCCAGCAGCCCGAGTGCTGCGGCCGAGAGGGTTGCGGTCCAGGCGACTTCCGGCTGCAGCGGCAGTGCCAGTTCTCCGGAGGCTGCTCGGGCGGCTAGCAACCATCCGCCGACCAACAGGCCACTCCAGAGCGTCACCGCCAGTTGCAGAGCCAGGCGGCGGCGGGTGATCGAATGATTGACGGGCATTGGACTCAGTCCCTTGAGTCCCTCGAGGGTTCAGCCCGGGTCGATCAGCCGCCTGCGACTTGGCCGAGGGCCTCGACGCGGTCGGTGAGTTCCCAGGTGAAATCGGGGTCATTGCGGCCGAAGTGTCCTCCGGCGGCGGTCTTTCTATAGATCGGCCGTTTGAGGTCCAGGGTTGTGATGATTCCTGCCGGGGTCAGCTCATGGGCGGGAAATGCCGACCGGATCCGGTTCTCGATTTCGGCTTCTGAGAGCGTCGCGGTGCCGTGACAGTCGATCGTGACGCTGACCGGTTCGGCGACTCCGATCGCGTAGGCCAGCTGAATTTCGCACTCGGCGGCCAGCCCGGCGGCGACGACGTTCTTGGCGATGTAGCGGGCGATGTAGGCGGCCGAGCGGTCGACCTTGGTGGGATCCTTCCCGCTGAAGGCACCTCCGCCGTGGCGGCCCCAGCCCCCGTAGGTGTCGACGATGATCTTGCGGCCGGTCAGACCGGTGTCACCGTGAGGCCCCCCGACGACGAAGCTGCCGGTCGGGTTGACGTGGTAGACGGTCTCGTCATCCAGGAATTCTCCGGGCACGACCGGGATCACCACCTCGCGGCGGATGAACTCGGCGATCTCGTCCTGCGTGACCGATTCGGCGTGCTGGGTGGAAACAACCACCGTGGCCACTCGTCGCGGAACCCCGTCGGAGTATTCGACGGTGACCTGGCTCTTGCTGTCCGGTCGCAGCCAGTCCACGAGACCCTGCTGGCGGACGTCAGTCAGCTTGTTGATGATCCGGTGAGCCAACGCGATCGGCATCGGCATCAGTTCCTCGGTCTGGTTCGAGGCATAGCCGAACATCAGGCCCTGGTCGCCGGCGCCGCCGGTGTCGACACCCAACGCGATGTCGGCACTCTGGCTGTGCAGCTTCACGTCGATCTCACAGGTGTCGGCGTGAAAGTCGATCCCGTCGATCGTGTAGCCGATCTCGCGGAGCACCTTGCGGACAATGTCGCGGTAGCCCTCGTCATCGCAGGCTCCCGCGGAGGTGATTTCTCCGGAGAGTTGCACGAAGTTGGTGGTGCAGAGGGTCTCGCAGGCGACCCGCGAGCTGGGGTCGACGGCGATCAGGGCGTCGAGGATCCCGTCGGAGACCTGGTCGGAGACCTTGTCGGGGTGTCCCATGCTGACCGATTCGCTGGTAAACAGGAATTCCGACATGGCAGCAGGCTCCCGTGAGGCGAATCGAGGCAGAACGTGTCAGGTTGCAGACCGGGTGGATTGTAGCGCCGGGCTCCGGTCCTCACAACTCAGCCCCAGACCGCCTGAAGTCGCGTTTCAGGCCGCGTCGGCGGCCTCAGGATCACCGTGGCGGGTCGTGGAGTCGAGCGTCTCTGAGGGAAGGAGCTCCTGCAGAATGTCCAGAGTGGACTCGGTGGCGCCCTGCCGGGCGAGCACCAATCCGCGAGCGGCTTCGCCCAGCGCGTTGGCGGTGCTCGGATCATCGAGCAGTTCCTGGAGTCGCTGGGTCAGAGCCGCTCCGTCGCCGACCACTCGGGCACCGCCTCGTTCGAGCAGCTCGTCGACGACGTCCTGGAAGTTCTGCGTATTCGGTCCGAACAGGATCGCGGCTCCATAGGCCGCCGGCTCGATCATGTTCTGCCCACCCCGGTTACCGAGGCTGCCTCCGACAAACGCCACGTCGGCCAGTCCCCAACAGGCGGCCAGTTCGCCGATCGTATCCAGCAGCACCACCGGTCTCTCTTGGGCCCGGGGTACCGCGCCGTCGTTCTGGTT
>CAUZEQ010000107.1:0-14473 GCA_963578885.1 Planctomycetota bacterium
TGATCTACGTGTCGTTGTTCGAACGTCGTGTGGTGGTACTGGCCGACCACCAGGCGTTGAGTGTCCTGGGCGAGAGCGGGATCGAGGCGCTTCGTGATACGGCCGTGTCGCACCTGAAGCAGGGAGGGTTGGTCGACTCGTTCGTCGAGACGATCAACCAGGCGGCGACCGGACTGGCCGAGGCACTGCCGGCCGATTCCGAAGAGAACCCCGACGAACTCTCCAACCGGGTGCTGCGGTTCCACCCGAGACCCTGAGCGGTACGAACGTCCCGGATCAGGCGAATAGTCCGCTGTCGAGCCTTTCCCGACCAGCAGCGAGACGGGCACGATCTTGGAGACCACCGGACATCTTGCGATGAAGACGACGGGGACCGATTGAGAGCAAGGCGGTCGCTTCGCCCATCTCGTTACGCGATGAACAGTCCAGTGGTAACCCCTTGCCCCGCAAAAGGTTGAGAGCGATTGTGAGTTGCTGCGACCGCATGAGCGGAGAGAGAGGGATTCGAACCCTCGGAGCCGGTTAATTCCGACTCACCGGATTAGCAATCCTCGAGGACCCTGCATGGTCCTGACCAACCTGGGACTGGGACCTGCCGGCTATGGTCCTTTTCTCAGCCGGATTCACTTTTCAGGAGGTGGCTGGGTCGGACTCGTACTGGCCATTATCGGGATCGTGGGCGTCGGATCGTTGATCAAGAAGAGCAAAGAGAAAGCCGAATAGCGGGCCAACATCTCGATCGACAGAGCCGACAGGCCCGTTTCGAAGGCACCGGCAAAGTACTGGCCGGACGGGTAGGCAGTTATTTCGTCGCCTTCAACGATTCTGCCCTGGCAGAATCGGCGTTGGCTTTGTCCAGGTCGCCATTCAGGCGGTGAACGCGCGCCCGGCGGATTGACGTGCCGCTGCTTTCGCACGGACCAGTTCCCGCTTCTGGACCTCCTCCCAGTCGGACCGCGACGCGATGACGTCGTCGATCGTCGCCGGGCGACCACCGGCCAGACGCTCGTCGTAATCGTCCGGATGCGGCAACCCGGTGCTGACGGATCGTCGCAACACGGCCTTCTTCAGGACCTGCCAGGCACCACTGCGGAATTCCCATATGAACTTTGCCAGGTCCCAGAATCTCCAGTTCCTCAGGTAAACCGCCAGGTAGGCCCGGACCTGCAGCCACTCCAGCTGATGCCGCGTCATCCCGGAGAATTCCATCGCGCCGCCGATCTGCTTGTTGTATTCGTCCCAGTCGGTCGTCACCAGCCGGTAGCCGGCTTCACCGTTTGCCGCCATGCGAGCCACCTCGGTACCCGGATAGGGGCACATCAAACCGATGATCGGCAGGTCGGGATTCAACCGCACGGCCAGATCGACCGTTCGTTTGATCGACTCGCGCGTTTCGTCGGGCTGGCCAATAATGAAAAAGGTCCCGAATGGCATCTCGGCCGCCCGCGCCGCCTCGGCCGCCGCGAAGATCATTTTCAGGTTGGTCCCCTTGCCCATCGTCCGCAACTTGTCCTCGTCGCCGGTCTCGATCCCCAGTTCCACTCGATAGCAGCCGGCCTGCTTCATCAGCCTGAGCAGGTCTTCGTCGACAAACCGCACGTGCGTCTGGCAGTCCCAGCGGATCCGTTCACCCAGTCCCGTCTCGATCAGCCGCTGCATCAGGGTCCGGGAACGATCCATGTCGACGGTGAAGAGTTCATCACCGAACCGCAGTTCCCGGCCGCCCCACTCCTCGACCAGCCAGCGGATCTCCTCGACCACGTTCTCGACCGAGCGGGACCGTGCCACGCGTCCATTGTGGTTCATGCAGAACACGCAGTTGAACGGGCAACCACGGAGTGTCTGCAACCAGAAGGACTTCATCGGCGGGAACAGGTCCCAGGCCGGCAGCGGCAATTGGTCCTGGTCGAGCATCCTCGGACGTGGAGCCGTCTGGACCAGCCCGTCGGGTGCCGCGTCATCGGACCGGTAGACGAGCCCGGCCACCTGGTTCCAGTCGTCGCCACTCCGGATCGCCGCACACAGTTCCTCGAGCGTCTGTTCCCCTTCACCGATGACAGCGACATCGAAGCTCGAGAACTCCTCGAGCGTCTGCTGCGGCAGGGCGGTGACGTGCACACCACCGATGACGGTCACGGCTTCCGGCAGGAGATCCTTGACCAGCGAGGCCGTGTAGGCGGCCGGCTTGATCTCGTTGGTGAACGCGGTCAAGCCGACCACGTCGGCTGCCAGCGAGGCGACCCGTGACTGGACCTGTTGGAAATCGAGACGCTCGAGCTTCGCGTCCACCACGAAGACCTCGACACCCGGCTCGCGTTGCAGCCAGCCGGCGAGGTAGGCCAGGCCGATTCGTCCCCAGTCAGGCCGGTCATACCACGGCTCGACAATTGCCAATGGCGGTGGATTGACCAGGACAACTCGTTGCGGTGTCATCACGCGGGCCCGGAACGGATTCCCATGAAACAGCCTCCGTGCAACACTCCGTCCATCCTAGAAGAGCGTGCCGGGAGCAGTCAATCGGTGGGTTCGACGGGAATCCTCATCTGACGTTCTCCCCGTTTCCTGATCCACGCGGGAGCCGAGTTCTGGCCTGAAGCACTCCACTGCAATCTGGTCTCCAACCGGCATCCCGTCGTATACCTACAGCATGTCAACGACGACCAGTTATCTCGATCGATTCCTCGAACCGATGACCGAAGCCTTCACGCCGGAGAATGGCCCGCAAGATCTTGGACCTACGGGCGGACTCCGAGTTGGAAGCTCACATCGACGATCTTCGTTGCAAGTCCAACGACGGAAGTCTGACTGAAGACGAAGAGGCCGAGTACAGAGACTTTGTCGAGGCCGTCGACATCATTTCTGTGATCCAGGCCAAGGCACGACGCTTGCTGGCCCAACATTCGACCTAGCGTGGATGCAACAACTCACGACGTCGTCCGACGGCGTGCTGAGCATCGCTGCGAGTATTGCCGAATCCAGCAGGAAGCGACTCCGTTGACCACCTTCCACGTCGAGCACACCATCGCGGAATCCGAACCGCCCCCGAACCCGACATGCCGACGGCTCGGTAGCGAAGCGGAGAGAGAGGGATTCGAACCCTCGGAGCCGGTTAATTCCGACTCACCGGATTAGCAATCCGGCGCATTCGGCCACTCTGCCATCTCTCCTCCAGGTGCCCTCCAGCCACCGCCAGAAGCACACCCGCGGGCCATCATACCGGGGCACCCTGAGCTTGGAAAGGGGCGCGGTCTCTGTCCGGCCGACCGTCTTTGGCTATCATCAACTCCACGATGATCGACCCGACGCTGACCCGACTGACACGCCGCGGTGCCCTGCAGGTCGGCAGCCTGGGCGCGGTGGGACTGGGTCTGCCTGGACTGTTGGCCAGCCAACCACTCGCTGGCCAGGCGTCACCGGCGGCCAAATCCTGCATTCTCTTCTTCATGGAAGGTGGGCCGTCTCACATCGACCTCTGGGACATGAAGCCCGAAGCTCCCGCCGAGGTGCGTGGCAAGTTCCAACCGATCGCCACATCGCTGCCCGGCATCACGGTGTGCGAACACCTCGACCGGTGGGCCCCTGGATGAACCGCCTGGCGATGATCCGCTCGGTCACCCACGATATCAACGACCACAACGCCGGCACCTACTACGCGCTGACCGGCGACCGCCCCCTGCAGGGCTCGCGGCTGATCGTCGCCCCCTCGCCGGACAACCACCCTCCGCTGGGGTCGGTCGTGGCCCACCTCCGACCCTCCAGCAAGCTCGTCCCCGACTTCGTGCACCTGCCCGAGGTGATGTTCAACAACGGTCACTTCATCCCCGGCCAACAGGCCGGGTTTCTGGGCGACGCCTGCGACCCGTTCGTCGCCGGAAACCCGGGGCTGTCCGGCTACCGCGCCCCGGGACTGGGACGTCTCGGCACGCTCGATGAAACCCGGCTGCAGAGTCGACGGAGCCTGCTCGAGCACATCGACCGGGTCGGTCGACTGACCGAACCGACCTCCAGCGGCACCAGACTCGAAACGTTCTACGACAAGGCCTTCTCGCTGCTCGCCTCGCCCACCGCCGGTCGGGCCTTCGATCTCGACCAGGAACCCGAATCGCTGCGTCACCGTTACGGCCTGGGCTTCAAACCCAAGCTCGCCGTTCGCAAAGGGGGTGGACTGCCCTGCCTGGGCCAGAGCCTCCTGCTGGCTCGTCGGCTGATCGAGGCGGGAGTGCGGCTGGTGACCGTCTGCAGCGGGCCGCGGCATCGACCCGCTTGTGCGAGAAGTGCTGCTGGAACGACTGGCGGAATTCGCCGAGGAAGCCCGCAGCCCTCGCAGCGACTAGGTTCGACCTAGAGCAATTCGGGCACCGGGCGACCGCCCTCGGCGACGATCGGGATCGGCCGGCCGCGGCGGTTGGTCCAGTGAGTATCCAGCCCGATGCCGAGGTGGCGGAAGGTGGTGGCCGCCAGGTCCTGCGGCCGGACCACCCCGGCCTTCACCGTCGAACCGTTGCGGTCGCTCTCGCCGATCACCTGCCCGCAGGGCATGCCGCCGCCGGCCACGACCATCGACATCACCCGCGTCCAGTGATGCCGACCGGCCTTCTCGTTGATCTTCGGAGTCCGACCGAATTCGCCCATCATCATCACGAAGGTGTCATCGAGCAGGCCGCGGGTCTCCAGGTCGGTGACCAACGTCGCCATCGCGCGGTCGATCCGCGGACACAGCGGAGTCAGCCCCTTGGAGATGCCGCCCCAGCGGATGTCGTCGCCGTGATGGTCGAAGTAGCCCCAGGCACCGCTGACCAGCACAAACGTCACGCCGTGCTCGACCAGCCGACGTGCCAAAAGTGCCTTCTCGCCCACGCTGCAGCGACCGTAGGCGTCGCGGGTCGAGGCGGCTTCCTGGTTCATGTCAAACGCCTTCTGGACCTTGCCCGAGACGACCATCTGGTAGGCCCGCCGCTGGTTCTGGTCCAGACGCTCCAGGGTGTTGCGCTGATCGAGATCCCGGCGGAACCGATCGAACTCCTGCCGCAAACCCGACCGGTCGGCCAGGCGTGAGGCGGCGATGCCCTTGGGCAGAGCGAACTTGCCGGTCAATTCCAGGCCCTTGACCGGTTCGTGAACGGCGCCCATCTCGCCGGCACCGTACACGTCGCTCCCCCAGCTGCGGGCCAGGCCCACAAAACCGGGCATGTCCGGATCGTTGCCGCCGCGGAACTTGTTGACCACCGAACCCATCGACGGATACCCGCCGCCGTCCTTGCCGTCGTTGGTCCGACGTGCCAGGGGATTGCCCGCCTGCATCGTGATCGGAGTGTGGTTGCTGGCACTGCAGTCGACGGCCCGCAGGATCGAGAGCCGGTCGGCCATCGCCGCCTGCAGCGGCAGGTGCTCGCCGAATCGGACGCCCGGGATCGCCGTGGGAATCGTGCCGAACGGCCCGCGGACCTCCAGGGGCGCATCAGGCTTGGGATCCCAGAGATCCAACTGGCTGGGTCCGCCGGAGAGCCAGAACAGAATCACCGCTTTCTTCTTTGTGGGAGTAGCCGACGTGGGGGCCGCAGCAGCCTGCTGGGCCAGCAACTCCGCCAGCGAGACACCGCCGAGTCCGGCGACACCCGTCTGCAGGAACCAGCGCCGCGAGCCAACTCGGATCGTGTCCTGGGCCGGGGGCTGGAATGGCGATGCGGCCACCTGCGAGGCATGATGGGCGTCGTGCTGGCGTCCGCGGCTGGATGTACTCACTCGTCCACTCCTTCGGTCCCGGTCCCGCAGGTTCTATCACTTCCCATCGGTCCGGAACGGTTGTTTCTCAAATGTGCTCAACTGTGCCTTCAGGATTGTATAAGCCCGCACTGATTCGATGCAATCACGACATTCCCCTTAGGAGACCTACCGTGTTTCGCTTGTGCCTCTTCGCAACGACATTCACGCTCATTCTTGCTGCTCTCCAGGCCGCAGCGGCCCCGGTGAAAGTCCCGGCCGGACTCTTCAAGGACGTCAATGACACCACCGTCGGAGGGGCCCGGCTCATTCGAGGAACACAGCTGTTCATCGATGACTGGTTGATCGAGTCTCTCGAGGGAGTCCGTCGGCAGCTCAACCAGCCCACCAAGCACAAGCGGAACCCCGTGCTGGTCAAGGACAAGCCGTGGGAGGAGGGCGCGCCGGGCTACGGCACCGTGCATTACGATCCCAAGGCCAAGCAGTTCACGATGTGGTACCAGACCTGGAAGAAGGTCCCCGAGGGAAGCCGCTCCGAAGGCAACCTCTGCCTGGCAACCTCAAAAGACGGTGTCACCTGGTCCAAGCCGATCATCGACAAGAAGGGCAAGACCAACATGGTCCAGGTCCCCAACGTCACCGGGTTCCAGTGCCCGGGGATCTTCCGCGACCCGTCCGAAAAGGACCCCGCTCGCCGCTACAAGATGCTCTTCAGCTGTGCCCCCGACGGCACCGTCAAGACCTGGATGACCAGCGTCGGCTTTTCGCCCGATGGGATCCACTGGACCGCGGCCAAAACGCTGCCGCTGATCCCCTTCAGCGATACGCAGATCTGTCCGTTCTGGGACCACCGCAGTCGCCGCTACATCGCGATCCTCCGCTTCGGACCGCCCAACACTCGACTGGTCAGCCGAACCGAGAGCGAGGACTTTCTGAACTGGTCACCCAAGGTCACGGTGTTCCGTCGGACCCGCCGCGATGACGTCCAGGCCACCCAGTTCTACCAGATGGCACCGATGCCCTACGCCAACGGGTATATCGGGCTGATCGGCGCCTACCACAACGAGTCGCTGAAGCCGATCCCGGCCGACAAGCCCTGGACCGATCGGCAGGACCTGCAGCTGGCCTACAGCCGCGACTCGGTCACCTGGTTCCGCGTCGGTGGCAGCGGAGCCGTCAGCAACGCATCGCTGAACCGCAAACAGGACTGGAGCCGCCAGGCAAAGGCAGCCACCTTCTTGCCCTACGGCAAGATGAACAAGGACTGGGACTGGGGCTACATCACGCCCTACTACACCCCCGAGCCGATTATCGTCAACGACCAGATCCACTTCTTCTACTCGGGTTCCAACGCCAAGCACTGGTGGACCTGGACCGGTGACCCGCCCAAGAAGGACCCCAACGCCAAGCCTCCAACAAAGGGGGTCGGCCTGGCCACGCTGCGACGCGACGGATTCGTGTCCATCAACGCCGACGAAAAAGGAGGCACGATGACCACTCGAGCACTCCTGTTCCTGGGCGATGGGCTGGTTCTCAACGCAGACGCAAAGGGCGGACAGATCACCGTCGAAGCTCTCGATGCCGATGGAAAACCCATCCCGGGCTTCGGCCTGGAAGCCAGCCAGCCGCTGACCACCGACAGCATCCGACACTCACTGGCCTGGAAAGGACACAAGGACCTGCACCAGCTGCAGGGCAAGCCGATCCGACTGAGATTTCACATGAAGAACGCCCGGATGTTCTCGCTGACACCCCGCACCAACACCTCGCACTACATTCAGTCGTACAACTGATCAGCGACCGGTCACTCTGCCGTTTCCCAGGAGCCCCGTGTGATGAACACCTCACGACGCAATTTCCTCGCCACCGGCCTGGCCGCCGCCGGCGCGGCGGCGACCACCGAAGCGGCCGATGCCGACGACGACCCGGACACGATCGAGTGTCTCGACTACGGCCGCTCGTTCATCTGCAACACAGCGGACCACAATGCCGTCAGGTTCTGGATCGAAAGCCGCACCATCCTCCACGACGACACCGCCGGAACCCAACTGGTCATCTACCAGTGCGGGTCCTGCAAAAGCGAGAACACCTTCGACAAGCAGGACCTGCTGAAGCAGGACAACTACGACTTCATGCCGATCTACGGCGGCGAGGACATGCTGATTCTTCGTCGCCACGTCGACGCCCGTGACCGCTACCGACAGCTGACCAAGGTCAAGGACGTGTGGGGGAAACCGGACTTCAAGTTGCACTACGGCAAGTCGGTCAAGGAGTTGAAGAGCTTCGAGGAGATCCGGGATGTGACCGCGACCGACACGCCCCTGGCGGCTCAGACCGAGATCACCAATGCCGAAACCGGGCTCCGCTGCGTGATGGAATACCCGGTCAAGACCATGAACATCAGCATCGACAACAGCGTCTGGCAGGTCGACACCGGACCGATCGCCTTCCCCGACCTGACCCGGCGATTCGAACCGGCCGTCGACAGCGTCCGCCTGGCGTTTGCCGTCTTCAATGCTGCGGACTTCTGCGACTTCGTGATCGAGCAGCCCACCGCGGTCCTTCGTGACGAACAGGAAGTCTGCCGGGTCAACCACTATTCTCACCCGGTCAGCTTCCCCGCCAAGAACCGAGTCCTCTCGGTCGCGGCCCAGTAGCCTGGAGCCCCTGATGCACCGCCTCGTCATCCCGCTGCTGATCGTCCTCACCGTGGGGCTGTGCCCCTTGGCCCAGGGCGAAGAGCCGCGGCCGATCAAGCGGTACCGCGTCATTTTCAACTGCGACGGCCACGCCGTGTTCAAGGACGCCAAGGGGGACCTCGGCCAGTGGATCAAAAACCTCTTCGAGCCGCTGGAACGCAGCCACGTCGACGCGCTGTTCTGGTGCGACGGAGCCGGTGGCAATACGGCCAACTACGACAGCAAGGTGCTCGAACGCAACGGGCTGCGAGCCGGCAAGGCCGACCCGGCACTCCAGAAACTCATCGATCAGGGCAACGACCCCCCCAGGGTCGTCGTCCGCGAAGCCCACAAGCGAAAACTCGATGTCTTCTACTCGTTCCGCATCAACGACATCCACGACGCATTTCTGCCCGAGGAACGGGCGACGTTCAAGGTCGAGCACCCCGAGTGGCTGATCGGCAAGAAGAAATACGGCAACGTCACCAGCTACGAAACCGCACTCAACTTCGCCATCAAGGAGGTCCGCGACCTCAAGGTTCGAGTCGTCGATGAGATCTTCGAGAAATACGATTTCGATGGGCTGGAAATCGACTTCCTCCGCAGCGCCCCCTACTTCCTGCCCGGCACCGAACAGAAAAATGCACCGCTGTTGACCGGGATGCTGCGGCGGATGCGGAAGATCCTCGACCGGCGGGCCCGCACGCGAGGACGTCCGATCCGCCTGGCGGTTCGGGTCGACGAGAGCCTGGCGGGCTGCCGACAGGACGGCTTCGAAGTCGCTCGCTGGATCAACGACGGCCTGGTCGACTACCTGGTCCTGGGCAGTGGCACGATCGAGATCGAGATTGCCGAGTTCAAGGCCCTGGCCGCTCCCCGTGGCGTGCCCGTCTACCCCTGCCTGTATGGCTGGCCCAGCCGCTACTCGCCCATCCCAAGACACCTGGCCGCCGGAACCGCACTGACCTACTGGAACCAGGGGGCCGACGGGATCTACCTGTTCAACTGGTTCCCTCACACCAAAAACAACAGCGAAGGCAACGGAGCGTGGATGGCCTCGATGCTCCACCACATCGGAAACCCCAACGCACTCCGCCAGGCCAACCCCCGGTTGATGTTCGCCGTCGATCGAGGCCGGCCGGCCGGAGAATACCCCAACAACTGGCTCCACTGCGTCCTGCCCGCACCACTGGAGACCAACCGGCCCCTCGCACTGAGACTGCGCGTCGGTGAAGACCTCGCAAAAACGCCGGCCGGTACCCGGCTGACCGTGCAGGTCGAGATCGACAACCTGCAAGAGGACGACCGCCTGATCCTCATCCTCGGCAAACACGCGCTGAGCCACTGGAAGCCGGCAGGCAAGAACCGGCTCGAAGCGTCGATCGAGGCCACGGCACTCCGGCGAGGCGACAACCGCATCCGGCTTGAACTGAAACGACAGGCCGCCTCATCGAAAAAAACCCGCATCGCACGTGCGGTCGAACTCCACGTCACCCCAAAGCCAAACCCAAACCCAAGCAAGTAGTCCCCCATGCCCAGACCCTCTCACCCCATCAGCCTCGCCCTGCTGCTACTCCTCTGCACCGCAGCCAACACCGCAACGAAAACCGCAACCGCCGCCGAAGCTCCCAAGCCGCGACAGATCGGCAGCCGGACCCAGCTGCTGCTCGACGAACGCGTGATCGCGACCTCACGCAACGTCCAGATGACCATGCACTCGCCACGTCGGGACGGGCGTGTGCTGCTGACCAACGACCAGCCCTGGGAGTCCAACCCCGACCAGAGGCTGGCCGTCTACTGCAGCGTGCTTCACGATCGAGGCAAGTTTCGGATCTGGTACGACCTGAGCCACCGCAGCGATCCCACCAGGCGGGTGGTCGCGTATGCCGAGTCCATTGATGGGATCCACTTCGTCAAACCGAAGCTGGGCCTGGTCGAGTTCGGAGGCTCGAAGCAGAACAACGTGGTGATGCCGGCTGAAATCGGCGGCTGCAGTGTCTGGATCGACCCGCAGGCACCTCCCGAGCACCGCTACAAGTCGCAGCAGAAGGTCTACCCCAGCGGCCAGTTCCACATGTACAGCTCACCCGACGGCATCCACTGGAAGATGTTCCGGCAGATCAAAATCGGCGCCGGCGGCTGGGACACTCAGTCGATCATCTACCACGATCCCCTTCTCCGTAAGTACCTGATGTTCACCCGCTTCTGGCACTCGCACCGGCACGGCACCGGCGTGGCTCCGGACAACTACCGTTGTGTCCGGCGTCTCGAGTCGACCGACCTGGTCCGCTGGACAAACCAGTCGATCGTGATGGCCCCCAACGCGACCGACAAGGCACTCTACCCCACCCCACCGGGCAACCCGGCGGTCGACTACTACGGCGCGGCCGTCTTTCCCTACGGCGACCTGACGATCATGCTGACGCAGGCCTTCTGGCACTGGAGGCCACGTCCCTCGGGCCAAGAGGGCCTGGCCCCCGCCTCGTTTGACGTCCGCCTCGCCGTCAGCACCGACAGCAGAACGTTCCGTCGGGTCGGCGACTGGAAGCCCTTCATGGCCCAGGGAGCCGACGGCCGCTTCGATTCCCGCTACGTCTGGGCTCTGCCCAACCCGGTCGTTGTCGGAGACGAAATCTGGATCTACTACGCCGGGTCCAACCGCGATCACGACGACCAGCTCGACCCGGCCGCCGGCGGCAAGATCCGGACCGGCATCGGCCGAGCCGTATTGCGTCGCGACGGCTGGGTCTCGGCCGATGCCAACCTCGCCGGAGGCCGGCTGACCACCCGGCCACTGAAGTTCAGCGGCACCCGCCTGGAACTCAACGCGGTCACCGGCGGAGGTGGCTCGATCCACGTCGAACTGCTCGATGAAAACGGACGCCCGCTGCCGGGCTTCTCGAAGGACAAAGCCCTGCCCGCCAGCGGGAACTCGCTGAAGATGCCGGTCGCCTGGAAGTCAGGCGGCGACCTGGCACGGCTGGCCGGACGGACGATCCGCCTGAGATTCCATCTGAAGGACTGCCAGCTCTACGCATTCCGATTCCCGAACCCGGCACCGGCACCGCCGAAGCGTCAGTGAGCGGCAAGCTCATACCGCGGCGTGACATCCCGGTTCACCACCCGGCCGTCGCGAGGCCAGCGACCTTCAAGAACGGCGACGAGGTTTTCCACACCGCCGACCGCAATGTCCTGTCGAGACTCGACACCGTAGGCGGCCACGTGAGGAGTCAGCACCACGTTGTCCCGGCCCAGTAACGGATCACCCGTCGGAGGAATCTCCTCGGGATCATGCACGTTGATCCGCTCGAAGACATCCAGGCCGGCTCCACGCAGTTGACCCGAATCGAGAGCGGCGACCAGCGCGGTTTCATCGACAATGGCTCCTCGTGCGGTATTGATCAGCACCGCACCGGGCTTCATCCGTGAAAACGCCTCGGCATCCAGCAGGTGGCGAGTCGCCTCGGTCAGCGGCAGGTGCAGCGAAACGTAGTCCGATTCGGCCAACAGCTGCCCCAGTGCGACCAGTCGCACACCCAACCCCTGTGCCTCGGGAGCCTCGATCTGCATCCGCCGTCGAGTCGCCAGCAGCTTCATCCCGAAGCCAAGAGCCCGGCGGGCGGTGGCCCGGGCCGAGAGTCCCCAGCCGACCAGGCCCAGGGTCCGACCCGAGAGGCGGTGGCTGTGGCCGGCCGTGGCCCGAGACTCCCTCCAGTGACCCTCGACCATGTCTCGAGCCATCCGCGGCAATTGGCGTTCGACCGCCAGCAGCAACGCCAGCGTGTGATCGGCCTGCTCTTCGACACAGAAGTCCGGCACGTTGGCCACCACGATTCCCGACCGGGTCGCTTCGGCCACGTCGATCCGGTCGGTCCCGGTTCCCAGCCTCGAGATCACCCGGCAGCGTGACATCATCCGGATCACCTCCCCGGGCAGCTTCACGCTGACGGCAAACACAGCGTCGGCCTCGGCCACGACCCCAGCCAGCTCCTCGAGCCCGTTCCTCTCGCACTCGATCGGCACGATCCCCGCCCGCTGGTACTCCGCCCGCTCCTCGTCAGTGACCGGAAACAGCTCGGCATTGAGCCGCACGATACGGCACTCGGAAACGGGTCTCGGCACCTTTTCAGAAGCAGCGGAAGCAGCGGAAGCAGCGGAATCGGTCATGGCAGGGGCCTAACAGGCTGTTAAAGAACTCGGACCCTGGGGTCAGATCCGCCTTCGGCGGACCCACAACGTGGTTTGCTCCACCTGTCGCGGTTCACAGGCGGGGCCTGACCCCTTCTTCGAGTTGCAACGAGTGCTGGTTGAAAAGGGGTCAGGCCCCGCCTGCGCGCCGTTCTGGGTGGAGCGAGACTTTCTGTGGGCGGCGTCTGACCCCGTCCCATCCCCAAACTTGTATTATTCAACCCGCCGCAGGCGGGCTAACCGCGGCGTCCGCCGCCTGATTCGAATCCGTCGGCCGACTCGGCTCGCAACCAGCCGGGTGTCCCGCCGGCGTTCATCGCCAGGTTGCCCCCGTCCATCGGGATCAGTGCCCCGGTGATCCAGCTGCCCGCGTCGGACCCCAGCAGCAGCGACAGTCCGCGGATGTCGTCGGGCACTCCCATCCTGCCGGCGGGGATCCCGCCCAGGAACATCCGTTCGAGGTGTGGATCGGCCTGCATGCGTTGGGTCAGGCCGGGGTTGATCACCTGCGCGGGCAGGATCGCGTTGACCCGCACTCCGAAGCCGGACCATTCCGTCGAGAGTTCCCGGGTCATCTGTACCACGGCACCCATGGCCATCGAGTACGCGAGATGACGGCGGCCCAGGGCACTGAGACTGGCCAACGAACCGATGTTGATGATGCTGCCGCGGCCCGCGGCCAGCATCCGCTTGCCCGCCTCGCGGCACGACACGTATCGCCCGATCACCAGCCCCTCGAAGGCCTCGAGCAACTGCTCGCGAGTCATCTCGACCGGCTCGGCCAATACCCCCTCGCCGGCCACGTTGCCCACGACATCGATCCGGCCGAACTCGTCGTCGATCGTCCGGTACAACTCCTCGATCGCCTCGCAGTCCGAGACATCGCAGGTGACCGGCAGTGCGCGGCGGCCGAGAGCTTCGATCTCCGAGGCCGTCTGCTGGTTCGATTCGGTGTCGCGGTCGACCAGCACCACGTCGGCACCCGCTCCGGCAAACGCCAGGGCCATCGCCTGGCCCATGCCGCGGCCGGATCCCGTCACCATCGCCACGCGGTCGGTCATGTCGAATGTCTCAGACGGTGTCATCTCGGCCTGTCTCCTCGCTCACAATCGGGTCACGGCCCGCCACCGTGCGGGACGACGATTCTCCTCGTGTCGTCAATCACTTGCAACGCAACCCGCTTGCGATCCTGATATCATCGCCGCCGCGACACAGCCTCGACTTCAATTCAACCGGGGACCCGAGAGATGCGTTTTGCTCTGTGCCTGCTGCTTGCCGTGACCACGCTGGCCGGATCCGCCACCGCCGCCAACTGGCCGCAGTTCCGAGGTGTGGGAGGAAGTGGGCTGGCCGAATCGGGCCGGCCGTTGCCGACCGAGATCGGACCCGACTCGAAGCACATCGTCTGGAAGGTCGCCTTCCCGCCGGGACACTCGTCCCCGATCCTCTTCGGCGACCGGCTGTTCCTGACCGCGGTTCGTGACAAGACCCTGCTGACGATCGCCGTGTCGAAAACCACCGGCAAGATTCTCTGGGAACGCGAAGCCCCCTATGAGTCGCTCGAAGCAATTCACGCCATCGGCAGCCACGCTCAACCCAGCCCCGCGACCGACGGCAAGCTGGTGGTCAGCCTATTCGGATCCAGCGGCATGTACTGCCACGATGTCGACGGCAAGCTGGCCTGGAAGAAGGCAATGGGGCCCTTCAACAACGACTTCGGTGCAGGGACCTCGCCGGTGATCGTCGACGGACTGGTGATCACCGTCCAGGACCACGACACCGAGAGCTTCCTGGCCGCCTACGAGCTGCAGACCGGCAAGCTGGCCTGGAAGACCGACCGCGGCGAGTTTCCCAGGAACTACTGCTCGCCGGTCATCTGGAATGTC
>CAUZEQ010000108.1:0-14378 GCA_963578885.1 Planctomycetota bacterium
GACCTGGGGTCCAAGCCAGTTCATGCCGCCGAGGTTCTTGGGGCTGTTGCTGTTGCTGTGGAAGTCCCAGCCGCAGTCGCTGACGGTAACAAACCCGCAGCCGGCCTCGCAGAGCCTGCGGGCCATCAGCATCTGCTTGCCCAGCAGGTTCGACGCGCGGCTCATGTCGTACCAGCGGTGGACGTCCGAGTTCTTGAACAGGTGCGAGGTATCGTATTGGGCGACGGTTGCGCTGCGTTCACTCGAGAGGTCAAAGGCGTGGGCCACCCCGCGGGTGATCACCTCGAAGGCCTGCTGCTGGTACTTGTCGGTCTGGTCGACGAGTGACTGGTCGTCGAAGCGTCGCTTGAGTTTGTCGAGACCTCTCAGCAGCAGCCGGCGGTTCTCGAAGCGGTTCCGCGGCAGCTTGAGCTGCATGTTGTCCTTCAACTGGCCGCCACCTTGGGGATTGAAGGCGACGTAGTTGGGTCCGAGATCTCCGGCGGCCGTCAGCGTGGGCAGCGCCTTGGTCTCGAAGTTCGACTTCAGCTTCAGTCCCGGCTCGATCGCCTCGGGCACCACCAGCACGTTGGTCGGCATGCCGGTGTCGGGTGAATTCGAGCCGGCGACGCGGGCGTACAGCGCGCCCATGGTCGCCTTGAGCGGGTTGTTGCCGCTGGCGACCTTCTGGTAGGTGTGACCCGAGTTGTTCGAGCGGTACGAGCGGACGATGCTGAAGCGGTCGGTCATCTGCGAGAGCTTCTCGAAGTGACCTCCGAAGGTGATCCCCGGGATGCGGGTCTGGACTTCCCCCGAGCAGCTGTGGATCTCTGACGGGGCGGACATCTTGGGGTCGAACATCTCGATGTGCGGTGGTCCTCCCGAGAGGAACAGCAGCACGACTGACTTGTCACGAACCGGGTGCCCGGCGGCAGCCAGTGCCTGGCGGACCGAGAGCATCTGGGCGAGTCCCATGCCTCCCAGTGCCAGGGAGCCGACGCCGAGAAAATCGCGGCGGACCAAGCCCTCGCAGTGGCGACTCGGTCGAGTGTCAGAGAGTGTCAGCATTATCGGACCCGATATCGATCGACGGGGAACCGTCCGCTGTGTCTACCTGAAGGATACATCAGGATTGGCCGATGAGAAACCCGCATCTGCCATTGATGGTCATCGTCGAGGGTTCGCGTCAATCGTGGGAGAATTTATAAATTGATGATGCGCTCCCTGTCATCCCGAGCGGAGCGAGGGATCTCAAGCGTTGAGATTCCTCGCTCCGCTCGGAATGACATGTCTGCTCACACATCCAACTCGGCCTGCACTTCGCCGAGCACTTCGCTGATCCCCTCGACGATCTCATCGAGGTCATCCCTGGTGGTGCACAGAGGTGGCGAGAGGTTGATGAGGTGACCGGAGTGGGCCTTGATCAGCAGTCGTCGGTCCTTGAACTTAGCGTTGATCTGATCGACCAGTTTCACATCGGCCGGGTAGATCTCGCGGGTATCGCGGTCGGCGACCAGGTCGAGTGCCTGCATGAACCCGACCCCGCGGACGTCACCGATGATGGAGTGCTGTTGCTGAAGATCGCGGAGTTTCTCGGCGAGGTATTCGCCATTGCTGGCGGCCTGATCGACCAGCCCTTCGTTCTGGATCAGTTCGATATTCTTGAGTCCTGCGGCGGCGGCGGCGGGGTGTCCGGCGAAGGTGAAGACGTGTTTGAGGTGTTTGCCGGGCGCGGCGAATTCGGCGGCGACTTCGTCGGTGGCCAGCGTGGCACCCAGCGGCAGGTAGCTGCTGGAGATCCCCTTGGCGAGGGTCATGATGTCGGGCACGACTCCGAAGTGTTCCATGGCGAACAGCTTGCCGGTGCGTCCGAATCCGGTGATCACCTCATCGGCGATCAGCAGCACGTCGTGTCGGGTACAGATTTCACGGAGCATCTGCCAGTAGACCGGGTCGGGCATCACGGCACCGGGTCCGCTGGCGAGTGGTTCGGCGATCACCGCCGCGACGGTATCGGCGCCGTGGAACTCGATCAGCGTCTCGATCGCCTCGGCACACTTCACAGCACACTCCTCGGGTGAGCTGCTGTGGAGTTCACAGCGGTAGGCGTTGGGTTGTGGTGCGTAGACCATTCCCGGCGGTGCGGGTTCATAGTCGGTGCGGGGCGAGGAGGGCACCGAGCCCAGGAACAGCACTCCGCCGGTGGCTCCGTGATAGGAGCCTCGGCGGCTGATCAGCCGGAACCGTCCCTCGTGTCCTCGCCGCTTGTGGTAGGCCCGGGCGATTTTCAGAGCGGTCTCGTTGGCGAGCGATCCGCCGCTGACGGGGAAGGCCCGGTTGAGTGTCCCGGGGGCCAATTCGGCCAGCTTGGCGGCCAGTCGGATCGTGGGTGGGTTGGCCGAGCCCTGGGGGAAGTAGGGGATTTGCTTGAGTTGTTCGAAGGCGGCCTCGGCAATCTCGGTCCGTCCATAACCGATGTTGACCGACGAATAGCCTCCGTTGACGTCGATCCAGGTCTCACCATCGCTGTCGGTCACCCGGATCCCCTCGCCGGAAACGAAGATCAGCGGCTCGTTGTCACGCGCGGCCGATTCCCAGTCCCGGTTGTGTTGCCAGAGGTGATCGAGTGCGGCCTGCCGGAGTTCGCTGGTGAGGGCGGTGTTGGCTGCGGTGGTGGTGTCGATGCTCATAGATCACCGGTCAAGTGAGGAGTCGGGTTGTGGCAGGTCGTAGGAGACGAAGCGTTTGCCGAGAGTCTGACCTGCGGTGTGGAACAGGTCACGGATGTGGTCATCCATGGTGAAGTAGAGCACCTGCCACCCCGCTTCGACCAGCGTGAGCACCTCTTTGACGAGCCGTTCTCGTCGTGTCCAGTCGGAATGCTGGAAGGCGTCGTCGAGGACCAGGAAGGCGGGCAGGTCATCAAGTGCTCTGCGGGCGAAACCGAGTCGGGCTCCGAGGAAGACCTGTTCGCGGGCTCCGGTGCTGAGGTCCTTGACGGCAAACTCGTTGTCGTCTCCATCGGTGACCACAAGCCCTTCCTCGGTGGATCTCAGCGACTGGTACCTCGGGCACATCAACCGGATCGACTCACCGATCGCAGCACTCTGGAGCCCCTCCTCGATCATCCGTGCCTCTTCGAGGCCGACCTGTTCGAGCACCGTGTGGACGGCGAATTGGGCGATCATCCGAGCCGTTATGTTGCGGTATTGTTTCTGGAGGTCAGCCATCCTCGATTCCATCCCGGCCAGCAGCGATTCCCAATCGGCTGCGGCGCTCTCGCCGGCGGAGCGGTGGGCGTCTTCGAGCAATTGCGACTGGGCTTGTGTCTCCTCGTTGAGCTCTGCTTCGGCCTGCCGATGCTGCTCGAGTAGCCGATCGTAGTGCTCAGGATCCCATTCCTGATCAGGCTGATCGGGCGGCCCATCCGCATCGCGGAGGGGAGCAACGCCCAGCCGATCCAGTTTCGACTGTGTGTCTCGGATCTGCTGATCGAGTACTTGCCGCTGGTTTCGGGTCGATTCGATCAGCGAGTCCCAATCGGTTTCGGGCAGGTCGTCCTTGGCCCAGCCGGTGAGCAGTCGGCCGATCCGATCGGCTTCGCTCCGCGCCAGTCCCGTTTCGGTTCCCAGTTGTGCTTCGAGCACCTCGGCCTCGTTGCCCAGTTTCTTGAGAGCCTCGATCTTCTGCTCCAGTGAAGCCCGGTCGCCGAGTGGTTGATCGAATCGGCGTTGGAACTCGGAGCCGATCCTCTCGAGTTCAACCGGGTCGTCGGGTTCGGGCAGCTGGGGCTGTCGCGTTCGCCAGAGGTGTGCGGCGGCCAGGCCACCTGCGACCAGGGCCAGCACTCCCAGCGCCAGCCGTTGTTCGAGGAGTCCGGCGATGACTGCGGCGATCAGGACACCCACAGCGGCGATCGCCAGCCAGGGTGTGGCGGCCGGTTGAGGTCGAGCCGAGACGATGCGGTCGTAGTGTTCCAGTGCCGAGGTGGTCCACTCGAGGTGGTCCTGCTGCCGGGCCAGTTCTTGATGGCGTTCCCGTTTGGTGTCGCTTTCGATCCGTATCCGTCTGAGTGTCCTCAGATCCGCCGAGACGCTTTCGATCTCCTCGGTCGAGGGCAGTGCGGCGAGTTGGCCGGTTCTGGAGGTGAGTTGCTGATCGAGCCGATTGGCGTGTTGCTGCCGGCCGGCCTGGAGTTGGCCGAGTTGTTCGACCAGCCGGTCACGGTTGACGGTCAGTGAGGCGATGGCGCCGTGGGAGATCTGGTCGTTGAACCGTCCGAGCAGTTCCTCGACCGCCTGGATCTGATCGAGAACACTCTCGCGCTGGGCCTTGTCGCTCCATTGGCCGCTTCCGCTGATGGTCCCCGCTTCGAGGGATGCCGTCGCGGCACTCTTGGGCAGTGCCTTGCTGTTGCGGATCGACTCGATGAGGTGTTCACCCGAGAAGAAGTCTCGGAGCATGCTGTCGTCGATGCCGTCGGAGGATTCTGCGACCGAGAGGCGGGAATTGCCCTGGGTGACGACCAGCAGCCGGCAGAGGTCCTGGGGCAGGCCTCGCGGGTCCTCCTCCCAGACCTCGTCGAGTTTCGGGCGTTTCGAGACGCTCATCTTGACCGGTTTGTCCTGGGTTCCCGAGAGGGTCACGCTGCCGCCGCCGGGAAGGTCTCTGAGCGACCAGCCGCTGCCCTTGCGTGCTCCGGTTCGAAACAGGCACCTGACCAGGAACTCGACCACGTAGCTCTTGCCGGTCTCGTTTCCGCCGTAGGCCACTGTCAGGTCGCCGCAGTACCAGTCGAGTGGCTGTTCGAGCGGCCCGCCCGGCTTGACCTCGATCCTCTCGATACGAACGCTCACGAGGCCGGCTCCGTCCCGTAGACAATCGCCAGGGCCTGCAGCAGCACGTCGGCCGGTTCGGGTTCCCCGTCGCCCCAGTTCCAGTCCAGCTCATCGATCTGCTGGCGGACTCGGTCGGCCAGGGTGATCAGCTGGGGGTGTGCGTCGACCCGGAGGTCGTCCAGCAGTGGGCCGTTGTCGTAGCAGGTAAAGTCCGAGAAGCCCTGCTGCAGCACGTCCCGGATCGCTTCTCGGCTGGTGCAGAATCCCGCCGCTTCGATCCGCACGCTCACGGTGTCCCGGTTCTCGTCGGTGATCGGCCAGGCATCAATCCGCCGGGCGATTTCCTCCTTCAGACGCTCGATCTCGTTGTCGGAGGGCAGCACGACAAAGCGTTCCTCGACGAAGATGACCTCGGTGCGGATCGATTGCGAGAGGACCGTGGCGTTGTCGGTATCGAGGACCAGGAAGCTCCGTGGCCCGGTTTCGCTGATGTCCAGTCCGCAGGGTGAGCCGGGGTAATGGACCGGTGGTTGTGAGGTCGGGACGTGGATATGGCCCAGCAGTACGAGTGCCGGTTCGGAGTGGTCGATGTCGCGTCGCGAGAGCGGCATGTAGACGCCGGGTTCGTGGGGATGGGGCGTACTGAGGCCGCCTCCGTAGTTCCCGTGTCCGACCAGGATCCAGCGACCCGCTGCCAGCCGGTCCCGGAATCTCTCGATCACCTCCCCCATCCTGGTCCCCAGTGCGTAGGGCACAAACAGCACCTGCCGCTGGTCGAATTCGACCAGTTGAGGCTCTGCGTACACCGTGACGTTGTCGGCCAGCAGGTGATCGGGCGCGAGGCTTGGGTCGTGGTTGCCCGGGATGATCTCGATCGAGATCTCTGGGAATTCGCCGCAGAGTGCTTCGAATTCTCCGTATCCTTGGAGGTCCTTGTCGAAGAGGTCTCCGCCGATGACCAGGCGATCGATGTCGAGGGCGGGCAGTTGTTCGAGGACATCGCGGAGCGCGGCGAGCCGCTGGGGGTGCAGGGCGTTCCCGGGCACGAGGTGCACGTCGGCGGTGACCGCGATCTTCATCTCGACTCCGTTCGCTTCGCTCTCGGCTCCCCGGCGCTCGACTCAGTGTACCTCCGCAGCCGTGGCTGACCAGAGTCGTGGGGCCGAGGAATCGGTGCCGGAATTGATTCGGGGTTGAGATCCGGTTGTCGAGAGTCGAGAATCGATCGTCTCGAACACTTGGCGAGGGCCAACCATGGCGACGGACTCGGTGCACGGCAACAACCGCGCCTTCTGGGCGATTCTCACGCTGGTCCTGTTGATCGTGATGCTGGTCGTGATCCGCACGATCGACTGGAGCGAGCCATCGGGGCTGGGGACGGTCCCGGTTTCTGTGGCCGTGCGTCAGAACGGTGAGCTGATCCCCGACGTGATGGTCACGCTGTTTCCCCTGCCCCACGATGCTCCGATGCGGGCGGCGGCCGGGACGACCGGTTCCAACGGTCGCTGCGACCTGACCACGATTCGCTTCGACGATGGAGCGATGCCGGGTCCCTACGCGGTGGGCGTGGAGAAGGTGCCGGCGTGGTCCCTGAGATTCCACGACGTCTCACTCCTGGACGTCGACCCCGGTTCGCCTCCGGCGAGAACCGGGCCCAGCCAGGCCGATCCCACCGCGATGTACCGGATGGCGCGTGAGCAAGAGTCCAAGCCCCAGCCGGGGGCTCTGCCGGCCGACCTGATCGACCCGAAGAAGTCGGGGCTGAGGGTCCACGTGAACCCCAGGGGCCCCAACGACTTCATCTTCGACGTCGACAAGTGATCGAAGCGGCGTCGCGGTGGCCGCCGGACCCTTGAGTGAGGCCGAAGGTCAGTTGGCCCGGATCGTCTCGAGCGTGGGATTGTCTTCGGTGATCCGCACGTGACGATCGGCCGCAATGTCCTGTAGCACCTGCGTGGTGCCACTGGGCCAGTGAATGGTCAGGGTCTTGATCCGTTCCGATTTTCCCAGCCCCAGGTGTATCATCGCCGGGCTCTGAGAGAGGAAATTGATGTGCGGGTAGAGTTCTCGCCGGACCACTCGCTGGTCGGTCTCACACACCACCTTGGCACCGATCCCCAGCCGGTTGCTGGCGGTGCCTCGCAGTGAAATCTTCAGCCAGTGACCTCCGGGGAACCCGTTCTCGTAGACGACCAGTGCTCCGCCCCCGGCCTGCCTCACGAACAGCTCGGGGCGTGCGTCGCCGGTGATGTCCCAGGCACAGACGCTGCGGCCGTCTCCGCTGTTGTCGGCTCCGGAGAGGAACCCGATGTCGTGGAAGGTGGTCTTGGTTCCTGAGAGGCCATTGAGGAAGACGCCATTGCGTTCATAGGCGCTGAGGTTCTGGCCACTCTTTGAGAACTCCCAGAGGTTGCGGACCCAGAACTCACCGTTTTCTCCGTCGAGCACTCTGAGGTTGTCGACCTTGGCCATGCAGTCAAACGGCTGCGTCACGGCAGCCAGCCAGACGCAGCGTCATCCATCGGGCCTGTTGGTCGTGACACTCTGGAAGCCGACTGGTGCGTAGAGGTCCAGCAGTCCGTCGTTGTTGAGATCGACGTAGCTGGGTCCGTAGGCCCAGCCGACGTCGGCGACACCGATCGTACGTCCCAGCCTGCGGAAGGTTCCCTTGCCGGTGTTGTGGTACAGCTCACTGCCGGTCACGAAGTCGCGAATCTTCGCATCGATCCTGGGGTCGTAGGCGTCGGTTCTGAGGTTGGCCACGATCCGCTCGCCCGCCTTCGAGTACATGTTGGCCACGTAGGGATCGGGCCGGCCGTCGTTGTCGAAGTCGCCGACGGTGATCCCCATCGAGAATCCTCAGAAGCCTTCGGGCAGCTTCACCTCGCGGAATGTCCCGTCACCGTTGTTGATCAGGAAGGCGTTCATTCCCAGTTCGCAGGCGGTCATCATGTCGGGCCAACCGTCCTGGTTGGCGTCGAACCAGACCGCGGCGAACGTCCAGGCCCCGTTGCCCTTTGACCCCGAGGCCTTGGTCACGTCCTGGAACTTCCAGTCTCCGGTGTTGCGCCACAGCTGGTTGCGGTCGATGTCGTTGTCACCGAGCCAGCCGACGTGTCGGGCCATGGGCTGGGGGAGTCCGACGGCGTAGAGGTCGAGTTTTCCGTCGCGGTCGAAGTCGACCACGCTGTAGGCGGTGCACTGTTCGAGTTTCAGCGTGGTGTCGCGGCCGGGCTCGAGCACCACGAATTTCTTGCCCGCATCGTTGCGGTAGATGATCTCGCCCAGCAGCAGGTCTTCGAACCCGTCGCCATCGAAATCGGCGAAGGAAGATGGCCCGGATGCCCGGCGCCTTGGGGTCGATGCCCATCTCGGCCGTGACGTCGCTGAAGCGACCGCCCCCCTCGCCGCGGTACAGCTGGTGGCCGCTAACGTCGGTCAGCAGCAGATCGAGATGCCCGTCCTGGTTGAAATCGGGCAGGAAGACGCCTCCGGTGATCCGCCCCGGCTCGTTGTGTGCTCTCGCGTTGCCAGATGGGTCCCCTTCATCGTAGCTCGGCCGTTTTTCTCCGTGCAATCACCCTCTGGAGTTCCCGGCTGGCAATTCTCATGATCGTCAGGCAATCTAGAGCGCTTGACCTGCTGAGTGGGATCCCAAGCGAGGAGACCGACACGATGTCGATCGAACGGCGCAACCGGCAGATCGGGCTGGGTCTGTTTGTTTTTTACCTGCTGCTGTACGGCGGATTCGTGCTGCTGATGGCCTTTGATGCCCAGCGGCTGCAGGTGTTGGGTCCGGCGGGGGTCAACCTGGCGGTCTGGTCGGGATTTGGCCTGATCGTGCTGGCCCTGGTCCTGGCGTTGATCTACGGCTGGATTTGCCGAAGTGGCTCGTCTGCGGATTCCTCCGACACCGAGGGCCAGGCATGATCTATGAAGCCTCGCCGATTGCGGTGGCCTGCTTCTTGGGCTTCGTGGGTGTGACACTGGGCCTGAGTTTCTTCCTGGGCCGCAAGGCCAAGTCGTCGGCCGGCTACTTTGCCGCTCACGGGCAGATCCCCTGGTTCGTCAACGGAGTCGCCTTCGCCGGCGATTATCTCTCGGCCGCCAGCTTCCTGGGCATCTGCGGCATGATTGCCTTCTACGGCTACGACGGCTTCCTGTACTCGATCGGTTACCTGGCTGGTTGGATCGTGGCGTTGTTCGTGGTGGCCGAGCCGATGAAGCGGCTGGGCAAGTTCACGTTTGCCGACGCGCTGGACGCGAGGTTTCAGAGCAAGGGGATCAAGCTGGCCGCCGGCATCAGCACCCTGGCCGTCAGCGTGTTCTACCTGATCCCCCAGATGGTTGGTGCCGGAGTGCTGGTTCAGCCTCTGCTGGGGTTCCCACACTGGGTCGGCGTGGTGCTGGTCGGGACGACGGTGATCCTGATCGTGGTGATGGCCGGGATGGTCTCGACCACCTGGGTTCAGTTCCTGAAGGGTTCGTTGCTGGTCGTCTTCAGCACGATTCTGACCGTGATGATCCTGTTCCGCGGTCTGACGGAGGAGGAGGGCGGTGCCGACGGGCACCACTTTGTCACGATCGGTCCCCTGAAGCAGACCGACCCGGTTTCGGGAACCGAGGCCTTCGAGGCCGAACTGGCAGAATCGTGGGGGATCGCCGTGGCGAAGGTCGTGCCGGCCGAGGGTGCCTGGACCGACAAGCCCTTTGTGCGGATTGCCGGATCGAGTGGGGATCCCGATGCGGTCTGGCACATCGACACCCGCGACGACGGAGTCTATCTCAGCGAAACCCAGACCCTGCACAAGGCCGCCGACGGGACCGTGCTGGTCAACGGAAGGCCGAAGGGGTCGAAGAAGGGTGAACCGGAGTTGTTCCAGGTGGGTCACCTGAGTGATCTGCCGGGCGAGATGACCGAGACCGGGCCGCTGGGTCCGCTGGAGTTCTTCAGCACGCTGGAGGAGAGCGAGGTCGTGTTGTGGGGCAACCAGAAGTTGGCTCACGAGGACGGCAGCACCACGACGGTCTACTTCCAGAAGCCGACCCCCGGCAGCCGGATCCTGCAACCGGGCACCCATCCCCGTTTCCAGGGCATTCACAGCGACAACCTGCTCGACAAGATCAACCTGTTGTCATTGATGCTGGCACTGTTCTGCGGCACCGCCTCGCTGCCTCACATCCTGATCCGCTACTACACGGTCAAGGACGAGGCGAGTGCCCGCAAGAGCACGATCGTGGGGATTGCCACGATCGGTTTCTTCTACGTCTTGACGCTGTACATGGGCCTGGGCGCGATGACCAGCGGGACACTCGACGTGACCAACAGCAACATGTCCGCCCCTCTGCTGGCCTACAGCGAAGGCGAGTGGTTGTTCGCGGCCATCTCGGCGATCGCGTTCACCACGGTGCTGGGCACCGTCGCCGGGCTGATCCTGGCCTCGGCCGGCGCCGTGACACACGATCTGCTTGGCTCTGCGATGGGCATACAGATGACCGATCAGCAGCAGGTGCTGGTGGCCAAGATCGCCTCGGTCGTTGTCGGCATCATCGCGATCGTGCTGGGGATCGTGTTCCAGGAACTCAACGTCAGCTACCTGGTCGGCTGGGCCTTCAGTGTCGCCGCCAGTGCCAACCTGCCGTCGCTGGTGATGTGCCTGTTCTGGAACCGGACCACCCGCCAGGGCGTGATCACCTCGATGGCCGTGGGGATGACCAGTTCGCTGGGCTGGATCCTGCTGAGTGCCGACACGTTCGAGAAGGTCTATGGACTGGATCCCGCGCTGGCGATTGCCCCGTTCACCCAACCGGGCATCGTGACCATTCCGCTGGGGTTCCTGACCCTGGTGGCCGTGTCGCTGAAGACCCAGGCCACGGGTCTGCCCGCTCGAGATCCGGCTCCGCTGGAGAACGGCTAGCCCGCCTGCGGCGGGTTGAAAAACACAAGTTTGGGGATGGGACGGGGTCAGACGCCGCCCACAGAAAGTCCCGCTCCACGCAGAACGGCACGCAGGCGGGGCCTGACCCCTTTTCAACCAGCACTCGTTGCAACTCGAAGAAGGGGTCAGGCCCCGCCTGTGAAACGCGACAGGTGGAGCAAACCCCGTTGTGGACGGCGTCAGACCCCAGGGTCCGAGTTCTTTCTCATGAGCGGGCTGCTAGCGCTGCCCGTTGAAGAACGCAGGTTCGGCGTTTTGCACGGCGTCAGCGGACCCGGGTGGCCTGCTGCAGCTTGACGGTGGGCGGCTTGTCCATCACCAGGGCCGCGTGCGAGTAGTAGGGGTAGACGCTCCACTCGACACACGCGATTAGGTCGGGCAGTCCATCGCCGTTGTAGTCACCGATCCAGGGATGGGGTCCGTGGTTGGTGATGCGGATCGGTCGGCCATAGCACTTCATGGTGCGGGGGGCGTCAAAGAGCGGTCTGGTACGGGTGCCGACGTTACGGAGCAGGTAGATGCTGCCCCCCTCGAGCGTGCCGTGGTGCGAACCGCCGGTGCTGTAGACGAGATCGAGCAGCCCGTCGCGGTCCCAGTCGACCGCCCGGAACGACTCGGTCCAGATCGCACGTCGCTTGGCCACGGCTCCGGTCAATTCGCGACCGTCGCGGAGCCTGACGATCGAGTCGCGTTTGAGTTTCAGGTTGCCGCGTCCGTCGCGGTACTGTGTGAACAGCGCGGCCCTTAGCACCGAACCCTCGCAGGTGATCACATCGAGCAGTCCGTCGCCGTTGAAGTCGGCCACCGCGGCACCGGTTCGCCAGAAGAACGGGCGGTTGGGTTCCCTGGGATAGATGCCGTTGTTTGAGCGTGGCGAGGCGGCTCGGGTGGCCGAGAGCGTCTTGAGTTCCGCCGAGTCGGGGAATCCATCGCAGAGGACCTGTTGCCGAGGTCCGAACTTCGGAGGCTGGCCCCGCTGGGCGACGTTGCGGAACCAGAAGATGCGGTTGGTCTCGTTGGGGCAGAACAGGTCGGGCCGACCGTCGGCGTCCCAATCGACCAGCACCGGATAGGGGTAGCCCATGTTGTGTCCGCTGAGGGGTGAGCCGAGGATTGGGTTCCGGAGCAGCTGCAGCGGGGTACCCACCGATGTGATCCGGCGGGCGTTTTCGTAACGAGGAGACTCGTCGCTGCCGCTGTTGATCACGATTTGAGGCCAGCCGTAGCCGCCACCGACCAGCAGGTCCTGGTCGCCGTCGTTGTCCCAGTCACAAAGCGATGGCCAGGCCTGGTCCGAGAGAGCCAGCACCGCATCGGGCGACTCGGCCCGGCCCATCCGCCGGAAGCGGGGAGCCGATGGGTTGTCTGTTTGCGAGGCCTGCCGGTAGAGCACCAGGTGCTGGTAGGCGTTGTGCTGGATGACCAGCACGGTCTGGTGCCTGGCCTGTTCGCCGCCCCCATGGGACTCGTGCTGCTGTTTCCTGGTGGGGGCGGGGCTGAGGATTCGCGAGGCGGAGACCATCGTGATGCCGGTCTCTGAGACTCCGGCCAGCCGCTGCGGATCTGCGAACCTCAGCGAGCCGGTCTTGCTCTGGAGTCGTTTTCTCCAGACGAGGTGTCCGCCGAGTGTGTCACCTGCTGAGGGGGTGCGGTGGATGACGTCGAGGCGTCCATCGGAGTCGAGATCGGCAAAGGCACAGCCTGCGGGCAGGCCCAGGGGCCTGGCGGGTGCGAGTTTCAGGGGCCAGCCGGTGGCCGAGATGTTTTCGAGCCACTGACGACCGAACACGAGGTCGAGGTCGCCGTCGCCGTCGAGGTCGACTGCCTGGCAGGTGTTGCCGCGGGGGGCCGCAAACTCGAAGTCGCCCCGAAAGATCGGGGCGCCACCGGGTTGGCGATCGGAGGTCGCAAGCAGGATGCGGGCCCGGCTTGTGTTGGCATTGAGGTACAGCAGGTCGGTGCGGCCGTCGGAGTCGAAGTCGGCACAGTCGAGGGCACTGTAGGCGGTGTGCAGGTCCTTGATCGTCCCGGGTGACTTCGGTTCGAAGTACCGCAGTCTCTGCAGGTCTCCGAATTGGGTCGGGCGAAGCGGGTCGATCGACGGGTAGAGGATCGGAGCCGCCCAGGGGTCGCCGTCGCGGTAGGCGTAGTTCCAGTTACCGACCAAATCGGGCTGGCCGTCGCCGGTCAGGTCATGCAACTCGGCCTGGAAATACGACGTGATCGGTCGATGCGGGCCAGCATTGTACCTCAGCAGGTCCCCCACTCCGATGGCCGGCACGTGGCCTTGGGGCCGGATGCGGAGGCGGGTCTCGGTGGTGCGGAACTGGATCCGCCAGGTCGTGTGCCGGGGATCTGTGATCACCCATTCGATGCGACCTCGATCCGAGTAGGCAAAGTCCTCGGTGCGGGCCGATGGGACCCTCTGGCCGGTCGTCGCGTTGATGACCCGGATCGAGTTGGCATCGAGCACTCCGGGGTTCCGGTTCTGGCGGATCTGGCCGGCGAAGTCGATCGTGACCGACATCGGCGTGTTGGGATGGGTCAGCCGGGAGGTGACTTCCAGGCCGATCTGGAAGTCGGCCCCGAGTGCGGCACTCTGCAAGAGCAGCGTGAGCGCGGCGAGGCGTGTCGCAAATGAGTGGGGGTGGCAGCCGTTCATCGGGGCCTCACGCGTTTCTTGTCTTGACCACACAACCGGGCCATCATTACAAGTCCGCGTCGATTCTGTCGACCACGGGCAGATTCTGCTGATTTCTGGAAGCGAGCGAGAGTCGAGATGATTCGCGGGCGGACTGGGTTGCTGCTGGTTGTCGGATTGAGCGTAGCGGGACTGTCGGGGTGCAGTTCCGCCCGGTACGTGCTCCGCGAATCGGAACGCGGCATCGTGGCGATTCCGTCCAACACGAACATGTGGCCCTGGAAGCACCGCGACGACGCCGACAAGCTGATGCAGGGGCACTTCCCCAATGGCTACCGGATCGATCGCGAGTTCGAAGAGGTGGTGGGCAAGACGACGACTACCGGCGAGGACGCCGACGGCCAGACTGTGCAATTGGCCGGCGGGCTGGTGACCCTGGACACCGGTCAGCGTCGCAGTTCTTCGACGACGACCGATGTGACCGAGTATCGCATCGAGTACAGTCGGGTTGAGATCAAGTACTAGCAGCCCCGGAGTCCGGGGTCAGATCCGCCTTCGGCGGACCCGCAAAGGGGATTGCTCCACCTGCCGCGGTCCGCAGGCGGGGCCAGACCCCTTCCTCGTGTTGCAGCGTGTGCTGGTTGAAAAGGGGTCAGGCCCCGCCATTGGGCCGTTTCGTTTGGAGCAGGACTCTTTGTGGGCGGCGTCTGACCCCGGGCTCAGGAGTCATTCAACCGGCCGAGGACGTCTGAACTCAAGCTCAAGGATCAGCACATGATTCGCACAATCTCGATGTCCTTGGTCGTGGTGTCATGGTGCAGCGGCGTCGCGCATCCGGCCGGCCCGGTCACCGCCGAGGAGTTCATCTACAAGAAGGCCGAGTTTGCCCAGTGCCACGCCTCGACGATCGTCGAGGCCCGCGACGGAACGCTGGTCTCGGCCTGGTTCGGTGGCACCCGCGAGGGCCGTAAGGATGTCTCG
>CAUZEQ010000109.1:0-14130 GCA_963578885.1 Planctomycetota bacterium
GCGTTGTCCACCAACCCACCTTACATTCCACCTCGCACCAAGCCGCCGCCGAAGGCGCGGGCGGTATGACCTAGCCCGGGGTGGAAACCCCGGGGTTCTCATGTGGGTGTTGCCGCGGCGTGCTGCGGAATTGGTTCTGGTGCGGTCGATGGGTTAGGATGGCCGTTGTTGAGAGCGGCGGCCTGAATGACTTCACCGATTGACATCCCAGACCCCGATTGCGGACCGAGCCGATGCGGGAGATCCTGACCGAGTTGATTGAAGCGGTTGAGGCCGGTCGCCGGGTGGCCTACACCGCTCTGGTCGAAACACGCGGCTCGACGCCTCAAAAGGCCGGAGCCGCGATGCTGGTCTACGAGGACGGTTCCCAGGCCGGGACACTCGGGGGCGGTTGTGTCGAGGCGGAGGTCAAGCGGCGGGCCTTGCGGCTGCTCGATGACGGCACCACCGAACTGCTCACCTTCAATCTCGACAGCAACTACGGCTGGGACGATGGCCTGATCTGCGGCGGCCGCATGACGATGCTGGTCGACCCGATCCGCAGCGCCTTGGAGCTGGAATTCTACGAGACCTTTGCCGCGACGCTGGGCACAGGACGGGGCTGTACCGAGGCGGTGGTGCTCGACGAGGAGAAGTCTGGCGGAGGCCGGGTGGCGGATCGGTTCCTGCTGGACGAGTCGGGCGAGATTCTCGCCCGTCGCGGCGAAGGGACCACTCCACCAGCGCTCGAAGACTCGCTGCAGACTCTCGCCTCACGCCGCCGACCCTACGTCGCCGCCGGCACCTCCTTCATGCCTCAGCAGAAGAGAAGCCGGTTGCTGATCGTCGGAGCCGGGCACGTGGGACAGGAAGTGGCCCGGTTGGCCGATACGGTCGACTTCGATGTGTGGGTCGTCGACGACCGGGCCGAGTACTGCAGCCCCGAGCGGTTTCCCGAGGCACGACGGCTGATGGTCGCACCGATCGACTCGGCACTCTCGGGACTCGACGTCGACGAGAACACCTTCTGCGTCATTGTCACCCGAGGCCACAACCACGACGAGGAGGCGTTGTATCACCTGGTCGAGACGCCCGCGGCCTACGTCGGGATGATCGGCAGCCGACGCAAGATCAAGTTGATCTTCGAGGACCTGCTCGGAGAAGGCATTTCGCGGGACGCGCTGCAGCGGGTCCGGGCCCCGCTGGGGTTCGAGATCGGGTCGCAGTCGGTGCCCGAGATTGCCGTGAGTATCGTGGCGGAACTGGTGGCGGTCAGGAACCTGGAGGAGGTCCCTGAGGAGTACCGCCGCAGTAGCCTGGTCACGGAACTGAGTCCCTCCAGCGGCTAGGACCACTCGAACCCATCGGCCGCAGGGCCGCCAACCCGGAGACGATCCCGGAGACCATCATGCTCAACCGTCGACAGTTCACCGCCACCGCCGCCACCGCCGCCACCACCGCCACCACCGCCCTGTCGGGCCTGAAGGGTTTTAGCGGCCTGTACGCGGCCGAGCCGAAGAAGAAGCGGGCGAGCAAGTACATCGATGTGCACACTCACATCGGCACCACCTGGAACGGGAACAAGGAGCTGACTCCCAAGGGGCTGCTCGAGTGGATGGACGAGCACGATGTCGAGAAGTCGGTGCTGCTGCCGTTGACCTCGCCCGAATCGTCGAGCTTCCTGCTGCTGACCGAGCCGGCTCTGAAGGCCGCCAAGCAGCACCCCGATCGCTTGATCCCCTTCTGTTCGATCGATCCGCGCACCAGCGTGCGGGGTGGTGTGAAGGGGTTCATCAGCATCATCCAGCACTGGGTCGACCTGGGGGCTCGCGGTTTCGGCGAGCACAAGGTCGGGTTGAACTTCGATGACCCGCTGATGATGCAGATCTACGCGGCGTGCCAGGAAGTCGGCATCCCGCTGCTGTTCCACATCGACGCCATCCGCGGCAAGGACACTCCCGGACTGCCCCGACTCGAACACGCCATCAAGGCTCATCCCAAGCTCAACTTCATCGGCCACGGACCGGGCTGGTGGGCGTCGATTTCCGGTGACTGCAAGAGCCTGGGCAGCTACCCGAAGGGACCGGTCACCCCTGGCGGCGCCATCGAACGGTTGATGGAACGCTACCCGAACATCTACGGAGATCTCTCGGCGGGGTCCGGAGCCAACTCGATCTCCCGCGACAAGGAATTCGGTCGCGGCTTCCTGCTGCGGAGGCAGGACCGGCTGATGTTCGGTACCGATTACCTGCAGCCGGGTCAGCCGGTGCCCCAGTTCGAACTCTTCGATAGCCTCAAGTTGCCCGCCGCGGTCGAGGCCAAGGTCTTCCGCAAGAACGCCGAGCGGGTGCTTCAGCTCACCTGAAATGACGATCGTGACCTCTTCGAGAGATTCTGTGTCGTCGGCCCGTTACGGCCTGCTGATCGTCGCCGGCAACCTGACTCACCAGGAAAACTACTCGCGGGCCCTGGCCGCCGATCCGCGAGTCCGCCTGGTGGGCCTGACCGACGAGTCGGACATCCCGGCCCGACGCCGTGAACTCAACGTCGCACTGGCGGGCGAATTGGGGATCGAGTACCTCGAGCCCTACGAGGCGGCTCTGGAGCGTGACGACGTGGACCTGGTCTGCCTGTGCCCCGAGCCGGAGCGGCGGGCGAGGATGACGGTGGCCGCGGCCCGGGCCGGCAAGCACGTCTATGTCGACAAGCCGCTGTGCACGACGCTCGAGGGGGCTCGGGAGGTGGTTGCGGCGGTCGAGGAATCCGGGGTCCGCAGCCAGATGTTCAGCCTCGTCCGCAGCTCGATCGGCCGGCGTTGCCGCGAAGTGCTCGACAGCGGCCGGCTGGGGAGTCTGGTCGGGCTGCATGCCGAATTGCTGTTCGCCAAGGGCGTCGCCGGCACCGCAGATCTCGATCAGCCCAGACGCGAAGCAGCGGTTGCAGAGCGGTTCACCTGGTTCGATTCGAAGCGTGAGCTGTTTTGTGTGGGACTCTACCCGCTGGTGCTCTTCGAGTGGTTGACCGGGTGCCGGGTCGAATCGGTCGAGGCGGCCACGGCCAACTACTTCTTTGCAGAGCACCAGGGGAACGGGGCCGAGGACTTTGCGGCGCTGTTGGTGGGGCTGGAGGGGGGCATCGAGGCGACGATTACGGTGGGCCGTAGCGGTTGGTCGAGTCATCCCAGTCACGGGATTCACCAGCTGCACCTGGTGGGGACCGACGCCACCGAATCGGTCGATGCGTTTCGTCCTCGGCTGGAAATCTTCAGCGACTCCGCCGCGTGGTGCCAGCCGGAGGTGCCTCACCCCCAGGACCCGATGGGGTTCTGGTCGAGTACCCAGGAGTCGGGTGGGGTCGAGCCCAAGACCGACTGGTGGCCGCTGGCCGCTGAGGCGACTGCCGATGCGGAGTACTTTCTGGATTGCCTGGACGGGGACCGCGAGAGCGACGTGCCGGTCTCGATGGGGGCTTCTGCCGTGGAGGCCATCCTGGCGGCGTACGAGTCGGCCGCGCAGTAAGGCTGGGGTCAGACGCCGCCTGTGGTTCGACGGAGGCGGACCACAAGCGGGGCCTGAACCCTTCGGCCAGAAACCGCGGTTGGAACAAAAGGGTTCAGGCCCCCGCGTGCGGGCCGTTGGAGATGGAGCACGGACCAGTTGTGGCGGGCGTCTGACCCCAGCCTCTTGGACCTAGTCTTCCTCGTCCCGCTCGTCGACTTCGCTGGTCGAGCCGATTCCCGACTCGGGCGAGGGGGCACGTCGGAAGATGGCGACGATGTCGTCGACCGGGACGACGTACAGCAGGTTGTCAGGCTCGAAGTCGACCGGGATCGCGTTCTTGGGATGGAACAGGATCTTGTCGTACTTGTTGATCGGGAAGTCGTCGTCGTTGTCGACCTGGAAACTGATTTCGATCACCCGCCCGGTGATCGTGGGGATCTCGGCGTCGTCGGGCAACACGATCCCCCCCTTGGTCGTCTGCCGTGCCTCGTCCTTGCGGACCAGCACACGCATTCCCAGGGGTTCAACGAATTCGCTCACTTCAGCAGGCTCCCGGTTAGGCTCCCGGTTCTTCGGCTCCCGGTTCTTCCGCTCTTCCATTCTAGGACCCCGAGCGGGTCTGGAACAGTACCGAAGCCCGAGAGGTGATCCGGTTCAGGCCTCGGCAGCGGTTCCGCCGGATGCGGTCGAGGCGGAACTGAGCTTGAGGTGGGGTTGTGCGGGGGGCTGTTTGCTGATGCCCATGGCGATTTCCGCGGCCATCCCCTTCTGGATCAACCAGCCCAGTGGTCCGGCCAACAGGGCCGACAGCAGCACCACGTTGGCGATCAATGCGGCTCCGATCAACGCGGCCATCAGCCAGCCGAACCGGCTGATCAGCAGCAACTCGGCCGGAGCCAGCATCAGCAGTCCCAGCCCGACGGCCAGGCTGGTCTGCCACATCGCCGGTCCGCATTGCGAGAGCGATCGGGCCACGGCGTCGTGTCGCTGCAGCCCGTCTCGCAACCCGGCCCGGAACCAGGTGATCAGGTGCAGCGTGCCGTCCACGGAGATGCCCAGGGCGACACTGGCGGTGATCATCGTGCCGATGTCGACGGCCTGGCCGGCCCAGCTGAGCAGCCCGAAGACGATGCCGACGGGCATCAGGTTGGGCAGCATGGTCAGGACGCCCGAGAGCGGATTGCGGAGCAGGATCATCATCACGACCGCGATCACGCCAAACGCCAGAGCGAAACTCCAGATCAGGCTGTCGAGTACCGCCTGCTGAGTTCTCAGGAATACCGGCACCATGCCGGTGACCACGTAGTGGCACCCCGAGTGTCTCTTGATCACGCTCTTGACAATGTTGTCCAGGTCGCCGGTTCGCTGGTCGTTGGTCAGGTGTCCGTAGTCGTAGTCGGACATGACCGAGACCTGTGCGGTGATCCTCCACAGTTCGTCGCCGGATCGGTTCAGTTTTTCATCACCGGCGATCTCGAGGTCGGCCGCCTTGTCGGCCACGTGCAGAAACGCCCGTGCCCCGCTCTCGGGCTCGGTCTCATCGTCTCCCTTGACCCGTCGCTCGAGGATGCTGGATTTCTTCTTGGCGAGTCGTTTGCGGAGACCCGAGGCACTCTCGGGGAGCGGCTTGTACGGTTCCTGAAAATCGGCCAGCGAGACCGTACCGCTGATCTCGGGATGCTCACGCACCTTGCGTTCGATTTCCCGGACCACCTCCATCCGCTCCACGAAGTTCAACCGCTTCTGCTCTTCGCGGCTGAAGCGGATCACCAGCTCGACGGGGACGATGCCCGAGAGGTTGTGTTCGAGGAAGTTGTAGTCTTCGACGACCCGCGAGTGGTCGGGGAAGTAGCGGATCGCCTTGGTTTCGGTCTTGAAATACGTCAGGCCCCAGGTGCCTCCGACGAAGACGGCGATCGAGGTCAGGGTCACCGGGATCCAGAACCGGGAGACCAACAGCCCCAGCCGGGTCCAGCCGTCCCGCTTGAGGTCGGCCTGGTTCGGGGAACGGGATGGCCAGAACTGCAAGAGGGCGGGGAGTCCGTAGAGCACCATGGCCAGGGAGATCAGGCAGCCGATGGCCGAGTAGACTCCGAATTGACGTACCGGTCTCAGCGTGCTCGTCAACAGGCTCAACAGCCCGATCGCCGTCGTCACGCTCGCCAGCGTGCACGGCACCCTGGCCATCCGCACCGCCTCGACCACCGCGGTGGCCGGGTTCTTGACGGCGGAGTGCTTCCAGTAGTTGGCGATGTGGATGGAACCCGAGACGGTGAGCACGAACATCAGGGTCGGCATCACCACCAGCACCATGTTCATGTGTCCGCCCGAGAGCGGCACGAGCGAGACGGCCAGCAGTGTGGTGTAGTAGCTGACGACCAGCACCAGGGTGGCGAGGCGGCCGCTGCGGAGCATCACGAAGGCCAGCACGATGCCGACCAGTCCCGAGAGCAGGATGATCGAGCGGCGGTGCAGCTGCCAGGGAGCAATGTCCTCCGACGAATTCCACGCCGAGTCCTTGACCATTTCGTCGAGTGCCGATCCGGCGACCGGTCGACCGCCCATCCGGAACTCCGCGGCACCGATCCCCACCTCGACCGCGAGCCGGTGGATCTCCACCAGAGTCTCGGCCGCGTCGGCCATCCCGGCGTCGGTGAGGCTGACCGAGAGTGCCACGGGGGCACCGGCGTGGAAGAAGCAGCCGTCCTCGGCCACCAACGGATCCTCGGGCGAACCCGCTGCACTCATGCCGGAGATCAAAGCGATCAGCCCCTCGGTCGACTTGCTGTCTCGCCGCATGCCCTGGTAGCGGACCTGGAAGTCGTGAGTGGGCAAGAGGAACTGCTCGGGATCAAACTGCTCCTCGTCCTCGTCCTCTCCATCCTCCGCATCCGAGTCGGTCTCGGATTCGGATTCGGATTCGAAATCTTCCGGGGGATCAGCACCGATGAACTTCTTGAGCCGCTGGGCGTCCTCCTCGCTCGGTTCCCACTCGACTCCGGCAGCGAGGAACTCGACATCGAGTTTCAGGTCGGCGGCGGCCTGCTGCCGGATCAACCTCTGGACCTGCTTGATGTCGCGGCGGCCCAGTTCGGTCAGCTTCACCTTCAGCGGCCCGGTGCCGATCAGCACGCCCTCGAGTCGTCCGACCGCCTCGGCCCCCTCGACGTCGTACTTCATCATCCTGACGATCAGGTCCTGCGGTGTGGTGACCGACTTGATCAGCTTCGAACCGCTGCGACGCACTCCGTTGGTGTCGGTCTTGCCGACCAGCCTGTCGTGAAACCACTTCACCCGCGGGTCGGACAGCGAGCTCGAATCCCACGACACCAGCACGCGGTCCTCGTGCTGGAAGTTGTCCTGGTACCATCGCAGCGTCCGGGCCTGCGGATCGTCCTCGGGTAGCCAGTTGGCGATGTCGTTTTCGAGGTCGATGCGTGAGAGTGACCAGATGGCGGGAGTGGCCAGGAAGACCAGCAGTAGGACCACCCACAGCGCGTTGCCGTGGCCGAATCGGTCGCGTTTGGCAAAGAAGTTAGTCATGGCGGTCTGGAAAGCGGCCATTGGACAAAGTCGAAGCGCACGGAACTGTCGGTTTGATCGGTTATTCCGATGGTCCGACTTTGTCCCAGGATGCGGTTCCGGCAGACTTTGTCGCCGTAAGTGCTCCGGCGGTGTACCTAGCCTAACAGGTCAGTTGCCGGCCTAGGAAGAATGCCGACCGCGCCGAGGGGTCGTTCGGGTTGTAACGATTGGGGAGACTGGGGTCTGACGCCCCGCCACGGTTCAGGTGGATTCCACCTGAGGCGGACCGCAGGCGGGGGGCCTGACCCCTTTTCGTTTTGCATGGCCGCACGCAAGGAGGGGGTCAGGCCCCCCGCTGCGGGAGCCTCTCCTGGAGTCCACCCAAAGCGTGGCGGGGCGTCAGACCCCGGGCCCCACGCTACTCGGCGTTGAACCCCTCGACCAGTTCGCGGTCCCACTCGTCCATCAACGGCCAATCGGTGGCACAGGTGCCGAAATCGGCCATGTGGCAATAGCCTTCGAGTCGATCGATGGTGGCCTGCAGCAGCTCGGGGTCCTTGCGGAAGGGGGGACCGTGGCTGGGCAAGAGCCACTCGATGTCGCTGTCGCGGATCCGGGTCAGGCTTTCGATGAACGACGGGATGTCCGAGCCGTGGTGTGCGTCGATGTTCCCCACGCAGCCGTCCCGGTAGATGTTGTCGCCGGAAAACAGCAAGTTGCCCAGGCGGAACGCGAGCTGTCCGACGGTGTGACCGGGAGTGTGCCAGACCTCCAGTTCCAGGTCGCCCAGCGGCAACCGGTCTCCCTCGCTGATCGTCTCATCCAACTGCAGCGTCGGCATGTCGATCGAGATGCCTTGGGCACTGATCTCGGCATAGGTCGTCACCCGGTCGCCCTCTGCCAGCAGCCTCGCAGCATCGGGGTGCCCGCAGGTTCGGGAACCGGGCAACAGTTCGGCGGCCCGGCCCAGGCCCTGGACGTGGTCGACGTCGGCGTGGGTCGCGATCAGGTAGCGGCAATTGGCCAGGGGAAAATCCAGTTGCCGGATGATCTCGATGATGTCCCCGACCGTGTCCTCGTAGCCGATGTCGATCAGCAGCCAGTCGGAACCGTTGTGGAGCAGATAGACGCAGCAGCCCAGGCGGCGTCGCGCCTGGTAGTTCATCTCGATCACGCCGGGAAACAGCTCGATCCGTTCGAACATCAGTCGCTCTCAACTCCGGCAGGGGTGAGACATCTCGCGGGCATTCTACGGGGCGGCAGGAAGCGATGACAACCAAGGCTCTCGGTGGAGACGCGACCCGTCGGGCCGTCTATGATGACTGGCCAAACTCTTGAGCGGCGACTGGTGATCGGCAACGGGAAGCAAGTGATGCATACACGCGGCGAGATCGGTCGGGGCAGAGCGTTGTTGTGGCTGATCGGCTGCAACCTGATCGTATTTGCCAGCAACATCTGCATCATGGTGCTGGAACTGACCGCCTCGCGCCTGCTGGCTCACCACATCGGCCAGTCGCTGTACACCTGGACCGGAGTCATCGGTGTGGTGCTGGCCGGGATCACCGTCGGCAACTACGCCGGCGGGATGCTGGCAGACCGCTTCGGTCACCTCAAGCTGCTGGCGATCCTGTTCCCTCTGGCCGCGGTCACCAGTGGCCTGGCGTTGGTGCTTGACGGTTTGATGGTCGGAGTGACCCGGCCCGAATCGATGGGCTGGCCGATCTGGGTCCTGTGCGTGGTCTCGGTGATCTTCCTGTTGCCAGCCATCGCGCTGGGCACGATTTCGCCCGTCGTCGCCAGCCTGGCACTCTCGCGCAGCCGCAGCACCGGGTTCACCGTCGGCAACGTCTATGCCTGGGCGGCCCTGGGTTCGATCGTCGGCACCTTCCTGGCTGGTTTCTACCTGATCGATCACCACCCCACGCCGCTGATCATCGGTGGCACCGCGGTGGCTCTGCTGGTGATGGGGCTGGTCCCGCTGACGATGTTGGTCGTCGGCATCCTGCAGAAGCGGCCGGAAACTCGCCCGGGTGGCTCCGTCTCGCTGCCGGCCGCCGGCAATGAACTGCACTCATCGGACCCGGACTGGCCCCACGCCGGGCCCAGCACCTGGTGGTTCCTGGTCGGCTGCAACGCCATCGTGTTCGTTACCAGCCTCTGCATCATGATGCTGGAACTCTCGGCCATTCGCCTGCTGGCTCACCACATCGGCCAGTCGCTGTACACCTGGACCAGCGTGATCGGCGTGGTGCTGGCCGGGATCACCATCGGCAACTACGTCGGCGGGATCCTGGCAGACCGGTTCGACCACCGCCGCACGCTGGGCTGGCTGCTGCTGCTGGCCAGCTTCCACTGCTTCCTGGTGATCTGGCTCGATCAGCTCTCGATCGAATGGTACCGGACCGATCCGCCGACACTGCTGGGCCCGGTCGTCTGGCTCTCGCAGTGGATTCTCGAGGGCGGTTCGTCCGCGGATGTCAGTTGGCCGGTCTGGGTGCTGGTGCAGGTTGCGGTGATCTACGGGCCTCCGGCCGCCGCGATGGGGACCGTCTCCCCGGTCGTCGCCGCCCTGGCACTTTCGAGAAGCCGCAAGACCGGGGTCACCGTCGGCAACGTCTACGCCTGGGGCACGCTGGGTTCGATCATCGGCACCTTCCTGGCCGGCTTCTGGCTGATCGACCTCTTCGGCACACGAGCCCTGGTCACTCTGACCGCCGCTCTGCTGGGCATCACCGCGGCCTGTGCCGCGGCGCCGCGTTCGAGACTGAAGCCGGCGATCGCGTTCGGCTGGCTCCAGTTCCTGGTCGTCTTCGGACTCGCAGCCGCGGCACGAGGCGAATCGCTGAAAGTCGCAGGAGACGGCTTGGGAGTTCTGCTGGGGACGGGACGTGATCCGGCCGTACAGGTTGAGTTGCGCGAAGAATGGAAAGAGACCGGTCAGAAGATTGGCCGAGGCTTCCACGAGTTTGGACGCACGCTGTCGCTCCGCGAAGACGTACCGGGACGCTACGAGGACGAGAGCAACTACTCATACATCACCGTCGTCGAGACCACCGACGAGGACGACGGCGTCGAGATGAAATATCTCAAGCTCGACAAGCTCGTTCACAGCTACTACGTCTTCGACAACCCGACACTGCTGAAGTACGAATACGAACTGGTCTACGCGGCGGCGACCGAGAGGGCCCGGCAGGACTGGGCCATCGACGTCACCGTCGACCTGCCCGCATTCCCCGGTCGAGACCAGATCGTCAAGACACTGCCCGGGAGCATCTCGTTCTCGGGATCCGGCGGAGGCAAACTGAGAGTCCGCGGCACGCTGCTGCCCGGCGATCGCGATCTGCTGCTGAAACTGAGCGCCTCGGGGGCCTGGTGGCTGGCCGTCGAGGAACTGCATCGCAAGTCGACCGCTTCGGACTGGTCCGGGTTCTCGCCGGCCGATCTCGAAAAACTGCCGCCGGGCGTGAGGATCCCTGATGAGTTCAGGAAGGAAAACCGCACCGACAAGAAACCCTCAGGCGGAATCGAATACCATCCCGAACTCGGAGTGTTGACCGCCGAAATGGTCGTCAGCGCCGAAGACCGGGACACGCTGCTGGCCGCTTCGCCCGATCACCCCTGGTTCGAGGCGATCAGCGACCTGTACAAGCAATCCCGACAGGTGCGGACACTGTTCATCGGCGGGGGCGGCTTCGTGTTTCCCAGGTGGATCCAGGCCAAGTTCCCCTACGAACCGGTGATCGATGTCGCCGAACTGGATCCCGCGGTCCTGAAGGCCGTTCAGCAAGAACTGGGGCTCGCCGTGGACGGGCTGATCTCACGCAGCACCAAGATCGGCGACGCCCGAAACTTCGTCGTAGATCAGCTCGCCCGGGCCGACAGGCCCGAGTACGACTTCATCTATGGCGACGCCTTCAACGACTTCAGCGTGCCCTGGCACCTCACGACTCTGGAATTCACCAACGACGTGAGGAAACTGCTTGATCCCAAGCGAGGGGTCTTCCTGGCCAATATCATCGATATCTATCCCCGCTTCGAAGCACCCGCGCGCGACGAACAGATCGACTACAACTCCGACCAGCCCACGCTCGCCACACCGTTGCCCGAGGCGTGGGCCGCCGCGGCGGTGGCCGGGGAATGGATGGAGATTCCCGGGTTGCCCGGGGTCGAGGTGTACGAACGGCCCGACGAGAGTCTCTACCGGCTGGGAGTGCGGGGCGCGGTGACCGAGGAGACTCTCAAGGGCATGCTCGAGGACGCCGGGGACAACGCGGTGCTGAAGGATATCATCACCGACCTCAGGCGACGCTCGCATGACTCGAAGTTCACCCGCGATCGTGGTCATTTTCTCGGCTGCTACACGCTGACGCTCGCCAAAGTCTTTCCCAACGTTTATGTCTTCTCGAGCGAAAGCGGAGTGCCGCACCGTCGTCGCGATACCTTCGTGCTGATCGGGTCCAACTCGCCCCTGGACCTCTCGAATCTCTCCACCGCCGGCGGCCACTGGTCGCGGCCCCCCTTCGCCTGGAAGGAATCTCGACCCGACGGCCAGAAACCGACCCTCTCGAAGGACCGAAACCAGTGGGATTCGGTCGTCAACTGGGCCGCCGCGACACGCTGGGGCGGGGTGCTCAAGGATGACTTCGCACCCGTCGACCGATTGCTCAAGCCGGTGTTCGTCGAACAGGACGACTAGCCCGCCTGCGGCGGATTGAATCACTCCAAGCACAGGGGGCGGATCCGCCGCAGGCCTGTTGCCGAAGGTGGACACGACCGAGGAGCCGGGGATGGCCATCGAGTTCGATTGCCCGTATTGCACCGCGGCGATCCGCATCGGGGATCAGGCCGCCGGCAAACAGGGAGCCTGCCCGAAATGCGGCACCACGCTCGTCGTGCCCCGGCCAGAATCAACCACCGCAGCATCACCCTCAGCCACCTCAGCCACCTCAGCCACCGATCCGGACGTGGTGCCCGACGTGGTGCCGGAATTCCAATCGCGGCCGCAGGCGTCGATATCCAGCCGAGTCCGTCGTCGTCGTCGCAAGAGAGGGGGAATGGGGTTTCCGCTGGCGTGCGGCGGGATCCTGCTGCTGGCGATCACGGTGCTCTGGTTTCTGAACGACCCGAGTCGGTTCCGAGGCTCTCTGGAAGGGGAGCTGAGTGCGTCGTACGTGACGGCCGAGGTGCTGGAGCCCAGGTCGATCGATCCGGAACTGATGGAGTCTCGTTCCGAGGCGTATGCCGAGCTGATTGCGAGTCTCGGGGAACGGCCCGGGCGAGTTCGCAGCAACATGATGGTGCTGGCGTTTGTCGAGTCGGACGGGAAGATGCAGGTGCGGGTCGACCCGGCCAGGGAGTTCCGGCTGGTTCGAGTCGGGATGGGTCAGACCGAGAGCCTGCGGGCGTTTGCCGAGTCGCAGTCGAGTCGACTCGACGGGCTCCGTCGCGAGGACCTTGCCGGATCCCTGGGCCGGCTGTTGAGTGACTGGCAGGCGGCTGTCGCGGAGGACCTGGCGTTCGAGGATTGGAGCGGCTACCGCGAGTCGGTTGGCTTGACGGCCCTGGTCGGAGGCCTGGGTCACCACTTGATTGCTCGAACCGGTCGCCAGGACCTGAGGTGTCTGTACGAGGGCGACGGGGCGCTGTATTTCCTGGTCCCTGCGTCGTTGGTCGAGTTCCGCCTGGTTGGCCGCAGCCGCCGCGACGGCAGCGTGCCGTTTCCCGCCGAATTCACCGTCCGCATCGGCTCGGGCGGCTAGTCGCCTCGGCCGTTTGCCTCCTGACGCCCCCCCTTGACGCTCGTTCGCAGCAAACCGTATACTCGCGCGCTCCGCCGCCGCAGGGCCCCGTTCCTGACCCGCGTGACCCCTCCCCGAGCGGTTCTCACGCTCCGCATCAAGCCTCACACCCCCTCCATAAAACCCCCTGAAATCATGGCCGATTCACCCGCTCCGGAAACCGATTCGGCGGCCAGCCAGTCCGAGGAGTCCAGCTCGAGTCGTGTGTCGCGACCGGCGGCTTCCGGCGAGTTGGGCCTGATGTTCGCCCCGATCATCGGGGTCTTCAAGGACTTCTTCCGCCCCGATCATCCCCAGCACCAGCAACGGCTGATCGGGACCTGGGTCGCCGCCGGGCTGCTCGTCGTCGGCATCGGCTGGGGCCTCTACCAGGGCACCTCGGCCCAGGCCAATGAGGTCACTTGGGGGAACTGGATCGGGGTCCCCACCGAAGTCAACAAGGCGATGATCAGTAGCCTGGACGACGGTGGTGTGCTGACGGGGGTGAGCGACTTGCGGGAACAGGTCTACACCAATTTCCTCAACAAGAACGAAGACGCCGACCCGGAGGTCCGGTCCTGGGCACGGCTGCTTCGGGCCGAGACGCGGCTGAGGCTGTCGCTGCAACGCGGCTACCGTTCCGACAGAAGCGCCAATCGACGCAAGGGGGCTCAACGAATTCTGAGCACCAGCATCGCTGACATCACCAAGGCGAAAGACGATTTCAAGAGCGTCCGGGACAACTCGTCCGAGGGATCGGAATTGCGTCAGCGTGCCCTGCTCGGGTTGGCCGTCGTGGCCGAAGCGACCTGCGAGGGAACCAAGGAGTCGATCGACAAGGCGGTCGCCGCCTACCGGAAACTGGAAGCAACCGACGGCCCCTACAAGGAACTCGCCAGGAGCCGTTGCGAGTCGCTGCAACACCCCGACGCTGCAGAATTCTACAAGTGGTTCTTCCTGGTCTCTGAAACTCCCGCTCCCCTGGCGACCTCACCGCTGGGTGCCGCCGGAACGGGAATCGGAACCGGAGGTGATCCCTTCCCGCCTGGACTGCTCGAGAGCCTGACCGGCGGGAATCCGGGGGCGCCCGATCCCAAGTCGCAGCCCGACACCAAGGACAAGGACAAGGACAAGGACAAGGACATACGGAAGATCCCCGACAGCGTGCCGCTGCCAGGCAAGAAACCGTCCGAGAAGAAACCGGCCACCAAGAAGAAGCCGGCCGAGAAGAAGCCGGCCGAGAAGAAGCCGGCCGAGAAGAAACCGGCTGCGAAGAAGCCGGCTGCCAAGAAGAAACCGGCTGCCAAGAAGAAACCGGCTGCCAAGAAGAAACCGGCCACCAAGAAGAA